>NZ_CACZOO010000001.1 GCF_902782855.1 uncultured Corynebacterium sp.
CCGCTGGTCGTCATCCCCGCCGGCACCGACCGCGACCTCACCTCGGTCACCCAGGCCGCGCAGGCACTGCAGTGGGCGCAGCGCTCCGGCACGCAGGTCATCCTCGGTCCCTCCCTGGTGGACGCCACCCGTGCGATCGCCGAGATGCGGCGTCATCTGCGCGGCGTCGGGTCGGTACCGGGGCAGGACGCCGTCCTGCTCATCGCGAAGACCGTCGACCCCTTCGCGGACGCCGAACTGCTGCGCCGGGTGCGCCTGGCGCGCCAGTTCTCCGAGGACCTCGAGGTCGAGGTCGCCTTTGAAGGCTCCTGGCCGAGCCCGGAGACGGCCCGCGAACGGCTGCGGCTGCTCGGGGCCCGCGAGATCGTCGAGATCCGTGCGGACCTCGCGCTGGGGGAGTCCACCGGCGGCGCTGAACCGCTGTTCCGGGCGTCCGCCCTGGCCACGGCGGTGGAGCGGGCGTCGCACACCGCGCTGCACCTGGCCCGCGACCACCACGACGACGGTATCGCCGCCGGGCTGCTCGCCGATCACGCCACCGGGTTCGCCCACTCCCACGGCGACGAAGAGCACTCGCATTCCCACTCGCACAGCCACTCGCACAGTCATTCGCACAGTCACAGTCACCACCACGAGAAGAACACGGAGTAATCATGTCCGGATCTGCCGCAGGCTACGGCACCGCACCGGGTGCCGGGATGACCATTGAGCTCAACCCGGGGCGCCGAACCACCACGCTGCGGGTGTCCAACACCGGCGACCGCGCCGTCCAGGTCGGTTCCCACTACCACTTCTTCGAGGTCAACGCCGCACTCTCCTTCGACCGGGAGAGCACCTGGGGCCTGCACCTGTCCATCCCCTCCGGCCTGGCGGTGCGGTTCGAACCCGGCGACACCCGTGAGGTCGAGCTGGTGGACTTCGGTGGACGTCGCGTCCTCCACGGCTTCGCGGGCCTGACCGAAGGGGCGCTGGATGATCCGGCGGTGAAGGCCGCCGCGTTGGAGAAGCTGCCCGCCTTCCTGGCCAGCAATGACCCGTTGAATGATGTCACCGGTGAGGAGCTGAACTGATGAGCTCGATCGACCGACACCGCTACCAGGAGATCTACGGCCCCACCACCGGGGACACCGTCCGCCTGGCGGACACCGACCTCACGGTGCGGATCACCACCGACTTCCTGGCGGACGCCTACGGTGACGAGTCCGTCTACGGCGGCGGCAAGGCCGTGCGCGACGGCATGGCCCAGGACCCCACCGCCACCTCCACCGGCGGTGCCGACGGCACAGGTGCACGCGCACTGGACACCGTCATCACCGGCGTCATCGTGCTGGACGCCGTGGCAGGCGTGGTCAAGGGCGACGTGGGCATCCGCGACGGACGCATCGTGAAGATCGGCAAGGCCGGAAACCCGAACACCCAGGACGGTGTGGACCCTGAGCTGGTCATCGGCCCGGGTACCGAGGTCATCGCCGGGGAGCACCGCGTCCTCACCGCCGGCGGCGTGGACTCCCACATCCACTACATCACCCCGCAGCAGGCCGAGCACGGCCTCGCCGGCGGCATCACCACCTTCTTCGGCGGCGGTACCGGACCTGCCGAGGGAACCCTCGGCACCACGTGCACCCCGGGCCCGGACGGTGTGCAGTTCATGTTGCGTGCCGCCGAGGGCATGCCGGTGAACACCGGCTTCCTCGGCAAGGGCTCCGGTGCGCTGCCCGAGGCCCTGGCCGAGCAGATCGTCGGCGGGGCCGCGGGCCTGAAGATCCACGAGGACTGGGGCGCCACCCCGGCGAACATCCGCAACGCCATGGACGTCTGCGACGGGTACGACGTGCAGCTCGCCATCCACACCGACACCCTCAACGAGGGTGGGTTCTTCGAATCGACCGCCCGGGCCTTCGGCGGACGCACTGTCCACACCTTCCACTCCGAGGGCGCCGGCGGCGGCCACGCCCCGGACATCCTCCGGGTCTCCGGGATGCCGAACGTGCTGCCCGCCTCGACCAACCCGACGCTGCCGTACACGGTGAACTCCGTGGAGGAGCTGCTGGACATGGTGATGGTCTGCCACCACCTGTCCCACGACATCCCCGAGGACGTCGCCTTCGCTGACTCACGGGTGCGCGCCGAGACCATCGCCGCGGAGACCGTCTTCCATGACCTGGGTCTGATCAGCATCTTCAGCTCCGATTCGCAGGCGATGGGTCGCGTCGGTGAATCCTGGCAACGGGCCTTCCAGACCGCCCACCACTGCAAGGTGGAGCTCGGCGAGCTCGAGGAGGACCGCGGCCACGGCGACGACAACGAGCGCGTCCTGCGCTACGTCGCGAAGATCACGATCAACCCGGCGATCGCCCAGGGCATCAGTGATCACATCGGCAGCATCGAACCCGGCAAGGTCGCTGACCTGGTGCTCTGGCCGGTGGAGACCTTCGGTGCGAAGCCGCGGCTGGTGCTGCGGGCCGGACGCATCGCCTACGCGGAGATGGGCGACCCGAACGCCTCGCTGGCCACCCCGCAGCCGGTGTACTACCGCGACATGTTCGCCAACTACGGCACCGCCCTGCAGGCCACCCGGGTGACCTTCATGTCCCAGGCGGGCATCGAGGCCGGCGTCCCGGAGAAACTGGGCCTGACCTCGACGGTCCTGCCGGTGCGTAACACCCGCAACATCGGCAAGAAGGACATGGTCCGCAACGACCGGGTCGCCGACATCCGCGTCGACCCGGACACCTACGAGGTCACCGTCGACGGGGTGCACGCCACGATCGCCCCGGCGCAGTCCCTGCCGCTGGCCCAGAAGTTCTTCCTGTTCTGAGGCCGCCGATGTCGTCTGCCCCGCCGTCCCTGCTCCCGTTCCTGCAGGCCATGACCTATGCCGATTCGGCGTACCCGTCGGGCCGGTACACCCTGTCCCACGGGTTGGAGGGGCTGGTGCAGGCGCACCGGGTGCGTGGGGCGGCGCAGGTGCGTGAGGCCCTGCTCGACCATCTGCGCCACACCGCCGCCCCCGGCGACGGAGTGGCGACTGCGGTCGCGGCGCTGGTCGCCGCAAACGCCGACCTCGGCACCCTGGACACCCTCGTCACCGTCGACCACGAACTCTCGGCGACGAAGGTCACCCATGAGCTGCGCCGGGCGTCCACCCGCGTCGGACGCCAGATGCTGCAGGTCACCGCCGACGTCGAGGCCCGGTTGGGGCAGGTTCCACCGCAACCGCTGGCGTCCTACGCCTCCGCCGTGGCGGCGAAGGAGACCCCCGGGAACCAGGCCGTCGTCGCCGGACTGGTCCACGCCTCCCACGGGCTGACCGCCGCGGAGGCCGTCGCCACAGAGCTGACCGGCCTCGCGGTCGGCTGGGCCGGGGCGGCGTTGCGCCTGCGCCAGTGCGACCACATCGACGCCCAGGTCGTCATCACCGCCGCCCACCCGGTCGTCGCCGAATTGGCGGTGCAGTGCACGGCGGTGGCGTCCGACCTGCTGGCGTCCTCCCGCGGTAGTGCCGGTGCGCCCGCCGACCCCACGGTCTGGCGCCTCCTCGGTCGTGCCAGTCCAGGTTCCGACCTCGCCTCCGCCGCCCACGAGACCGCCCCCGCCCGCCTGTTCATGAGCTAGACCACCCGTCCCTGCCGTAGAAAGGACCACCATGACCACTCCCCAGACCACCCCGACCCCCGACCCCGTCACCGGTTCCGGCTCCCCGCTGCGCATCGGCATCGGCGGCCCCGTCGGCTCCGGCAAGACCGCGCTGATCGAGGCGCTCGTCCCGCTCTTCGTCGAGGCAGGACGCCAGGTCGGCGTCATCACCAACGACATCTACACCCAGGAGGACGCCCTCCACGTCCGCCGTGAACTAGACGGCATCATCGACCCCGACCGGATCGTCGGCGTGGAGACCGGGTCCTGCCCGCACACCGCCGTGCGCGACGACCCGACGATGAACCTCATGGCCGCCGCGGACCTGGTGGACGAGCACCCGGAGATCGACACGATCTTCTTCGAGTCCGGCGGCGACAACCTCACCCTCACGTTCTCCCCGGCGCTGGTGGACGTCTTCGTCTTCGTCCTGGACACCGCGGAGGGACAGAAGATGCCGAAGAAGCGGGGGCCGGGCATCACCGAATCGGACATTCTCGTGATCAACAAGACCGACATCGCGCAGTACGTGCGCTGCGACATCGACATCATGAACGCGGACGCGATCGCCGTGCGCGACGGCAAGCCGGTCGTCCTCACCGACTGCCTGGCGGGTCGCGGTATCGCGGAGCTCGCGGCGGCGCTGGAGGGGTACCGGGCGTGAGCCTGCCTGCCCTGCCGCAGGACACCCGCCCTGATGTGCATCCTGATCCGCGCCCCGGTTCCCGCCTCGACCCGCGCCTTAATCCGCGCCTCGACCCGGCGGCGCTGACCCCGCCGGTGCCGTGGGAGTTCCGACGGTTTCTCGCGGACGCCACCACCGACGGGACCGACGGTGCCCGCGTCCCCACTGACGGTGTGCAACCGGTCGGACGCCCGGGCAAGGTCGGCGTCCTCGACCTGACAGTGGGCGCGGATGCGGCGTCACCGGTACGGAAAACCGGGGTGACCTCGCGGTTCGTCAAGGCGCCGATGCAGTTCACCCGACCGCTGTACATCGACAACGGTGGGCAGGGCGACCCGGCCACCCCCGGTGATCCGGGCACTTCCGGTGATCCGGGAGAGGCCTTCATCTACGTCCGGTCCACCGGTGGTGGGCTGGCGCAGAACGACCGGATCCGGCAGCGGATCCGGCTGACCGCCGGGGCCCGGGCCACGGTCACCACCCCGGCGGGCACGCCGGTGCACCGGATGAACGCGGGGTGTGCGACCCAGTGGATCAGCCTGGACGTGGGGGAGGAGGCGGTGTGCGAGTACCTGCCGGGGCAGAACACCCTCTTCGCCGGGTCGCGGTTACTACAGGTCACGGAGGTGTCCTTGGCTGATTCGGCGACGCTGCTCACCGCGGACGTGATCCTCACCGGACGCCTGGCCCGCGGTGAACGCGACCTCTTCGATGCACTCGGTCAGTGCTGGCGGGTGGAGCGTGCCGGGCGTCCGCTGCTCTCGGACACCTTGTGCGTGATCGGGGCGGGGCAGGGGCGTTCCGAGATGCTGCTGTCGCGGTGGCCGGTGTGGGGCACGGTGCTCATCGTTCCGCCGGTGGGGTGGGGCGGTGCTGCGGTGAAGGAACTGCTGGTCGAGGTGCGTGCGCTGCTCGCAGGACTGGTCGCCGAGGCAGGTCGCGCAGGATCCGGCTCAGCTCCCGTCGGCACAGTGGTCCCCGGTCTCACCGCTGCAGCGTCCACCATGGTCGGGGATGCCGGGATCACCGTGCGTGCGGCGGGGGAGGACCCGGTCGCGGTCCGGGCGGTGGTGGATGCCGCCTACGATCTGGCGCGGCGTCGCGTCCTCGGTCGGCCTGCGGTCGACCTGCGCCGGATGTGAGGCTGTCACCCTGTCGGCACACCACCCCGTCGGCATACCGGGGTGTCGGCCACCACGCCGCCGGCATCGTGGGACCTGAGGTCGGTGTCGCAGGGCCGGAACCAGCCTCTGATCCCACGATGCCGACTCCCCTCATGGGACGACAGGGCCGGGGTCAGTACTTCCAGGGGTTGACCAGTGGAACCCCGGTGGGAGTGAAGTCCCGGGTGTTGCGCGTGGCCACGGTCAACCCGTGCACCAGCGCGGTCGCGGCGATCAGGGCGTCCCTCTCCGGTGCGGGATCCGGGATGTGGAGTGATGCGGTTCTCACGGCGGTGTCGACATCGACCTCGAGAGTGCGGGACGTGAAGACGTCCATCACATCATCGTCGAGCCACTGGCGGAGCCGACGGCCCTGAACCGGATCACGGCGTTCCATACGCCGGACACCCAGTTCGAGTTCCAGCACCGTGATGACGCTGATGTAGAGATCTGCAGGTCGCTGCGCGGCAATCCAGCGGCGGACGGAGGGATCTGCCCGGCGTGGGGACTTCCGGATCTCTCTGAGCACGTTGGTGTCGAGCAGATATCTCACAGTTCCGGAACCTTCAGTCCGAGAGAGACGGGGGCAGGGTCGAAGTCGATGTCATCGGCATCCTCGTCGCCCATGCTGAGACGGGCGAGGAGATCTTCGGTGTCCCCGGTGAGGTCCCGGTAATCGTCGATGGTCATGAGGACGTAGGCGGGGCGGCCCCGGTCGGTGATGATCAGGGGCTCGGCGTCCGCCGACCTTTTGGCTGAGCTGACGTCCTGGTTGAACGTGCGGGAGGGCATCGTGGTCATGGTTTCCACCTCCTTGATGTAGGACCAATGCTACAACGTGGGGAGAAGATGTGGAACGGTCAGCATCATGGACTGAATGTAAAGGATCATGTACATTGTGACATGTGAACGGTACAGTGAAGATGGCGGACGGCGCGGACGGGACCACCAACATGGTCCGTCGCTGGCGGCGCTGGGAGGAGCTCTCCCAGGCGGAGCTGGCGTCCCGCGTCGGCGTCTCCCGGCAGACCATCGCGAACGTCGAGAAGGGGAACTGCTCACCGTCGGTGCACCTCGCGCTGGCGATCTGCCGTGAGCTGGGCCGCACCGTGGAACAGATCTTCGGTGACGAACAGGAACAGGAGCAGTGACCATGAACTACGGAGACACCTATGTTCGCCGTGTGGCGGATTCGGTGGTAATGCGGTACATGTCAAGCCCCGGTTTTGTAGAGGGTCGTTTGTCTGTTGATCAGGCCGCGACGACCTTCGAGTCCGCCAGCGACTGCCCGTAGGAAACCGCTCGGTACTGCACTCCGCGATCCGAGTGGTGGATCAGCCCGGACACGTCCTGACCCGCCCGAAGACGGGTGGACAAGGCCATGTCGAGGGCATCACGGGCCAACGAGGCCCGCAGGTGGTTGGTGACCTGCCAACCGACGATCTCGCGGGTGGCCGCATCCAGGACGAATGCGGCGTACACCCACCCAGCACGAGTCGGGATATAGGTGATGTCTTCACCCGTCGGCGGAGCCCGCGGATGCTCTCACGGACCATGAGCCGTTCCACGGTGCAGCGGGCAACGTGGCCGAAAGCTCCTTCGCGGTTGATCTCAGCCCACAGTTTCCTCGCGCCGTATTTCCTCGCGCCGTATCAAGAGTAGTTGTCGGCGTAGATGCGGTGCAGGGCCGCAGCCACCTGGTTGTCCCTAACGGACCGGGCGGAAGGAGGACGGCTTCTGGCTGCGTAGTAGGTGCTCACGGCGATGCGGGCGTGTGTGTCTGCCAGGACCCGGATGATCGGCTCGACTCCGTATCGAGCACGGTTGCCGTCGATGAAATCGACGACTACTTGTGTGGGTAGCTCGAGCTCCGCCGCGAAGAAAGCCGAGGCCTTCCTCAGGATCTCGTTGGCCCGCTGTGATTCGGCGAGTTCTTTACGCAGCCTGCGGTTTTCCGCTTCCAGGTCCACCGACTCCGTCGGGGTGGCGGCGCCGGATTCCTTGTGTTCGCGGACCCAGATCCGCAGGGTTTCGCGGGAGAGGTTGAGTTCGTCGGCGATGCGGGAGACCGCGCCGCGGGCGGTGTCGGGGTCTGCTTGTGCGTGCAGGCATGGCGTCGAACTACCA
>NZ_CACZOO010000002.1 GCF_902782855.1 uncultured Corynebacterium sp.
CAGCCACTTCCCCACCAGCGACACCGCACCGTAGCCGAAGGTGGCGACAAGTCCGACGACGACGGCGATGGCCCAGGTCCGGTCGATGAGGAAGCCCTGCTGGGCGTTGACCAGCAGCACTCCGAGTCCCTTGGAAGCGCCGAAGAACTCGCTGATCAGTGCACCCAGGATGGCGGCCGGGACGGCGATCTGCAGGGCGGAGACGATGCTCGGCGCGGCGGCGGCGAGCCGGACGCGGACCAGTCCCTGCCAGCTGTTGCCGCCGGCGACGTGGATGACGTCGAGTGCCCGGCGGTCCGCCTGGCGCAGACCGTAGATCACTCCGACCAGGGCCGGGAAGTACACCTGGAGTGCGGTGATGACGATGCGTCCGTAGTCCCCCTCCAACGAGACCACGAGAATCGGGGCGACGGCGACGGTCGGGATGACGTGGATGATCACCGCGATGCGCATGACGACCTCTTCGGCCGGACGCCAGAGCAGGCCGATGACCGCCAACGGGATGATGATGATGACACCCAGGATGAGGCCTTTGAGGGCGGTCGTCAGTGTCGCTCCGCCGTGGTCGGTGAGCAACGACCGGTCGTCGATGATCTGTCGGATCAGTTCCCACGGATACGGGACGAGGTCACTGGAGCGCAGGGCTGCGGCTGCGGCGAGCCAGATGACCAGGACACCGACGGCGGTGAGGACGCCGGGATGGGTCAGCGCCCGTGTCAGCGCCCGTGTCAGCGTACGGTTCGTCGCCCTGTTCGTCGCCCTGTTCGTCGCGGTCATGACGCGTTCCCGCCGGTACTGTCCGGGCCCCGCTTCGCGGCGAAGAGTTCCTCGGAGAGCATGTCACGGTAGCGGTGGAACTCCGGGGTGCGCTGCATGTCGGGGTGCCGGGGCCGGGGCAGGTCGATGTCGATCTCTCGGACCACGCGACCGGGATGGGCTGCCAGGACGATGACGCGGTCGCTGAGGAAGACCGCCTCCTCCAGGGAGTGGGTGACCAGCAGTGTGGTGGTGGGCCGTTCGGTCCAGATCCGTTGCAGCTCGACCTTCATGTGTTCCCGGGTCATGTCGTCGAGGGCGCCGAAGGGCTCGTCGAGCAGCAGGACCTCGGGTTCGAGCACGAGGGCGCGGGCGATGGCGACGCGTTGGCGCATCCCGCCGGACAGCTGGGCGGGCCGTGCCTTCTCGAAACCGTCGAGGCCGGTCAGCGCGATGAGGTCGGCGATCGCTCTCTTGTCGACGGACCTGTCCGCCACCTGCAGCGGCAGGGCGATGTTGGCTTCCACGGAGCGCCACGGCAGCAGGGCGGAATCCTGGAAGGCGACACCGATGCGGTGTGATTCACGGACCTGCCGGGGGCTCTCACCCAGCACGGAGACTGAGCCGGAGGTCGGGGTGTCCAGGTCGGCGAACTGTCGCAGCAGCGTGGACTTGCCGCAGCCGGAGTGGCCGATCAGCGAGGTGAACGAGCCCTCCGGGGTGACGAAGTTGATGTCCGACAGGGCGTGGACGTCCCCGGTGCGGGTCGGGAAGCGTCGTTCGACGTGGTCGGCGACGAGGCCGGGCGCGGCGCTGTGGGTACCGTTGGTGTCAGTCATTGCCGAACACCTCCTTGCTGATGGTCGTGTCGTAGAGGTCGGTGGCGGTGGCGTTGATGCCGACGAGGTCGAAGAACTCCTGCTGGCTGCGCACACCTGCGTCGTCGATGCGGGACAGGGCGGTCCTGCGTCCGACGGAGGCGGTGAGGTCCGCCCAGATCTTCGCCCCCTCGATCTGGGATTCCTCGGTGAGGCCGAGGTCCCTGGCGTACGAGTCGTACACGAGTGCCCCGCAGGCCTCGGGGTCGGCGACCGAGTCCTCCGCACCCCGCTCGATGGCACGGGCCATCGCGAACAGACGCTCGCGGGAACCGTCGGTCTCCAGGGCGTCCTTCCGGACGACGATGACACCGGACCAGCGGTTGTAGCCGTAGTCGGCGAGCGGGATCTCGCGGGTCTCGACGCCGTTCTCGCGGACGACGACGGGCTGGTTGGCGGCGACGGCGGACATGGCGTCCACCTCCCCCGACATCAGGGATGAGGGGTCGGCTCCGATGGCGACCTTGGTGATTCTCGAGGTGTCGACGCCGGTGGAGGCGAAGAAAGGGTCGTAGACCCGCTGGTCGGTCTGGGACATGCCGAACCGTCTGCCCTCCAGGTCCTTCGGGGTGGTGATGCCGGAATCGGCCTTCGTGAGGATGACGGAGGGCGAGCGCTGGTACACCGCGCCGATGCCGACGAGCGGGGCGCCGTTGGCGACGGCGTTGGCCAGTGCCTCGCTGGTGAGGATGGCCATGTCGGCGTTGCCGGAGACGACCTGGGCGTCCGCGGCGACCTCGGGGCCGCCGGGCAGGATCGTCACGTCCAGCCCCTCGTCGCGGAAGTAGTTGCGTTGCTGGGCGACGACGGTCGCCGTGTTCTCGACGTTGGGGTTCCAGACGAGCTGGACGGCGGCAGGGACCGGATGGACGGGGTCGGGTGCGGTGGTGTCGAAGGACCCGCCGGCGCAGGACGCCAGGGTCGCTGTAGTCGCGAGGGCTGTGAGGGCGGCGAGGGCACCCGTCAGGCGTTTCAGTACCGCGTGTCCGGGCGGTGCGGTTGTGGTCATGTCAGAGGAGTCTCTCGTGAAATGTCGGTGAGCAGTCGGTGGATAGCAGTCGCACACTGTGCTAAATCGATTTAACCATGCGATGTGCCGACCACCTCCCCCGGAAACCACATGTTTACGAGATCGAAACGGCCATCACCTGCTACCGCGCCGTCGACTCCCTCTCCACGACCGTCGGCGCCGGGGAGGCCATGACCCGCACCTCATCGGAGGGCTCGGCCAGACACTCCACCAACAGTTCGCCGGCGGCCTCGGCAATACCCGGCAGGTCGAGATCCAGAGCGGTCAGCCTCGGATGCGCCCCCGCCGCCCGCGGACCGTCGAAGTTCGTGATGACGGCCAGATCCCCCGGCACCGACCGCCCGGCGTCCCGGATACCGCGGAGCACACCCAGCGCGACCACGTCCACCGGCGCGTAGACCGCGTCAAGCCCGGGGGCGGTCGCCAACAGTGCGCGGATCACGTCATAGCCACCCCGTTCGCCGGCGGAGGCGGACACATCGCGGTGGATCAGGTCGACCCCCTCAGGCACCGGGGCCTCCCGGCAGAACTGCCGGACATTCTCCGATACCGAGTTCCCGCCGTCGCCGGTGATCACAGCGATCGTGCGCGCACCTCTCTCCACCAGTCGCCCCACCGCCACATCCGCACCGGACCACCCACGGTCGACCGCACCACCGACCGTGATGCCGTCAACCCGGCCGATGCTCACGACCTCGATACCCCGTTCGCGCAGACTCCGGCACAACGGGTCACCCCGCCTCGGGTCAACCAGGACGACTCCGTCCACGTCCACGGCATCCAGTTGTCGCTCATCCGGCCGCGGAGGCAGCAGAAGCATCGAGTACCCACGCTCCAACAGCACCCGGGACAGCGGCAGCGACAGCCCGAGCAGGAAGCTCAGACTCGACTCCCCGCCGACGATCTCCTCCGGCACCGTCGTGACCAGGGCAACGGTGTTCGACCTTCCGCCACGGAGCCGTCGGGCACGGACACTGGGCCGGTAGCCGAGGTCGGCGGCGACCTTCCTCACCTTCTCCCGGGTCTCCGCACTCACGCGGCCCTTGTTGTTGAGCGCCAGGGACACGGTGCCCGTCGACACCCCGGCGGCGGCGGCGACGTCCGAGATGGTGGGAGGTCTGGTCATTCCGTGGAGTCTATCGGTACCGGATCCGCACCCCTGTATCTGACCACGTGTGCCACAGGTTCGGTAGGGTTCAGACATGTCCACCAACAACTGGTCAGTCCGCGAACTCACCCTGCAGAACTTCCGGAACTACAAGGACTTCACGATCACCTTTGGTCGGGAGATCACGCTGCTGATCGGTGAAAACGGGGCGGGAAAGACAGCGATACTTGAAGCACTTGCCGTCATGCTGTGGACACCGCTGCGCCAGCTGAGCGGTGATGGCCGTGGCGCACAGCACTTCCGGCCGAAAGACGCCCGACGATCTCCCGCCGATCTCCCTTCGCAGGAACGCCAGGCGACGGCAGAACAGCATTTCCCGGTACAGGCTTCCTTGGACGCCGTGGTGAACGGGAGGGAACTCCAGTGGGACCGGGAACTCCGCAGCGCCACCGGTCACACAACCTGGGGCAGCCAGGAGGTACGCACATACAGCGAATCTCTCATCACAGTAGCCACAGAGGGCACCGAAGACATCGCTCTCCCGGTCATCGCGGCGTACGGTGTCGAACGACTCCTCAGTGAAGTTCCCGCGAAGTCCACAATCCCGACATCACGGCGAAGCGCCTACGACCTGGCTCTGGATCCCCGGTCCGATGTGAAAAGGCTCGGAGGTATGCTCCGCCTGCTCGATGAACAGATCCTCCGGGCGCAGGCCTTCGGAGACCCCGAGCCCGCTGCTGCCCGACGTCAGTTCGACGCGATCAGCACCGCCTGTGACCGGATCCTCGAGCCCGTCGGATGGCACAGTCCGAGATGGGACAGCACCGTCGACGAGATCACTTTCCGACACAACGAGTACGGGACCCTTCCATTGACGATGCTCGCCACCGGAACAAAGATCGCCGCAGGCCTCGCCCTCGACCTCGCCAGTCGGATGGCCCGGGCGAATCCCCACCTCGGTGCGGAGGACCTGCTGGAACAGACACCCGGCATCGTCCTCGTGGACGAGGTCGATCTCCATCTTCACCCGAAGTGGCAGCGCGAGATCGTCCCTGCACTCCGACAGACCTTCCCTCGGGTGCAGTTCATCCTCACCACCCACAGTCCCCAGGTGATCTCCACGGTAGAGGGGGAAAATATCCGGGTTCTCCCCGGAGGGGAGGCTACGGAGCCCTGGCCTCGGGTCACGTATTCCCGGGGGCTTCCGTCGAATGTGATCCTGGAAAGGATCCAGGGCACCGATCCCCGGCCTGATGGTGAATCCCGGGAGGTTCTGGATCGGTATATGGCGATGGTGCACCGTGGCGAGGGCAACACCACGGAGGCGGCGGCTCTCCGACAGCGCATCGATGAGGAAATGGGCGGTGTCGACTTCAATGACGAGCTCATCGACGCCGATGCGATCCTCGCTTTCGACAGTCTGGAGGACTGACTGTGTTCGCGCACGATCGCATCGCGGCTCCTTTTCCACTCACCGTCCTCAGGAAGCAGAAGGACCCCGTGGCCGGCTACCATGACCTGCGCGGCACTACCAAAGCTGAAGTCATCGACAGCCTCCGGTCCGCCCAACATGATCGCTGCGCCTACTGCGAGACGTCCGTCCGGAACAACTCCAAGGTCCGGCTCGAGCACTTCCACCCCCAGTCGAGCACCGGAGAAGGCTCAGCGGCGTGTAACAAGGAGATCGGCGGCGCCTCACTGAGTCAGTCGGATCTGGAGTACGGGAACATGCTTCTGTGCTGTGACGGACACGAGGGACAGTCTCGAACGACCTGC
>NZ_CACZOO010000003.1 GCF_902782855.1 uncultured Corynebacterium sp.
GGCATGGGCGGCATGGGCGGTACGGGCGGTGGTTTCTCCCGCGGCTTCGGTGGTGCCGGTGGAGGTGGCTTCAGCGGCGGTACCGGCGAGAGTTTCGATCTCGGCGACATCTTCGGCGGCATGTTCGGTGGTGGTGGGGCGGGCCCCCGGTCCCGTGCCCCGCGGCGTACCCGCGGTGCCGACGTGGAGACCGAGATCACCCTCGATTTCCGTGAGGCGACCAAGGGTGTCACAGTCCCGATCCGGCTCACCAGCCCCGCCCCCTGCACCACCTGCCGTGGCTCCGGGGCGACCCCGGGCACCTCGGCGTCCCGCTGTACGACCTGCCACGGTGAAGGCCTCGTCTCCGAGAACCGCGGCGCCTTCGGATTCTCGCGACCCTGCCCCGACTGCAACGGCACCGGCACGCGCATCGACGATCCCTGCGCGGACTGTGGCGGGACCGGTCGGGTCACCCGCACGCGTACCATCACGGTCCGCGTCCCCGCCGGTGTGGTCGACGGTCAGAAGGTCCGCCTCGCGGGCCAGGGTGAGGCAGGGGAACGTGGCCGCGCCTCCGGTGACCTCTTCGTCACGGTGCACGTCCGCCCCGATGAACTGTTCACCCGGTCCGGTGACGATCTCAAGATCACCGTCCCGGTGAGTTTCGCCGAGCTCGCTCTGGGAGACACCGTCACCGTCCCGACCCTCGACTCGAAGGTCCGGGTACGGGTGCCGGCCGGTACCGCCGACGGCACGACTCTACGGGTCCGTGGACGCGGTGTGGTCAAGCGCAACGGCAATTCCGGCGATCTGCTGGTCACGGTGCGGGTCAGCGTTCCGAAGCACCTTGACGAGGGGGCGGCGAGTGCGCTGCGCCGCTACGCCGAGGAAGAGAAGCGGTCCGGTATCGACCCCCGGGCGAACTGGGTCGGGAAGTAACGGAGAACGGAGGTGAACGGACATGGCGGAGAAGCGGAAGGATAGTCAGGGCGACCGCGAGGTCTTCGTGATCTCCGTCGCCGCCGAGATCACCGGTATGCACGCACAGACGTTGCGGACCTACGACCGGATGGGACTCGTCAGTCCCGAGCGGACCAGTGGCGGTGGACGTCGCTACTCCCGGGAGAATATCCGGCAGCTCATGGAGATTCAGCGGCTCAGCCACGATGACGGGGTCAACCTCGCCGGCATCAAGGCGATCATCGGGCTGCAGCAGCGGGTCAGTGAGCTGGAACGGGAGAACGACGGTCTGCGACAGCAGGTCGGACGCCGCGGCGGTGAGATCGTCCACGTTCCCCGCTCCACGGCGGTGGTGCTGTGGCAGCAGCGTCACCGGCGGCGGGGGGACGACAGAGGGGACAACGGCACCGGGGACGCCTAGCGCTGCCGGGGCCGTTACCGGGGCAGGCGGAGAAGCCTAGAGCAGTGTGAAGCCGAGGACGGTGCTGGCCGCCGTGAGGGCGCCGAGCGCGAGTGCCGGAAGTCCACGGGTGGTGAGTTCGTGCCGACGGATGTGCGTGGTCACCGCGCCGATCATCACGAGCAGCAGGCAGACGGCGGCGACGGGGGTCAGGACAGGGAGGATGTCCAGGGACCGGGGGAGGATGAGGCCGAGCGCGCCGAGGAACTCCACTGCACCGATGAATTTTACGGTGTTCTCTGAGAAGCTGTCGGCCCACTCCAGGCCGGCGTCGACGAGGTTCTCCTTGGCGCGCCCGATCTTCATCAGACCGGATCCGACGAAGGAGACGGCGAGGATGATGTTGATGATCCAGAGCAGGACGGTCATGGGGGTGTCCTTCCGGTGGCGGTGACCGTGCGGCGGTGCCGGTGGGCCGGTGGTGTTGTCCTGGATACTAGCTGACGTGGGGGTCCGGCGTGGGGTCCCCGGTCCGCCCGCTCACCGCAGGTAGTTCTTGATGAGCGGGGCGAGGTCGTCGACCATCGCCTCGTGGGAGAGGTCGGCGACGGGGGAGAATTTCAGCAGGTAGCGCATGACGCCGACGCCCATGAGGTGGGCGGCGAGCAGCTGCATCCGGGGCGCATCGGAGATGCCGGGGGCGAGTTCGTCGAGCTTTTCGGCGAGAACGCGTTCCAGGGACGCCCGGTGTTCCTCGGACTCCAGGGCGGCGCGGAACAGTGCTCTGACGGTCGCGGCTCCCGGATCGGTCTCCCAGATGGACAGGTAGACTTCGGCGGCCTGCCGGGCGCGGGCGTCGATGTCGGGGCCGGTGTCGGTCAACAGGTCGCGGAGGGCGAAACTGCGGTCGGCGTGCTGCAGCACCGCCTCGTCGAAGAGTCCCTGTTTGCTGCCGAAGTAGTGCTTGACCAGGGCGACGTCGACCCCTGCCCGGTCGGTGATCGACCGTAGCGAGGTGTGGTCGTAACCACCGTCGGCGAAGAGGTGGATCGCTGCGTCGATGATGTCCTGGCGCGCGGTGGAGGGGCCGGCGGGGCGTCCACCGGTACGCCGGCGGGATTGCTTCGTGGTCTGGTCGGGCATGGTCCGTCACTCCGGGTGCTCAATACGTGTTGAATTCAATGACTGTTGGGTTCTATTGTAGGTCGGACACTATCGCGGCAGGCAACCAGGACACAGCCAGGAGGACAGTGATGGAAACAGGGATGACGACAGGTGCCGGGCAGGATACGACGGAGAAGGTGAAGCCGGATCCGCAGGCCCGGAGCCGTGCCGACTGGATCAAGGCGGCCGCTGTCGGCGCCGGAATGGCACTGGTCGGCTGCATCATGGCCATCGCCTTCCTCTGGCCGCTGACCAATGCCACGCCGAAGAACGTCGAACTCGGACTCGCCGGCCCGGAACAGGCCGTCGCCGCCATGGAGACGAACCTCGACACGCAGAATCCGGACCTCTTCGACATCACCACCTACGACACCCGCGAGGAGGCGGTCACCGCGGTCGAGGAACGGGAGATCGCCGGGGCGATCGTCACTGGTGGCGATCGCACCGAGTTCCTCGTCGCCTCTGCCGGTGCAGCCCAGGTCTCGCAGCTGCTCACCCAGATGGCGGACGGGATGAGTGTCCAGCAGGGATCCGCAGTCACCGTCACCGAC
>NZ_CACZOO010000004.1 GCF_902782855.1 uncultured Corynebacterium sp.
CACATCGGGGACAACCCTGCCTCGCGGCCGGGTCGGCTCGGGAACAGGTGGCAGCGGCTCACCGGCTCCGACCGGAGGTAGGGCTCCCGTCACCTCCCGCGCAGCCGGTCGGTCTCCCGCCGTTCCTTCTTCGTGGGACGTCCCGCACCGCGGTCCCGGTGCGGGACCGAGGCCAGAAGTTCCTTCGACGGTGGCGGCGGAGAATGGTCGATGTAACAGCTCCTGGCGACCGGTGCCCCGACACGCTTACTCACCAGCGTCGTGACCTCGTAGATGTGGTCCCGGTGGTTCACCCATGCCCGCACCGTGTCCCCCACGACCACGGTCTGGGCCGGTTTCACCGTGGCGTCATTGAGCTTCACGTGCCCGGCGCGGCAGGCCTCCGCGGCCGCCGAGCGGGTCTTGAACAGGCGGACGGACCAGACCCAGGCGTCGATCCTGGTGGTTGCGCTCACGGTCGGGTCACCACTGGTCCTTGTGGTTGACGATCTCGCGGATCTTCCAGGCGTTCACCCCGGCGACGACGAGGGCGACCAGGGCGAAGACAAAGAAGAAGTTGGTGGTGAGCAGGCCGAGAACCACTCCGGCCACGGCAACGCCCCCGGCGATCTGCAGGGCACGGGAGTGCTTGCGGACATCCTGCTTGCGCTGGGTGACGGAACTGCCGGAGTACTTGTCGACTGACTTGTCAGGGCTCATGGGACA
Source organism: uncultured Corynebacterium sp. (assembly GCF_902782855.1). Taxonomy (GTDB): domain Bacteria; phylum Actinomycetota; class Actinomycetes; order Mycobacteriales; family Mycobacteriaceae; genus Corynebacterium. Next base: position 706 of record NZ_CACZOO010000004.1, read on the forward strand.
AGACTAGCGGGCGGTGGGGGCCACCGGCACGTCACACCACTGTTCGCCGGTGCGCCGCACCGTGACCGTCCCGCCGGTCAGCCCTGCAACCGTTCCGGTGGGGTCCGTGTCCGGTGAGAGGGCCAGGGTGAGGGTGACGTCCGCCCCGTAGGACGCCGTGACGTCCATTCCCCGGTTGTGGAGGTCGGCGGCCAGACGGCCGGCATCGGCGTGGGACGCTGACAGTGTCCACAGCACCCGCTGCTCCCGGCGCACCACGGGAAGCCCGTCGAGGACTTCACGGGTGGCGTCACCGTAGGCGCGGACCAGTCCGCCGGTGCCCAGCTTCACCCCGCCGAACCAACGGACCACGACCACCACCACGTCGTGCAGGCCGGAGCCGCGCAACACCTCCAGCATGGGCTGACCGGCGGTGCCTGAGGGCTCACCGTCGTCACTGGACCGTTCGACCGGATTCGCCCCGTCGATGTGGAGGATGAAGGCGGAGCAGTGGTGTCTGGCGTCCGGGTGGTCCGCACGGGTCCGGGTGATGAACGCCCGGGCGTCCTCCTCGGTTGCCGCACGGGTGACGAGCGCGAGGAACCTCGACCGTTTGACCTCGATCGTCGTGTCCCTGACCGTCCCGGCGGCGGGACGCCGGTAGGCGCCGTCCGCCATCTATCCCAGCACCCCGGCCCAGGTGGAGGCCTTGAGATCACCCATCAGAGAAGAGGTGCGGTTGACGCGCAACTCCGCCGGCAGCATGTACTGCAGTTCCTCGTCACCGTCGGCGAGTGTGAGGTAGACGTCCGAGTCGCCGCGGTTGTTGTGCAGCACGTCCTTGAGCCGGGAGATGTTCTCCGGCGTGCACTGGTCGATGCGCATCCGCAGCCGCAGCGGGACCCCTGAACCGGCGCCGACGGTCAGTTCAGCCTGGCGCAGGTCGTTGCAGAACAGGCTCATCCGGCCGTCGCGGACGCTCACCTCAGCCTGGGCGAGGATGATGTTGTCCTCGGCGATCATCGGGGCGACCATGCCGTAGACCCGGGAGAAGACGAGCAGTTCAGCCTGGGCGGAATGCTGGTCCTCGATGGTGACGATGGCCCAGGGGTTGCCCTTCTTGTCGACACGACGGTCGACAGACGAGATGATGCCGCCGACTTTCACCGTCTTCCGGTCCGGCAACTCGCCCGACAGGACGGTGGTCAGCGGAGTGTCGATCTGGGAGTCCAGGGACGCCTCGAAACCGTCGAGGGGGTGGCCGGAGACGTAGAGCCCCAGCATCTCGCGCTCGAGGGTGAGTTCATGCTTGCGGTCCCAGTGCTGGTCGGGGATCTCGACCTTGAACGCGTCCCCCGTCTCCTCCTCACTGAGGCCGGCGAAGAGGTCGAACTGGCCCTTCGCCGCTGCCTTCTTGGTGGAGGTGACCGCGTCGACGGCGTCCTCGTGGATGAGGTTGAGGCCCTTGCGCGGGTGGCCGAGGGAGTCGAAGGCGCCGGCCTTGATCAGGGAGTCGGTGACGCGCTTGTTGCAGGCGGTGGCGTCGATCTTGTCGAGGTAGTCGGAAAAGTCGGTGAACTTCCCCTTCTCCTCACGGGCCCTGATGATCGAGTCGACGACATCCTCGCCGACGTTGCGCACCGCACCGAGACCGAAACGGATATCCTGTCCGACTGACTGGAAGGTGTAGGCGGACTCGTTGACGTCCGGGCTGAGCACCTTCACACCGAGGTGGCGGCAGTCGGCGAGGTAGATCGCGGACTTGTCCTTCTTGTCCGCCACCGAGGTGAGCAGGGCCGCCATGTACTCGGCGGTGTAGTGCTCCTTGAGGTAGGCGGTCCAGAAACTCACCAGGCCGTAGCCGGCGGCGTGGGACTTGTTGAACGCGTAGCCGGCGAACGGGAGGATCGTGTCCCACA
>NZ_CACZOO010000005.1 GCF_902782855.1 uncultured Corynebacterium sp.
GGCCAGCGTCCGTCAGGCCCTGGAGACCGCCGTCATCGGCGGCGCCGACCTGGTGATCACGGTGGGCGGGACCGGTGTCGGTCCCCGCGACCTCACTCCCGAGGCGACGCGGGACGTCCTGGACCGTCGGATTCCCGGCCTCTCCGAGGCGCTGCGGTCCTCCGCGCTGGCCTGCAATGCGACGGATGCCGGTCTCTCCCGCGGGGTCGCCGGGGTTTCCGGATCCACCGTCGTGGTGAATCTGGCGTCCTCCCGCGCCGCGATCCGTGACGGCATGGCAACCCTGTGCCCCCTGGCCCGTTACATCATCGGCGAGCTGAACCAGGCGTGACCGGGGATTCAGCGGCGCGGCGGCGACGGCGTCGGACCGGCGTCCTCGGTCAGCAACACCGGGCGGCGGGGCTGTCCCGGGGAACCGGGGCACTGTGGGACCCCCGGTCGTCGCAGGATGCGGGCACCGGGGGGCGGGGGGCCGGTTTCAGCGAGGAGTTCTGGCGGGAGGAACGTCCACCGCACTGGTGAGGTCTCCTCGACGCGCCCCGGGGAGGGCGGTGGGAAAGCTATTCGGCGGAGTGCCGGCCTGAATCGGTGTCGCGGTCCGTGGCGGGTGCGGCGGTACCGGTACCGGCCTGCGCGGCGAGAAGGTCGCGGATCTCGATGAGCAGATCGGTCTCCGAGGCCTCGGCGACCTCCCCGGCATCCTGACCCTTGCGCTTGGCGGCGGCCTCCGACACCTTGTTGATCGGCAGCACGATGATGAAGTACACCACGGCGGCGATGATGAGGAAGTTGATCACCGCGGAGATGATCGCGCCGAAGTCGATGGTGGTCGAGGCGTCGCCGGCCTTGATGCGCCAGGCGAGGCCTTCGACGTCACCGCCGCCGCCGAGGGCGTTGATGAGCGGCTGGATGAAGTTGTCGGTCAGTGCGGTGACAATCGCCGTGAACGCGGCACCGATGATGACACCGGTGGCGAGTTCAATGACATTGCCCCGCATGATGAAGTCTCTGAAACCCTTGAGCATTGGGATCCTCCTCGGAAGGGGTAGTAGGGGTCAGCAGCCGAGACTACCGCCTGCCGTGTCTGCCCGGGAAGATTCCGGTGTCGGTCACCACCGCGTCCACCGTGATGTCGAGTTCCGTCGCCGGGACGTCGAGACCGTACTCCTCATGGTCCACGACGGCTATCAGTCTGCCACGCGACGTGGTCCCCGACCGGGGGGAAGCGAAGGTCCGGTCATAGTAGCCGCCGCCCTGGCCGAGGCGGGCACCGTCGCGGCCCACGGCCAGTGCCGGGACGATGACGGTGCCGACCCGCGTGAGGACTTCGGCGGTGTCCACCGGGGCGTCCCCGTGGTCCGGGACCGGTTCGCGGATGCCGAAGTCCCCGGTACGGGTGTGCGCCCCGCCCCGCCACCGTGTCCATTGCAGGGGGCGCCCCGGTCCGACCACCACCGGAAGCCAGACTGTGCGTCCCGTGGCGGCGAGCCGGGCGGGCAGGTCGGCGCCGCCGGGTTCGCCGGGCAACGGGGCGAAGGCGGCGACGGCGGCGACGGCGGCACCGTCGCGCCGGTCCAGTTCATCGACCAGGCGGGCGAGGATCCTCCGGTCCCGGGCGGCGCGTTCCGGTTCCCGGAGAGCGCGTTCACACCGGATCCGGGTACGCAGTGCCCGTTTGGTGTCAGCTGTGTCGTCCATACCTGTGCAGCGTAGTCGGCGCGGTTCACCCGGGAGCGGAGCACCGGGAACGGAGCATCGGGGGTGGTCGCCGGGGGATGGGGCACAGACGTCCGGCGGACACACTCTCGTTTCGGGGGTGTCCCGGCGGGCCCGCCACACCCGGAGCGGACATGACCGGTAGTCTTCTCCCCATGACTGTTGATGACTCTCTCCATGACGGGGGCCTGCGTACTGTCGTAGTGCCGGCCGCGGGCCTGGGAACACGGTTCCTGCCGGCGACCAAGACTGTCCCCAAGGAACTCCTCCCGGTCGTTGACACGCCCGGCATCGAACTGATCGCACGGGAGGCCGCCCAGGCGGGAGCTTCCCGTCTGGCGGTGGTGACGGCCCCCCGGAAGCAGGGGATCATGGCCTACTTCGACCGGGACGAGCTCCTCGAGTCGACCCTGGAGTCCCGCGGCAAGACCGAGCAGCTGGAGAAGGTCCGGGCGGTGAACACCCTCGTGGACGCCGTCGCCGTCAACCAGGACCGGCCGCTGGGGCTCGGCCACGCGGTGGGCTGTGCCGAATCCGCTCTCGACGGTGACGAGGACTGCTTCGCGGTTCTCCTGCCCGATGACCTTGTGCTGCCGTTCGGTGTGCTCAATGAGATGCTGGAGGTCCGGAGGCAGTTCGGCGGCACTGTGCTGTGCGGATTCGAGGTCCCCGGGGACGAGGTCTCCAACTACGGTGTCTTCGATCTCGCGGAGCCCGGTGACGGCGGCGCAGACCCCCGGGTCCGCCGGGTGCTGGGCATGGTCGAGAAGCCGGACGTGGAGGACGCCCCCTCAACCGTCGTCGCCGCCGGCCGCTACCTGCTGGACCGCACCATCTTCGATGCGTTGCGTCGTATCACACCCGGCAAGGGCGGCGAGCTGCAGCTCACCGACGCCATCGAACTGCTCATCACCGAGGGGCACCCGGTCCACGTCTTCATCCACCAGGGTGGACGCCACGACCTGGGCAACCCCGGCGGCTACATCCGCGCCTGTGTCGACTTCGCCCTCAACGACGACACCTACGGCCCCTCCCTGCGTCAGTGGCTGGGTGACCGCCTCGCCGCGGACGCCGTCAGCTACGCCGGGGTGTCCGCCGGATAACGGTGCTCTCTAGGATGGTGCAGGAGGTGGACGCAGCGTCCACCGGAACCCAGTCGGCCACAGGAAAGTTCGAGGACCGTGAAGAGCGTTGAGGAGCAGTTGGCGGCGGTGACCGCCGCCGCCGTGACCCCGGAGCCGGTGCGTACCGCCATTTCCGAGGCGCTGGGACTGCGCTGCGCCGAACAGGTCGAGTCCGGGAACAGTCTCCCCGGTTTCAACCAGGCCGCCGTCGACGGGTTCGCTGTCCGGGCGGTCGACATCCGGCAGATCCTCACCGCGGGGCCGATGTCCCACGACGCGACCGGGGACGGTCCGGACGCGGTGCCTGTCCCGCTGCTCCCGGTCGTCGGTGAGGTCACGGCCGGCTCCCACCGCCCGGTGCGTCTGCAGCCGCGGCAGGCGGTCCGTGTGCAGACCGGTGCCCCGCTGCCGACTCTGGCGGACGCGGTGCTGCCACTGGACTGGGCGACCCAGTCGGGGCGCCGTATCGAACCCCTCCACGGGGTCAGGCCAGGTCAGTTCGTTCACCGTGCCGGTTCCGATGTCCAGCCGGGTGACGTCGTCGTGGAGGACGGTGCCGTGATCGGCGCCGCCCAGGTCGGGTTGCTCGCCGCGGTGGGGCGTTCGAAGGTTCTGGTGTATCCGCGGCCTCGGGTGTCGGTGCTGTCCTTCGGCCCGGAACTGGTGGACATCGACCGCGATCCTGCTCTCGGCCAGGTGTTCGACGTCAACTCCTACGCCCTGGCCGCGGCAGGACGGGAGGCGGGGGCCGACGTCAACCGGGTCGGCGTCCTCGACGGTGAACCCCGTCGGTTGCGGGAGATCGTCGAGAGCCAGCTCATCCGCTCGGAGATCCTGGTGATCGCCGGTGGTGTGGGCGGGGCGTCCAGTGACCGTCTCCGGTCGGTCCTCGGGGAACTCGGGGACCTGGGTATCTCCCGTGTCGCGATGCATCCGGGTTCGGTGCAGGGCTTCGGCACCCTCGGTGCGGACCGCACACCGACCTTCCTGCTGCCGGGTAACCCCTCGGCGGCGCTGGTCTCTTTCGAGGTGCTGGTCCGGCCGCTGATCCAGATCCTCCGTGGCCGTCGGCAGACGACCCGGCGCACGGTGCAGGCCCGCACGATCGCTGCGATCGACTCCGCTCCGGGGCGCACCGGGTACCTGCGCGGTCAGCTCATGCGCGACCGCGGCACCCGGGAGTACCTCGTTGATCCGCTCGGTGCGGTCGGTGGTGGGGAACCGGTGCACCTGCTGGCCAGCCACGGGCAGGCGAACTGCCTCGTCGTACTGCCGGGGGACCGGACCCGGGTGGAACCGGGCGAGGTCGTCGACGTCATGTTCCTCGCGAACCGGTCGTGAGGCGACGGTGATCGACAGGCATCCGGGCTGGCCCGCCCGTACCCCCAAGGCGCGTTGCACCGCCGGCCAGGTGCAGCTGCGGCCGTTGCACCGCCGTGACGGGAAGCGCTGGTCGCGCTACCGGATCGCCGATGAGCGGCAGCTGCGGCCGGTCGAACCGACGGTTCCCGGTGACTGGCGGGAGGCCCATACCCCGCAGATGTGGCGGTCCACGGTGACCGGACTGCTCGACATGGCCCGCCACGGCGTGGTCCTGCCCTTCGCCATCGAGGTCGACGGGGAGTTCGCCGGGCAGCTCACTCTGGGGAACGTGCAGCATGGTGTGGTGTGCAGTTGCTGGATCGGCTACTGGGTGTACTCGGGCTACTCCGGCCGCGGGGTCGCCACGACAGCGGTGGCGCTCGGCACCGACCACGCGATGCGGCAACTCGGGATGCACCGGGTCGAGGCGACGGTGCTGGAAGACAACATGGCGTCCCGGACGGTGCTGGCCAGGTCCGGTTTCCGCGAGGAGGGCAGGCTCCAGCGCAACCTGCACATCAACGGTCAGTGGCGGGACCATCTCCTGGTCGCGCTGACCGTGGAGGAGACCGCCGGCGGGGTGCTGGCCGGACTGCAGAGCTCCGGGGTTCTGCCCGCACCGTGAGTCACGCGAGATAACACGTGTCACGTATTTTCTCCGGCGCGCCTGCTGACGTCCGTGGTGACGGACACGTACCCTCGGGGGCACCCTGTCAGTTGCCGGACCACCGTCCGGCGGTGACACAATGTCCGTGATCCCGGTGAGAGGAATACGTCCCCCGTGTCCAGCTCCCTCAGTTCCGTCATCCTCATCGGTGTGGTGTGGCTCCTCATCATCACCACACTGTTCGTCCGCCGTCACTCTCCGGTACGCCGGACGTCGAGGGCACTCTCCGAGACCCGGGTGGTGCACGAGGGCGGCACCGGGCTCGACCGCGTGCGACGGCGGCCGCTGCCCGCGGAGAGCCTCTACCACGCCGACCCGGACACCGATCTGGAACTGGTGGAGGCGGAGCCGGAGCAGGTGGTCATCGACGACACCCGTGACGATCTCCGGGACACCGTTCCACCGTTGTCCGTTCCCGCTGTGGTGGAGGGGGATGTCGTGGCCTACCGCACGCAGGACGACGTCGACACCGGTGAGTTCGTGCCCGTCGTCGCCGCGGTCGAGGCGCCGGTGGACGTGAACAGCGCCGCCGACCCCGCCGACCCCGCCGACCCTGCCGACCCTGCCGACCCTGCCGACACTGAGGGAGGTGCCGACAGTGCCGACACCGTCGCCGGGAACGCCGCACTTGTGGAGTTCACCGCAGACGCGGTCCCACCGGTGCACCGCTTCGCCGTGGTGGACGACGCCTACATCCGGGGTGGCGACATCGACGTGTCGGTCGGTACCGGTGAGGAGCCGGTGGCCGTCGACGGCACGGGGGCCGTCGGGCCCACCGGCGGCCCGGATGACGTCGGATGCGGCGCCACCGCCGACGATGAGGTGACCGAGGACGACATCGACTACGTCGCGACCCGCCGGGGCCGGGGCATTTACAATCCCGTGGCGTCCCGCCAGCTCGCTGAGCAGCGGCAGGCCCGCCGCCGGCGGGTCCTCATGGTCCTCGTCGCGGTCACCGTCCTCTCACTGATCGGTGCGGTCGCTGTCACCGGGGCACTGTGGACCGTGGTCCTCGTCGGCGGGATGCTGACCGTCGCCTACCTGTACTCCCTGCGCAAACAGACGTTGGCTGAGCGGGAGCTGCAGCACCGGCGTCTGGTGCGGATGCGCCGGGCCCGGCTCGGCGTCCGCAACACCGACGACCGTGAACTCGGCGTCCCGGACCGGCTGCTGCGTCCCGGTGCCGTGGTGGTGGAGAGCGATGACGCGGACCCGGAGTTCGCCGCGCTGGAGTACGCCGATGTCACCTTCACCGGCTACGACGGCGCGCCGGGGGGCCGCCGTGACCCGGCCACGGCAGTCGACGACCGGCCCGGTGACGGGGAGCCCACGGTCCGTGTGGTCTGAGACCGCAGCCCTGGCGGGGTAGGCTGACATCATCATGAACAACCCTGCGCTCAGAGACGCGGCCCTGTTCCTGCTGCGGCTGGTGCTCGGCGTCATCTTCATCGCCCACGGCTGGGACAAGGCTTTCGGCACCGGTATCGAGGCGACCGCTGGCCAGTGGAGCGGCCTGCACATCCCGCAACCCACCCTGTCCGCCTGGGCCGTCTCGATCGTGGAGATGCTCGGCGGCGCGATGCTGGTGGTCGGCCTGCTGACACCGGCCGCCGCGGGTGTCCTCGCTCTCGACATGGTCGCCGCGTTCTATTTCGTCCATCTGGACCACGGACTCTTCGTTACAGACGGTGGCTGGGAGATGGTGCTCGTTCTGTGCGCCGCCTGTGTCACGCTCGTCGTCTTCGGCTCGGGGCGGGTCAGCCTTGACCGGGCCCTGTCCCGGTTCGCTTAGTCGGGGGCGCCATGAAGTGTGAAGAGGCCCGCGCCGCCCTGTCCGCCCGGCTCGACGGCGAACCGGAGCCCGCGGGCACCGACCCCGACGCGGTGGACGCCCATCTGTCCGCCTGCCCCGAGTGCCGCGCCTGGTTCGCCGCGGCCGCGGATCTGAACCGTCGACTGCGGGTGGGCGTCGCACCGGCCGGGGCGCCCGGTGACGCCGGCGAGCTGGCCCGCCAGATGGCCGCGTTGGCGGAGACCGCTCCTGAGCTGTCCCACCGGCTACGCAACCGGTCCCTGCCGCTGGTGCTGTGCCGGGTGGCGATGGTGGTGCTGGCGGTGGCCTACATCGCCTGGTCGGTGGTGCTGCTGGTCAACTCCACGGGCATGCCGGACAACCCGACCGTGCCGGGTGCCGGCGGCGAGCTCGCGAACACCGGTGACCCGGATCTGACCCGGCTCTCGGTGGACGCCGCGACAGTCCGCCTGGCGCTGGCCGCCGGGCTGATCTGGGGGGCGTGGCGGCCACGGGCGGCACCGGGACTGCTGCCGGTCTTCCTCGCCCTGTGGGCGTTCGGGGCCGGTTTCTCCACCCGTGACCTGGTGCTGGGGTACCTCGACATGCCGACGGTCGCCGGGCTGCTGCTGCACCTGGCGTCCTGCGCGGCGGTGGTGGGGGTGTGGCTGGCCCGCCACCACGCGGTGAACCCGCTGCGGGACTCGCTGCGCGGTCTCGGGGCCCGTCCTGTGACGTACAGTGCGCGGGACGCCGAACGGAACTCGACCTGGCGTCCCGGCGACGGAGACTGACCGGGGCCGGATCAGGTCCAACCGGGAAGCCACATCCGCCACTGCCACTGCTGGTACGTCAGCGGCAGGCCGGTGTAGACCGGCAGGAAGAACAGGAACATCCACACCACCAGCATCAGGTAGACGACACCGAAGAGTTGGCCGGTGCGGGTCAACCACAGGTGGCGCAGTGCGGGGCGCAGGCCGGGGGAGGAGCGCACCGGGCGGTCGCCGGCGATGGACCAGCCGGCGAGCTGCCCCACAGCCAGGGAGAGGCCGATGACGAGGAACGGGGCGAGGTTCGTGGCGTAGAACAGGTACATCTGGCGGTCGATGTTGAGCAGCCAGGGCAGGAACCCGGCGAGGTACCCGACGACCGGCACCAGCCACATCATCTGCCGGCGCCGGAGAAGGCACCACAGGCCCCACAACAGGACCGGCACGGTGAGGAACCAGATCGCCGGGGTTCCGGTGAGCAGCACGACGTGCTTCATGCCGGAGCCGTCGGTCTCGCTGTAGTACAGCAGACCGCGGGTACTGGCGAGCCATTCCCAGGGTTTCGACTCCCACGGGTGGTGGTGCCCGTTGGAGTTGGTCAGCTCCTCGTGGAAGTCGAGGACTGAGACATGGTAGTAGAGGAAGTTCTGCCAGGAGTCCGGCAGCCACCCCAGTCCCCAGGCGTCGATCCGGTCGTTGCCTGCCTCGACCTCGTGACGGAAGACCCCGGTTTCCGAGGCGAACCAGGCACGCCAACTGAACAGGTACACCACGGCGGGCAGTATGACCAGGGACGCGAATGCGGGGACGCAGTCCCGGGTGAAGGTCCCGGCGGCAGGACGCTGCACGCCGAAACGTCGGCGCCGCCACCAGTCGACACCGACGACGGCGATGCCGAAGAAGGCGATGTAGTACAGTCCGGACCACTTCACCGCCAATGCACCACCGAGGGCAAGGCCCGCAGTGAACCGCCACCAGCGGTAGCCCGCCCGCGGGCCGAGGGGGGTCTCGGCGATCCGGCCCTCGGCGAAGACCCGCCGGAAGCTGGCCTCCATCTGTCCGTGGTCCCTGACCAGCAGATAGGTGGCGAGGATGACGAAGAAGGTCTGGAACTGGTCGAGCATCGCCGAGCGTCCGGTGACGAAGAGGATGCCGTCGCACAGGGCGAGCAGGCCGGCGGTCAGCCCCACCCAGTCACCGTAGCCGGTGCCGGACGCCAGCCGACGGGCTGTGGCCGCGGTCAGCAGGATGACGCCGATGCCCAGCAGCGCGACCGAGATCCGCCAGCCGACCGGGGTGTCCCCGAAGACCGCCATGCCGAGGGCCTCGAGCTGTTTGGCCAGCGGGGGGTGCACGACGAGACCGTAGGCGGGGTTGTCCTCGATCCCGGCAGAGAGCCCGCCGCGGAGGATCTGCCAGGACTGCGGGACATAGTGCTTCTCGTCGAAGACCGGGGTCCCCTTGTCCGTGGGGTAGCCGAGTTCCGTCAGCCGGGTGACCGCGCCGAGGAGGGCGAGGACGGAGAGGACCACCCACCACCGGGTCGGCCTGACCCTGTGGGCGGCAACGGAAGACTTCACAGGGCGCCATCCTAATAGGCGTGGGCGGGGGGCGTTAGAGTCGGAGGGTATGGAGACCACTGAGCTCACCGACCTGTTGGCCCGCGCCCTGTCCAGGGCGGCCGCCGACCGACCCTGCCCTCACGGCGGGATCATCCTCGCAGCCACGCCGCTGGGCACCGCGCTGGACGCCTCGGTCCGGCTCATCGACGCCCTCGGCAGCGCCGACATCATCGCTGCGGAGGACACCCGCCGTACCCGTGCCCTGGCGGACGCGCTCGGCGTGGAGATCACCGGGAAAGTCGTCTCGAACTACGACCACAACGAGGCTGAGCGGGCCACCGGGCTGGTCGAGAGCGCCGCCGGCGGGGCCCGTGTCCTCGTGGTGACGGATGCGGGGATGCCAGCGGTCTCGGATCCCGGTTTTCCGCTGGTACAGGCAGCGCAGGCGGCGGGAGTGCCGCTGACCTGCCTGCCCGGTCCCTCCGCGGTGCCCACCGCCCTGGCGTTGTCGGGGGTGGGGGTCGGGCACTTCGCCTTCGACGGTTTCGCCCCCCGCAAGGACGGCGACCGACGCCGCTGGCTGGAGACCCTGGTCGATGAGCGCCGTGCGGTCGCCTTCTTCGAGTCACCGCACCGGCTGGGCCGCACCCTGGACACCGCGGTGGAGGTGCTCGGGCCGGACCGGGAGGCCGCGGTGTGCCGGGAGCTGACGAAGACGTACGAGCAGGTGCGTCGGGCCCCGTTGGGGGAGTTGGCGCGGTGGGTGGCGGAGGCGACCGCCACGGCGGAGAGGGGCGAGGGGCCGGGGATCCGCGGTGAGATCACGGTCGTCGTGGCTGCGGCCCCGGGAGCGGGTCCCACTGACCCGGCGGAACTCGTCGGCCTCGTCGAGGAACAGGTGGCGTCCGGTATGCGGATGAAGGAGGCCTGCAAGGCTGTCGCTGAGGCCTACGGGGCGTCGCGCCGGGAACTGTACGAGGCGGTGCTCGAGAGTCGTCGCTGACGTGGACCGGGCGGGAACAGGAGCGACCGGACGGGACCAGGTGGGGAACCGGAGGGCCGGGGAACAGGGCTGACCCGTGATGCAATAGGCTGGTGCCCATGTCGACTCAAGGCCCGAAGCATGTCCTCACCTCCGTTGCCTGGCCGTACGCCAACGGCCCCCGCCACATCGGACACGTCGCCGGATTCGGCGTCCCCTCGGACGTCTTCGCCCGGTACCAGCGAATGTCCGGCAACGAGGTGCTGATGGTCTCCGGCACCGACGAGCACGGCACGCCGCTGCTGGTCCAGGCGGAGAAGGAGGGCGTCACCGTCCAGGAGCTCGCCGACCGGTACAACCGCCAGATCGTCGAGGACCTTGCCGGTCTGGGCCTGAGCTACGACCTGTTCA
>NZ_CACZOO010000006.1 GCF_902782855.1 uncultured Corynebacterium sp.
ATGAGTGCGGGTGTTTTCCTCATGATTCCCTCCGGTGCATACGGTGGACGAGCAGAAGCAGGAACGGTGCGCCGACCAGCGCCGTGATGATGCCGACGGGGATCTCCTGCGGGGCGAGCAGGGTGCGCGCGCCGATGTCCGCCCAGGTCAGTAGCACTGCGCCGAGGAGGGCGGCGACCGGGGTGAGCGCGCGGTGGCGTCCTCCCACGAGACGGCGGGCCAGGTGCGGGACGACGAGGCCGAGGAAGCCGATCGCCCCGGCCATCGCCACGACCGCGCCGACGAGCAGGCAGGACAGGACGATCAGGCCGAGCCGCAGCCGGTCGGGGTTGATGCCGAGGGTCAGCGCGGTCTCGTCGCCGAGGTTGAGCGCGTCGATCCGGGGGCCGAGGAGGAGCAGGATGCAGATACTGATCGCCACGACGACGGCGACGGCGACCAGCGGCCCGGACCAGTTGGCGAGTCCGAGGGAGCCGAGCAGCCAGAACATCACCGAGCGGGACGATTCGGCAGAGTCCGAGGCGAAGACGAGGAAGCTGGTGAGGGCGGACAGGGCGTAGCCGACGGTGATGCCGGCCATGAGCAGGCGGGTGGCGGTGAACCGTCCGGCGGCGCGCGCCACGCCGATGACCAGGGCGGACGCGATCAGTGCGCCGAGGAAGGCGCTGGTCTGCAGGGCGTAGTCGCCGAGAGCATGGTTGCCCAGCGCCGCGGTCGCGCCGGTGCCGACCCCGAGGGTGATCGCCGCTGCCGCCCCCACTGATGCGCCGGAGGAGACGCCGAGGACGTACGGGTCGGCGAGCACATTGCGGACCACAGCCTGGAGGATGACGCCGGCGATCGCCAGACCTGCGCCGACGAGGACGCCGAGGGCGGCGCGAGGTGCACGGATCGTCCAGATGACGGCGTCGTGCCGGGCGAGGTCGGAGGTGCTGGTGCCGGTGCTGGTGCCGCCTGGGTCTCCCGTGCCGCCCGTGCTGCCCAGACCGAGGGCGGTTCCGAAGAGGTGGTGGGAGAGGACGCGGGCGGAATCGGCGGGGGAGACGTGGACCGAGCCGAAGCCGACGCTGAAGATGACGCTGACCAGCAGTGCGGCGGTGAGAGTGAGGATCCAGATGATGGTGCGACGTCGGGATGCCGCGAGGCCGAGGGGGTCAGTGGGGCTGAGGTTGCCGGAGCTGCCGGGGGTCGCGGTTGCTGCGTCGGCGTCGGTTGCGTCCCGGTGCCGTCGGTGGCGGAGCTCGGCGAGGATGGTCACCGCACTGACGCTAGCCCCCGCATCGGCTCAGTTGCACGTTCAATCGACTGTTTGAATGAAGGTTTTACGTGGGGGAAACATGGGGAGGCCGGTCGGTGCCGGCGGCTGCATCCTGACCTTGCATCCTGTGTCCTGAGGTCGGGTCGGTTCTGCTGATTCCGGGACATAACCTCCGGCCGCCAGACACAGGGCCAGGACATCATGGTGACAGCAGACGCGCGGAACACCGTGTCGATCCTGCTCTCGGCCCGGTCGACGGGCAGTGGTTCCCGATCGCTCACACCCGGAGCCGTTCGACCGGCAGTGTGTGCAACTGGTCCTCCACCGGGTAGCCGCAGCTCCCGAGGTGGAGGGCGATGGCCATAACCGCTCCGTCATGACGCTCGAGGACGAGGTCGACCTTCGCCGTTGTCACGGGTGCGCCAGTGCCCGGCTGTCACCGCATCGTCCGTCCACATCGGCGACCGGAAGATCTGGTGGAACATGCAGGTAGCGCGCTACGCTCTGGCGATCAGCCGCACCTCTTTCCGGCAATCTGCCGAAGGGTTCTCCTGCAATCTGCCGAAGCACTCGTCTGCGGTCAGCCGGACGCTGCCCTGCGTTGATGATCGCTGCGATGGACCGCTGAGGCCATGCAACCGAGCCCGTGCACCCCCGGATCCGTGAGCGTCAGCGTCCCTGGCAGAAGGAAGAACATCGAGGACTTCCGACAGGAGCTCGCGTACACGAGTCAGTTCCACAAGCTGTCGGGGCAGACCAGCGTCACCGTCGGCCCACGCGGGATCGGCAAGACCAGCCTGCTGCGGTTCCTCCAGGAGGAAGCTCGCCAGCTGGGTTTCCAGACAGTGTGGGTCACGGCCGGTGACGGGCCATTCTTGGGACCGCTGATCGGGTCCTTCGACCGCCTGTCGAGTGGATGGGGCGGGACCGCCAGGACGAAAGCCAGTGCAGGACGCGCCCTTCAGGACGTCATCACCGGGGCCGTCACAGCGGCCGTCGGCGATGGAGCTGCAGACCTCGTCCTGTTCATCGACGAGATCCAGTCGGCGGACATTGCAGGGCTCAGGGCCTTGGCCTATGCCTGGCAGCACATGCAGTCTGAGGCTGCGGATCTGCCGGCGATCGCCGCAGCGGCCGGGCTGAGCCACTCCCGGGACGTGATCACGGATGCGGTGAGTTTTGCGGAGCGTTTCCGCTA
>NZ_CACZOO010000007.1 GCF_902782855.1 uncultured Corynebacterium sp.
AGGCCGTTGTCCTGGAAGCAGCGGACCGTGGTGATGGGGCCGCAGAAGTCGGTGTGCCCGCCGAAATCGCGGAACTGGGTGTCGCAGCTGCGGGCATCCGGCCCGATGATGTCGACGAGGTCGGCGGTGGGGATGAAGGTGATGTCGGTCATAGCTGACTACTGTAGCCGCCACCTGAGACCGCCCAGGCGGTCACCGTCTCCCCGACCCACTGCGCCGATCCACGACGGGTGAGCAGGTGGTCGGCGTCGGGAATGCTGACCAGCGACTTCGGCCAGGACGCCGCGGCGAAGATCCGCTCGGCGTCACCCACCGGAACGGTGCGGTCCTCCGGGGAGTGCAGGACCAGCAGCGGCACCCCCCGCAGACCAGGTTCCGCGATGTCCGCGCGCACCGCGTCCTCGTCGGAGCGTTCGGCCAGGTCGGTGAGGAACCGGCGTCGGAACGTGATGTCGCGTCCGGCGAGGTGGACGGTCCGGGCGTCGTCGTCGCCGGTGGCGTCCCCGAAGACGTCGAGGAGTGAGGACGCCGCCCGGCCAGGCAGATACGGTGCGCCGACGGTGCACACCGCCCGCACCGACGGGATCCGGGGTGCGGCGCGCAGGACGGCAGCGCCACCGAGGGAGTGGCCGACGAGCAGGGAGGGCGGGGTCAGCCTTTCCGCCAGCCACCCGGCTGCGGAGACCAGGTCGTCGACGTTCGAGCTGAAGGTGGTGTCCTCGAAGCGCACACCACCGTCGTCAGGCCCGGACCCTCCCAGGCCGGGAAAGTCCATGCGCAGCGACGCAATGCCGGCGCGGGCCAGCGCACGGGAGATGCGGAAGATGCCCGGGGCGGCCCGGGTACAGGTGAAACAGTGTGCGAGAAGCGCGACCCGGTACCCGGCGTCGCGGAACTCCTCCGGGGACAGGGGCCCTGCGGCGGCGGGCAGGTCGAGCGTCCCGGCGATCGTCGACGGGGATCCGTCGGCCCGGGGCAGTGAACCGGGCAGGGTGATGTTGACCGAGGTGACGGACGGGGAAGCCATGCCACGCACAGTACCGTGGCGTGTCCGCCGGAGCGCCGGGCGGCACGGTGGCGGTGATCGGATATCCTGGAACGGACTGTATCTCCTTCGAAAGGCGTGTGATGGCCGGATTCGGCTGGTTCTGGAAGGCCATGGGATCGTCGGCGACGGCGAACCAGAAGAAGTCGAAGACGATCGTGGGGGAGGCGCAGAACGCCTCCGACCGGCTCTCCGCAGCCTCCGACGCGGAGGTCGTGGAGATCGCCCGCTCGTGTATCGGCTCCGATGAGGCCCGCACCATCGAGGACGCACCGCTGCTGCTCGCCGCAGTACGTGAGGCGGCGTCCCGCACCCTGGGCATGCGTCCGTTCGACGTGCAGCTCCAGGGCGCACTGCGCATGCTCGTCGGTGATGTCGTGGAGATGGCCACCGGTGAGGGCAAGACCCTCGTCGGTGCGATGACAGCGGTCGGATACGGACTGCAGGGCAAGAAGGTCCACGTCATCACGGTGAACTCCTTTCTCGCGGGACGTGACGAGAAATGGATGGGACCGCTGCTCGACTTCTTCGGCCTGACCCACGGGGCGATCGCCGAAGAAGCGGCCCCCGACATCCGACGTGAGGTCTACGCCTGTGACGTGGTCTTCGGCGCGATCAACGAGATCGGCTTCGACGTGCTGCGTGACCAGCTCATCATTCGCCGGGAGGACGCCGTGCGAACCCCCGCCGACGTCGCCGTCGTCGACGAGGCGGACTCGGTGATGGTCGACGAGGCCCTGGTGCCGCTCGTACTGGCGGGTTCCGAGCCGGGGGCGGGTCCGGCGGCGTCGATCACCGCGCTGGTCCGGCGGATGGTGGAGGACCGGCACTTCACCGTCTCCGGTGACCGACGCAGCGTCTTCCTCACCGACGCAGGATCGGCCTTCGTGGAGAAGGAGCTGGGCGTCGAGTCGCTCTACGGGGAGGACGCCGGTGACCTGCTCTCCCAGGTCAACGTTGCCCTGCACGCCCAGTACCTGCTGGTCCGTGACGTGCACTACCTCGTGCGCGACGGTGCTGTCGCGTTGATCGACAACTCCCGCGGTCGCGTCGCCGAGCTGCAGCGCTGGCCGGACGGTCTGCAGGCCGCGGTGGAGGCGAAGGAGGGGCTCACGGTCACCGACGGTGGACGGATCCTCGACCAGGTCACCATCCAGGCCCTGCTGGGTCTCTACCCCCAGAAATGCGGGATGACGGGTACCGCGGTCGCCGCGAGTGACCAGCTCCGCCAGTTCTACGACCTGTCCGTCAGCGTCATCGACCCGAACGTGCCCACGCGGCGCTTCGACGAGGCCGACCACGTCTACGCGGAGTCCGCCGAGCGCGACGCCGCGGTGATCGACCACATCGTGGCGGTCCAGGCGACCGGTCAGCCGGTCCTGGTCGGTACCCAGGATGTCGCCGAGTCCGAGGCGATAGCCGATGCGCTGGTGCTGCGGGGCCTGGACTGTAACGTGCTCAACGCCAAGAACCATGAGGCGGAGGCCGCGGTCATCGCAGAGGCGGGACGTCCCGGGCGCGTCACCGTGTCCACCCAGATGGCAGGTCGCGGAACCGACATCCGTCTCGGCGGTGTCGACGGCGAGCCCGGACGGGAGGAGCATGACCGCGTCGTCGAACTCGGCGGTCTGCACGTCGTCGGTGTCGGAAGGTTCCGCTCCGCCAGGCTGGACAACCAGTTGCGTGGGCGCGCCGGGCGTCAGGGTGACCCCGGCTCCTCGGTGTTCTTCGTCTCCCTGGAGGACGACATGGTCACCGTCGGCGGAGCCGGTGAGGAGCTCACCGCCCAACCTGCCGAGGACGGTCGGATGGAGCAGAGGAAAGTGCTCCAGTTCGTCGATCATTGTCAGCGGGTCACGGAGGGCCAGATGCTCGACATCCACGCGACCACGTGGAAGTACAACAAGCTCATCGCCGATCAGCGGGCGATCGTCAACGAACGTCGCGACCGGGTGCTCGACACCGAGGCCGCCTGGGACGACCTCAGCTACCACGACGTGGAGAAGGCGGGCGCCCTGCAGGCCGCCGGTATCGACCACGGGGTGCTGGTCCAGTCCGCCCGGGAGATCATGCTCTTCCACCTCGATCACGAGTGGAGTGAGCATCTGGCGTACCTCGACGATGTGCGCGAATCGATCCACCTGCGGGCCATCGCCAGGGAGAGCCCGATCGACGAGTTTCACCGGTTGTCCATCGCGGCGTTCGGTGAACTTGCCGAGCGGGCGGTGTCCCTCGCCCGTGAGACCTTCAGCGCCGCGGAGATCACCTCCGACGGTGTGGATCTGGGCGACCTGGGCCTGTACAAGCCCAGTGCGACCTGGACCTACATGGTCAACGACAATCCGCTGAGCTCCACAGGAGGTTCTGTGATGGGTTCCATTGCCTCGATGTTCCGGTGAGAAACTTCACGGGTGTAATCCGGTAACGCCCCGCCACCGCGATGCGGGACGGGTAGTATGATGAGAACAACCCACAGGCAGACCGCCTGATGTGCTTCATGCCCAGCCGCACCCGCGGTGGGGCGACAACGGTCACCAGTACCAGATTCCAGGAGGAACTGAACATGAGCGACAACACCGGGATCCCGGAGGCCTCGGTCGAAACCACCTCGGTCTTCCGTGCAGACCTCCTCAAGGAGATGGAGACCGGTGTGCAGTCCGAATCCACGCCGTCCGGTGTGGAGGGACTGCCCTCCGGTTCCGCGCTTCTCGTCGTGAAGCGTGGTCCGAACGCCGGCTCCCGTTTTCTGCTCGACCAGGACACCACCACCGCCGGCCGCCATCCCGACAGTGACATCTTCCTCGACGATGTCACCGTCTCCCGGCGGCACGCGGAGTTCCGTCGCAGCGGCGACGACTACGAGGTGGTGGACGTGGGGTCGCTCAACGGCACCTACGTCAACCGGGAGCCGAAGAACTCCGCCGTGCTGAGCAACGGCGACGAGATCCAGATCGGCAAGTTCCGCCTTGTCTTCCTCAACGGGGCCAAGGAGGCCTGACCGGTCGCGTGGGCGGTTGTCCGCGCACCGTGACCGTCGGCCCGGACATCGTCCGGGTCGGCGGACGTGTATCAAGACCTGAAATGTCCCGAAGTTCCAGCAGGTACGAGGAGAATCGTGAGTTCGCAGTCCGGAGCAGCCCGTCAGTCCGACGACGAGGTCACCGCGAAGGGGAGTGCCGCGGCGCTCGACCGCAGCCCGGGAATCCTCCCCACCTCGTCCATCGGTGACGTGATCAAGAATCTCCAGGTCGATTTCCCGGAGGTGAAGGTCTCCAAGATCCGGTTCTTCGAGGCCGAGGGGTTGATCAGTCCGAAGCGCAGCAAGTCCGGTTACCGGAGGTTCTCCCCGGAGGACATCTCCCGGATCCGGTACATCCTCGGCCTGCAGCGTGACGAGTTCCTGCCGCTGAAGGTCATCAAGGAACGCCTCGACGCGATGGACGCCGGCAAAGTCACCGCGATCGGGGCGCACAGTGACTCGGTGGCGGGGGCGGTGACCCCCGAACAGTTCCGCGCCCCGAGGATGCGCCGGCTGACCCGGGCCGACGTGTGCGTCCGCTCCGGTGCCGACGATGATTTCCTCGGTGTCCTCGTCCGGATGGACATGGTGGTCCCGGACACCGCCGGGTTCTTCTCCACCGACGACGTCGATGTGGTGAGGATCGCCGCGAAGCTGGGGGAGTTCGGTATCGACTCCCGACACCTCCGGTCGTTGGTGACCATGGCCCGCCGGCAGTCTGACCTGGTCAACCGGGTCACCGAGCCGGTGGCACACCGCCGTGACGAGAATGCTGCGGAGCGTGCTGCAGAGGTCGGGCGCGAGGTCAGTGCACTGCTGGTGTCGCTGCACGCCTCGATGGTCAAGGCGAATCTCTCGCGCTGACAGGTTTTTCTCCAGCTGTTTTCCCCGAACGACAGGCGTGTTGTTACACGGCTGTCGTCAATCTCCTCTGCTAACATCACCCTCAACGTCAAGTTGACCTTGAGACTTCGACGGTGGATCGGCCACTTCCTCGTCCGAGGGGTTGACTGCCCCATTGCGCCGTCTAGTCTTGGGTCAGGTGAATTAGTGGCGCACCGAGGACACGTGCGCCGGAGCATGAGGAGACACGCATGGATCAGCAGGACGCTCTGTTCGAGGTCCACCACGACGACCGGGAGTCAGGCTACCGGGTGACCACGGCCTGCCAGGTCGCGGGCATCACCTACCGGCAGCTCGACTACTGGGCGCGCACCAAGCTCGTCCAGCCTTCGATCCGCACCGCGAAGGGGTCCGGAAGTCAGCGACTGTACTCCTTCCGTGACATCCTCGTGCTGAAGATCGTCAAAGGCTTGCTGGACACCGGAATTTCCCTGCAGAACATCCGCCGGGCCGTCGCCAAGCTCGAGAACTTCGGCATCGACGACCTTGCTGGTCTGACCCTCGTCTCCGACGGGAAGACGGTCTACGCCTGCAACTCCCCGGAGGAGGTCATCGACCTGCTCAACGGTGGTCAGGGCGTCTTCGGTATCGCGGTGCCCGGGCTGATGAAGGAACTCACCGGAACCATCACGGCCTTCCCCTCCGAGCGCAGGGAAGACACCGGCGGCGCCGAGGTCGGCGATGAACTCGCCGCGCGCCGTCGCCTCCGGAGCTCCTGAATCACCCGGCGGTCACCCGCCCACCACCACGCGGGCGAAGTCCGCCCCGGCCCGTGCCTGATCCTCCGGCACCGCCGGGGATGAACCGAACACCACCAGCGGTACCGGCTGCCCGTCCACGGTGGACCCGACGACCGGGGGGACCTCGGGAGCTCCGGCGAGTCCGGCCGTGAGCCCGGTACCCACCGGTAACCAGACCGGTGCCACCGTCGTCGTCCCGTCGGACGGTCCCGCCGCCGTCGCAGAGCGGTAGGCTTCGTCAGCGGATGCCGTGTCCATCACCTCCACCCGCGTGTGAATACAGTGGTCGCGGACCACCGGGTCGGTGGCGGCGTAGGTGTCGACCAGTTCCCGGGCCGTCGGTTCGGCGGCCGGATCCGCCCACACCACCAGATCGAGGTCCCCGGCGAGACAGTCCGACACGTCCCCGTCGCCGGCGCCGCGTGACAGGGTGAACCAGCCGAGGACCAGTGCGACGATCACGACGACTGCCAGCGGAGCCGCCCACACCCATGTCGCCACACCCCGCCGACGACCGGTACTGCGGTGCCGCGGCGTCCGGCCCGCCTCCGGAATCTCCCCGGTCACGAGGACGCCCCCGCCGACACGCACGTGGGCGAGGAGAACGGTGCGGGGAGGGCCAGGGGGTTAGTCATCGTGGGTCCAGTCGCGGACGGTGCCGACGAGCTCCTCGATGACGTCCTCCAGGGTCACCACCCCGACGATCACCCCGTTCTCCTCGACCTGCGCCATGTGCGAGCTGGTGCGACGCAGCTCCTTCATGGCCACGTCGAAGTTCGCCCCACCCTCCACCGTGATCAGCGGACGCAGGTCATTGACGTCGAGTAACTGGTCGGGCCCGGTCGCCGGATCGAGGACGTTGTCCAGCACATCCTTGACGTGGACGTAACCCATGTAGGTTCCGGCGTCGTCGGTGACGGGGAAGCGGGAGAACCCTGTCTCGGAGACGGCGTCCTCGATCTGTCCGACGGTGATACCCCGGGGACCGTAGGCCAGTGCACGGACCCGGTCACGGGGGATGAGCACCTCGTGCAGGGTACGCCTGGAGGAGTTCAGGGCATTGGACAGCCGGTTCGCCTCGGCCGGGGCGATGAGGCCCTCGGACCGGGACTCGGAGATCATCTGTGCCAGTTCGGAGGGGGAGACCGTGGAGTCCAGCTCATCCCGCTGCTCGATACCGAACAAATGCAGGGTCACCCGGGCGATCCAGTTCAGCATCACCATGATCGGGTGGGCGATCCTGCAGAAGAGCATGTGGGGGCCGACGAGGATGGTCGCCACCGATTCCGGGCCGGCCAGGGCGATGTTCTTCGGCACCATCTCACCGAGGATGATGTGCAGAATCGTGACCAGCAGCAGCGAGATGGCGAAACCTACCGGGTGCAGCAGGTCCCCGGGGACACCGAGTGCGTGGAAGGGTGCCTCGATGAGATGGGCGATGGCGGGTTCGCCGACCTTGCCCAGCAGCAGCGAGGCTATGGTGATGCCGAACTGCGCTCCGGCGAGCATGATCGTCAGGTCCTCGGTCGCCCTGATCACCTGGAGCGCCCGTCGGTTACCCGAGGCGGCCATGTTCTCCAGCCGGTCCCGGCGTGAGGAGATCAGGGCGAACTCCACACCGACGAAGTAGGCGTTCACGCCCAGCAGAACGACAGTGAGGACCACTGCCCAGATGTCACCGCCCATTTCCGGCACCTCCCTGATCCGGGGCATCCGACCGGGGTGCCAGCGTCACCGGGCGCAGCAGGACCTTGTCGACACGTCTGACGTCCATGGACTCCACCCTGGCCTCCCACCGGACCTCCGGTCCATCAGCGAAGGCGTCCATTGTACCGCGGGCGTCCGCGGGCAGGGAGACGACGTCGCCCACAGCGGGGACACGGCCGAGAGTGGCCATCACCAGACCGCCGAGGGTCTCGTAGGGGCCTTCAGGGGCATCGTAACCGCAGATATCCTGCACCTCGTCGCAGCGCAGCAGTCCGGACAGCTCCCAGCTCCGGCCGACCTGACGGAACTCCTGCTCCTCCTCACGGTTGTCGTGCTCGTCCCAGACCTCGCCGAGAATCTCCTCGACGACGTCCTCGATCGTGACGATGCCGGCGGTGCCGCCGTACTCGTCGGCGACGAGGATGAGCTGGGAGCCGGCGAGCCGCACCTGCCGCAGCACGGCGTCCCCGCCGAGGCTCTCCGGTACCGTGGGCACCGGCCGGGCCAGGACGCCGACGACCGTGGTGGACCGTACGGCTGCGGGGATGGTCAGGGCGTCCTTGACGTGGACGACGCCGACCGTCTCATCGAGATCCCCACGGACCACCGGGAACCGGGAATGTCCGGACTCGTGGGCCAGCCGGATCAGGACCAGTGCGGAATCGTCGACGTCGAGGGTGTCGACCTTCGCCCGGGGGGTCATGAGGTCCTCGGCAGTGGCGTCCCCGAAGCGCAGTGACCGGTCGAGGATGCGTACCTTGGACTGGTCGAAGCCCTCGGATCCGGAGGAGTGCCGCACCAGTGCGCTGAGCTCCTGCGGAGAGCGGGCTGACGCCAGCTCATCGGCGGGTTCTATGCCGAGCCGGCGGACGATATGGTTCGCCACCCAGTTCAGGGCACGGATGAAGCCGCGGAAGACCCTGTTGAAGTGCCACACCGGTGCGGTGAGGACGCGGGCGGTGCCCAGCGGATTGGCTATCGCCATGTTCTTCGGCACAAGCTCGCCGAAGACCATCGACAGGACCGTGGCGATCACCAGACTCAGTACCAGGGCGACGGGCATGGATGCGGACTCACTGAGCCCGGTGAGCTCCAGCAACGGGGTGAGGAACTTCGCCAGGATCGGCTCGGCGAGATAGCCGGTGGCCAGTGTGGTGATGGTAATGCCCAACTGCATGCCCGAGAGCATGAAACTGAGGTTGCTGTGAGCCTTCTGCACCATCTTCGAAGCGGCGTCGCCCCGGGTGGCGACGTCATTGTCGATCGTGGAGCGTTCGAGACTGGTGGTCGCGAACTCCACGGCGACGAAGACACCGGTCCCCGCCGTGAGCAGTACGAAGCCCAGGAGCCCGAGGATGCTGAGCAGGATGTCCATTGTCGGCTACCGGCCCTCCGCCAGCCCCAGATCGCCGAGGTGGCGATCGATGCCCGGACCGTGGGGATCATCGAGATTCCACTCGGTCGGGGTGACACCGGCCTTGCGCATCATCGCCACGGTGTCCTTCTTCTGGTCGGCCAGGGTCAGGGTGAGCACCGTACCCTTCTCACCGGCGCGGGCGGTGCGGCCGGCGCGGTGGACGTAGGCCTTGTGCTCGGCCGGGGGGTCGATGTGGACGACGAGGTCCACACCTTTGATGTCGATACCGCGGGCGGCGATGTCGGTGGCGACGAGGACGGTCGCCGTCCCGTCGGTGAACTCACGGATCGCCCGGGTGCGGGCACCCTGCCCCTTGTCACCGTGGAGCCCGACGGCCGGGGTCCCGTCACGGACGAGCTTCTTGACCTGACGATCGACGGTGTGCTTGGTGCGCATGAACATGATGGTCTTCGTTGACGCACGGCCGAGCTCCAGGACCACCTCGTTACGGAAGGGCTTGTCGGGGACCACGCCGAGGTAGTGGTCCATCGAGTCGACCTTCGCGGCGACCTCGCCGGTGGAATGGGTCACCGGGTCATTCATGTAACGCTCGATGAGCACCTTGATGTCGCCGTCGAGAGTCGCGGAGAAGAACAGGTGCTGGGCGTCTGCCGGCATCCGGTCGAGAAGACGACGGACCTGAGGCAGGAAGCCCATGTCCGCCATCTGGTCGGCCTCGTCGAGGGCGACGATCTCGACCCGGTCGAGGAACAGCGCCTTCTGGCCGATGAGGTCCTCCGCCCGGCCCGGGGTCGCCACGAGAATGTCGACCGGACGGGCGAGGGCGGTGAAGTTGCGCTTGATGTTGACGCCACCGACGACCTCGATGACACGCTGTCCGACCGACTCTGCGAGCGGACGCAGTCGCTCGGCGACCTGCTGGGCCAGCTCACGGGTCGGCACGAGGATCGCAGCCCGGGGATGCCCCGGCCTCGAGGAGCCGCCGACCAGGCGGGTGACGACCGGGAGACCGAAGGTGAAGGTCTTTCCGGAGCCGGTCGGACCACGGCCGAGGACATCGCGTCCGGCGAGCCCGTCCGGGATGGCGGCGGCCTGGATCGGGAAGGGGTGGACCAGACCCTGGCGGGTCAGCTCGCTGACCACGGGGTCCGGCAGGCCCATCCCGGAGAACCGGACGGCGGTGTCGACACCCGCCACCGGGCCGGACGCCGCCGGCGCCGGGGCAGGACGCTGCGCCCGGGGCACCTCGGGGGTGCGGGTCCGCGGCTGCTGCTGGTTCCGGGACCGGTTCCGGGGGTGCCCCTGGCGGTTGCGCTGGCCGTCCTGCGTCCGTTCGGAGCGGCCTTCGGAACCGGCGGGACGACGCCTGCGGTTCCTTCCGGACTTGCCGCCCTGGTTGTCGCGGATCGGCCGGCCCTGCAGGTCGACCTTCTCCGGTCGACGGTCGCGTCCGCTGCGTCCGCCGGCGTTGCCGGAGCCTGAGTCATCGGATCCGACGGCCCGACTGCCGCGGACTACGCGGCGGCGACGTGCACCACCGGTGGAGCCGGACTGCCCCGAAGAGCGGTTCTGGGCCGAATGTCTGTCAGAGGATGCGCCCACTTAGGCCTCAACCTCGCTGCGGTCGCCGGACCAGAGGGTGTGGAAGTGGCCGGGACGGTCGGTGCGCTCGTAGGTGTGGGCGCCGAAGAAGTCCCGCTGGCCCTGGACCAGTGCGGCGGGCAGACGCTCGGCACGCAGCGAATCGTAGTAGGACAGCGAGGAGGAGAACACCGGGACCGGCAGCCCGAGACGGGTGGCGGCGATGACGACGCGGCGCCAGGAGTCCACCAGGCCGGAGACCTCACCTCTGAAGTACGGGTCGAGGAGCAGGGACCGGACACCGGGGTCGGTGTTGTACGCGTCCACGATGCGGTTGAGGAACTTCGCGCGGATGATGCATCCACCGCGCCAGATCGTGGCGAGGTCGCGGGGGTCGACGTTCCAGCCGTGCTCATCGGAGCCGGCCTTGATCTCGTCGAAACCCTGGGCGTAGGCCACGAGCTTGGAGGCGTAGAGGGCACGGCGCACGTCCTCCACGAAGTCGTCCTTCGACACCCCGAGTGCCTCGAGGGTGGTCAGATCGCCGGAGGGCAGCGAACCGGTGGTCGCGGCGCGCTGCTCACGCGCACCGGACAGGGCGCGGGCGAAGACGGCCTCGCCGATGCCGGTGGTGGGGATACCGAGGTCGAGGGCGGCCTTGACGGTCCAGCGGCCGGTGCCCTTCTGGCCGGCGGCGTCGACGATGACGTCGATCAGCGGCTTCCCGGTGGCGGCGTCTACCTGGGAGAGCACCTCCGCGGTGATCTCGATGAGGTACGAGTCCAGGTCGCCGGCGTTCCAGGTGCGGAATATCCCGGCGATCTCGGCGGGCCCGATACCGGCGGCGTAGCGCAGCAGATGGTAGGCCTCGCCGATGACCTGCATGTCGGCGTACTCGATGCCGTTGTGGACCATCTTGACGAAGTGACCGGCGCCGTCGGGGCCGATGTGGGTGCAGCACGGGGTGCCGTCGACCTTCGCGGAGATGTCCTCCAGCAGCGGGCCGAGGGACTTGTACGACTCCGCCGGGCCACCAGGCATGATCGCCGGGCCGTTGAGGGCACCCTCCTCGCCGCCGGAAATGCCGGCGCCGACGAAGTGGAGGTCGCGGGCGGACATCTCCGCCTCGCGGCGGATTGTGTCGGTGTAGAGCGCGTTACCGCCGTCGATGATGATGTCACCGGGCTCCATCGCGTCTGCGAGCTGGTTGATCACTGCGTCGGTGGCACTGCCGGCCTGGACCATGATCAGGGCGCGGCGGGGACGCTCCAGGGAGGCGACGAACTCCTCGACGGTGGCCGCGGGGACGAAGGACCCCGTGGAACCGAACTCGGCCATGAAGCCGTCGGTCCGGGCGGTGGTGCGGTTGTAGACGGCGACGGTGTGCCCGTGGTTGGCGAAGTTCCGGGCGATGTTGGAACCCATCACTGCCAGGCCGACGACACCGATCTGTGCGGAGGAATCTGTCATGGTTGCCTATAGTAGCGTCCGCTCAGGCTGCTCCGCCCGATGCGCCCCGCCGAGCACCTCGGGCGACTAGACTCTCCGGGGAACACCGCCGCTGAGTCAGGATTCAGTAGGCGGGCCAGACATCGGTGAGACACCGGCGAGACATCGGGACAATCAGGGAGCACATGATGACGGAGTACACCGGGACGCAGCGGGACGCGCACCGTACGGACGGCACGGACCGCGCGGATAGGGCCGGCGTCCTGGCCCGGATGACGGAGCTGATGGGGAAGGTGGCCGCCGGCGACATCAGTGACGCCGAGTCTGCGGAGCTGTCCACGATCTTCGCGGAGAAGGTCCCCGGGCTCGACGCCACCCTCGGTGTGAGGTACCTGGCGTTTTCCCCGGAGCTCGTCACCGAGCTCGCCGTCACCCGGGACCACGTCCAACCGTGGGGCGTCACCAACGGCGGTGTCTACGCCAGCCTGGGGGAGTCCGCCGGGTCGTTCGCCGGCTTCATCGCCACCGGGGGGAAGGCGAATGTCATGGGTGTGACCAACTCGACGAACTTCCTGCGCCCGTCGGTGCCCGGAGATGTCATCCGCTCGACCGCCCACGCGGTCCACACCGGTCGGAGCAGTCAACTCTGGCGGATCGACCACGTCAACGCGTCCTCCGGGAAGCTGTTGGCGACGACCGAGCTGCGGACAGTCGTCGCGCCGATGAGGTGACGGTCGACGACCGGTGGGTACGGCCGGGCCCGTCAGGCCCGTCGCGCAGCCTGGTCGAAGAACTCGACCTCCCACCGGGAGGCGTCCAGGTACGCCCGGGCCGCCTCTGCGCGCTGGGCCGGCGTCGCGTCCGCGAACGCCTTCTCGACCAGACCGACGGCGCGGGAGACGCTGCCGGTGAAGCCAGGGTCGGAGTAGGCGTCCACCCATTCGGCGAAGGGATTGTCGTCCGACGACCGTGCGGCGAGGGCGAGCCCGACCTCGGCGTAGAGCCAGTAGCAGGGCAGGACGGCGGCCGCACCGACGACGTGGTCACGGGTGCGCACACAGCGCATGAGGTGCGAGGTGTAGGACGCCGTGACGTGCGAGGGCGTCGCGGTGCCCGCGTCACCCAGCCAGGAGCGGTGCAGCTCCGCCTCTTCCTCAAGGCACTCCGCGGCACCCTTGACCCAGAACAGGGCGGATGCCTGGTCCGGGGCGGAGGCCGCCAGCGACGCCAACGCCGGGGAGTAGAGGGAGAGATAGACGGCGTCCTGGGCGAGGTAGAAGGAGAAGTCGTCGGGCGAGAGGGTGCCGGCGCCGAGGTCGGTGATGAACGGCAGGGCGAGAATGTCGTCGTAGAGCGGTGCGGACGTCTCCCACAGCGCCGCGGTCCACGGTCCCGCGGCGGGGATGCGCGGGGAGACAGGGCGAACAGCGGGGGGCGTCGCCACCGCGGTGAGGTCGGCCGGGGTATCCAGACCCGCCGGAACTGAGGCGGTGAGTCGCCACGGGGTCGTGTCGGCGGCCGCGGCGAGTCGCCGGGAACGGTGGGTGTGGTCCACCGGCCCGTTGCCGGTGCCGACATGGAGATCGTCGGCGTACCGGATCGCCTCGGCCAGCCAGCCGGTGGCCCAGGCCAGTGCCTCCGGGGTGGACTGCCCGGCCGCCAGCCGTGTGGTCAGCGCCGAGGACAGGGAACAACCGGTGCCGTGGGTGTTGTTCGTCGCGACCCGGGCGACCGGCACCGTGTGGACCGTACCGTCCGGTGTGACGACCGAGTTGTCTGCGGACGCCCCGGACAGGTGGCCGCCCTTGACGATGACGGTGGTCCCCAGGTCTGCGGCCAGACCGCGTCCCTGGTCCAGAGCTTCGTCGACGGTGGCGGCGGTCCGGGTCCCCGCGAGCACCGCGAGCTCGGCGAGATTCGGGGTGATCACGTCCGCCGCCCGGCACAGTTCGACCAGTGCGGCCTCGGCATCCGCGGTGAGCAGTCTGTCACCGCTGGTGGCGACCATCACCGGGTCGACGACGAGTACCGGGACCCGGTGCTCCTGCAGGTACGCGGTGACGGTCCGGGTGATCTCGGCGGTGCCCAGCATGCCGATCTTCACGGCGTCCACGGTGACATCGTCGAAGACGGCGTCGAGCTGGGCGGTGAGGAAACCGGTGTCCGGGGTGTGGATCCCCCGGACCCCGTGGGTGTTCTGGGCGACCAGGGCGGTCACCACGGTCATGGCGAAGCCGCCGGCCTCGCAGATCGCCTTGATGTCGGCCTGGATTCCGGCACCGCCGGTCGGATCGGTGCCGGCGATGGACAGGACGCGGGGGATGGTCATGATGTCTCCTGAAGGGGAAAGGTGTCGTCGATGAGGGCGCGCAGGTCATGCGCGGCGGCGGAGGGGTCGGTGGCGGCCATGACCGCCGAGACGGTGCACAGTCCGTCCACCCCGGCGCCCAGCAGTGCGGCACCGTTGACGGTGCTCACATGGCCGATGGCCACGGTGGGGATGCCGAGGGTGCGGGCCCGCGCGGCCAGTGTCCCCACCCCGGTCACGCCCAGGGGAGTGGCGGCGTCGGGTTTGGTGGAGGTCTGCTCCACCGGGCCGACGCCCAGGACATCCGGGGGCCGGACGCCGTCGGCGATGTCCCGGGCGACTGCGTCGAGATGGGCGGTGGTCTCCACCGACAACCCGATCATGCAGTGGGCGGGGAGCATCTCACGGGCGGTGCGGTAGGGCATGTCGTCCTGACCTATGTGCAGGTGCAGTCCCAGTTCCACGGCGGTGTCCACCCGGTCGTTGACGAACAGCGGCACCCGGTCGGCGATGACCGACCTGAGCTCCGCTGCCCGGGCGGTGAAGATGCCGGGTGAGGCGTCCTTGTCCCGCAGCTGGACGACGGTCACCCCGCCACGCACCGCGGCGTCGACGATGCCGGGGACACGGTCAGGGCCGCCACCGAGACGGGGATCGGTGACGAGGTAGAGCGACCAGTCGACCTGCGCCGGTCCACACAACCCGGACTCATGCATCGATGTCCACCGATCCGGCGATCTCCGCCGCGCTCAGGGAGTACAACCGGTCGATCCAGGCGACGGCGAAACTTCCCGGGGAGGACGTCTCCCGCGCCGCAGCGGATCCGGCCGCACCGACGTGGGCGTGGGCCGTGACCACCGCAGCGTGCAGGTCGGTGGCGTCTGCCCCGGTGGTCCCGGCCACTTCAGCACCGAGATAGGCGGCGGTCAGCGCGCCGAGCGCGCAGCCGGTGCCCACCACCCGCTGCATCAACGGGTCCCCCGAGGTCAACCAGGTGACCCGGGGGGTACCGTCCCGGCGGGTGCTGACGATGAGGTCCCGGGGTCCGGACACCGCGACCACGGCACCGGTCGCCGATGCCAGTGCGGTGGCAGCGGGGAGCGCAGACTCGACCGCGTCGGTGGAGTCCACGCCCCGACCTCCGGCGGCGGGGGTGGCGCCGGTGACCAACCCGGCGAGTGCCCGGATTTCGGAGGGGTTGCCGCGTACCGCCGCCGGACGGTGCCGGACGATGTCGGCGGCGGCGGCGGTCCGGGCGGCGGGCCCACCGCAGGCCACCGGGTCGAGGAGCCACGGGGTGCCTGCCTCACCGGCGCCGCGCACCGCCTCACGCACGGCGGTGTACCCGGCGGCGGTGGGCGTCCCCAGATTGACGAGCACACCGGACGCGACGCGGGCGAAATCCGCGGCCTCTTCGGGGGTGTCCACCATCGCCGGCGACGCCCCGGCGGCGAGGAGGGCATTGGCGGTGAACTGCGTGACGACCGTGTTGGTCAGGCACTGCACCAGTGGCGCGGTGCTACGGAGGTGGTCGACGCGTGCCGAGATCATCTGACATTCCCTTCGCTAGTGCGAGCTAGAGCAGGTTCGACGGGTGTGTTCTCAGCGCCGTCGGTGGCGCACCCCGTGTCCGTGGCGTCCAGGGTACCCGGAGCGGCCGGACCCATCGAGGAGGCCCACCCA
>NZ_CACZOO010000008.1 GCF_902782855.1 uncultured Corynebacterium sp.
ACATCGACGGTGTCGTCCTCGTCGGCGAGGATCTCGACGAGGGTGCCTGCGACGGGGGAGGGGACCTCGGTGTCGACCTTGTCGGTGGAGACCTCCAGCAGCGGCTCATCGACGGCGACGGTGTCGCCGACCTTCTTGAGCCAGTTGGTGACGGTGCCCTCGGTCACGGATTCGCCCAGTTCGGGCATGGTGACGTCGGTGGCGTCGCCGGAGGCGGCAGGCTGCTGCGCCGCCGGAACTGCCTCAACCGAATCAGCTGCAGCCGCAGGCTCCGCCTCGGGGGTGGGCTCGGGGGCGGGCTCCGTAGTTGCCTCTGCGGTGGCCCCGGTGCTCTCGCCCGCCTCACCGATCACGGCGATGACGGCGCCGACGTCGACAGTGTCATCCTCCTCGGCGCGGATCTCAAGCAGCACACCTGCGGCCGGGGAGGGGATCTCGGTGTCGACCTTGTCGGTGGAGACTTCCAGCAGCGGCTCATCCACGGCGACGGTGTCGCCGACCTTCTTCAGCCACTGGGTCACAGTGCCTTCGGTCACGGACTCGCCCAGTTCGGGCATTTCGACGGAGTACGCCATGGTGTTGAAGCTCCTAAATGACGAAAAAATACAGATGTGGTCTCTGTCCGAATAGTACATCGACTGGTCTTCCCGGGCGGAGCGAGGGCTCCGGAGCCCCCCTGACGGAGCCGCCGGGCGGCGGTCATTGTCGGGTGGGTCGCTCCGAGACCTCCCCGAGGAACGAGATCAGGGTCCGCACCGGGACACCGGTAGCTCTCCCCGGGGTGTAGCCGCGGGCGGCACCGGAGTTCCAGGCTGGTCCGGCGATGTCCAGGTGCGCCCAGTCGAGCCCGACCGGTATCACGTGGGCCAGGTACTGTCCGGCGGCGGCCATCGCACCCCAGCGGGAGCTACCGGTGTTGCGCACATCGGCGACGTCCGACCGGATGTCCGTGGCGATCTCCGCGGGCAGCGGCATAGGCCAGGCGGCCTCGCCGGTGCGCCGGCCGTGCTCGACGATCCGGTCCCGCAATGACGGTGTCCCCATCACTGCGGTGATGCGGTCGCCCAATGTCGCCACCTGGGCGCCGGTCAGGGTCGCGGCATCGACCAGCAGATCGGGGTCGTCCTCGACAGCCCGGGCGAGCGCATCGGCGAGGATCAGACGCCCCTCGGCATCCGTGTTGAGGATCTCCGAAGTGGTTCCGCCGTAGTGGTGCACGATGTCACCGGGGCGCAGGGCGTCACCGTCGGGCATGTTCTCCACCAACGGGACCGTCGCGGTGACCTCCACCGGCAACTCCAGTTCCGCGGCAGCGAGGACGGTCGCGACAACAGCGGCCGAGCCGCCCATGTCGGAGATCATCGTGTCCATGCCCGCGGGCTTCTTCAACGAGATACCGCCGGCGTCGAAGGTCACCCCCTTTCCCACCAGCGCGACCTTCGGCCGGTCGGCAACCTCCGGCAGGTAGTGCATCCGCACCAGACGGGGCGGATGGGCGGAACCCCGCCCCACCGCGGTCAGCCCGCCGAATCCCCGGTCCGCGAGCTCCCGCTCGGCGAGGATCTCGACGGTCACGCCGGACCGTTCCGCGAGATCGGCGATGACACGTGCGTAGGCGTCCGGGGTGAGCACTGAGGCGGGCGCGTTGACGAGGTCACGGGTACAGGCCACCGCTTCGACGACGGTGCAGGCCCGGCTGAAGACGGCGGGCGCGTCCTGCAGATCGGGTGCGACGACCGTCACCGACCGGAGGCGGCCGCCGTCACCGGGACGACGTTGACCGGTGTAGCGGTACCCGCCGAGCGCGTGACCCTCCACTGCAGCTGCGGTGGCGTCGACGACTCCGGGCAGGTCAGTGGACAGGTCGCCGAGCAGGCTGACGGCGGTGACGTCACCGGTCTCCGCAGCCAGATCCGCCAGCGCCCGGGACGCTGACCCGGCCGCCCGCCGAACGGTCTCGGAGCACAGACCGTCAGCTCGGCCGAGCCCCACCGCGAGCACCAGGGAAGCGGGCACCCCCTCGGGAACCGCCAGCAGCCCGGTCTCCGCGACAGCCCCGGTCACACCCGTCTCCACCGCCGACTTCCACAGAGCCACCTGGACCACCTCCCCGAGCCGGTGCGCCACCGGAATCTGCGGTCCCGATGCCCCGGTCACCACCGGGACGACGACTACGTCGGACGGCGGCAGATCAGTGTCGGTGCACAGGTGCAGACCCGGCACAGCACCACGGGCGATGGTCGGGGATATCGACTGGATTCCGGACGTCATGGGGTTTCTCCGCTGCTGGTCGTCGAGGGTGCGGGGGTGGCTCCACCGCAGGTCCTTTCCGGGTCTAGGATACAGTGCATGCCAGCTTCCCTTGAGTTCACCCGCAATCTCACCACCACTCCGACCCCGGCGGAGAAGATCGAGCAGATCCTCACCGGTCCGGGTTTCGGCAACTACTTCACCGACCACATGGTCGTCATCGACTGGACCAGGGACAAGGGCTGGCACGATGCCCGCGTCGTCCCCTACGGTCCGATCAGCATGGACCCGGCGTCCTCGGTCCTGCACTACGGTCAGGCCATCTTCGAGGGGTTGAAGGCCTACCGCCACGACGACGGATCGGTGGTCACCTTCCGCCCGGAGAGGAACGCAGCCCGCTTCGCTGCGTCGGCCGAGCGACTCGCCATGCCGGAGCTCCCCGCGGACCTGTTCCTCGAGTCTCTGCGTCAGATCGTCGAGGTCGATGAAGCGTGGGTTCCGGCCGCCGGTGGGGAAGAGGCACTGTACCTGCGTCCCTTCATGATCTCCCGCGAGGTCGGCCTGGGTGTTCACCCGGCGGACAGCTACTCCTTCTACGTCATCGCCTCGCCCGCCGGTGCCTACTTCGCCGGCGGTGTGAAGCCGGTCAGCGTGTGGCTGTCGACCGAGTACGTCCGGGCGGCCCCGGGCGGCACCGGTGCAGCGAAGTTCGCCGGAAACTACGCCGGGTCGCTGGTCGCCCAGGCTCACGCCGAGGAGCAGGGCTGTGACCAGGTCGTCTGGCTCGACGCCATCGAGCGGAAGTACATCGAGGAGATGGGCGGTATGAACCTCGCCTTCATCTTCGGTACCGGCGCGGACGCCGAGCTCGTCACCCCGGCCCTGTCCGGCTCACTGCTCGCTGGCGTCACCCGTGACTCCCTGCTCACTGTCGCCGCCGACGAGGGCCTGAAGGTCACTGAGAAGCGCTTCAGCGTCCGGGACTGGAAGGACGCCGCCACCTCGGGAGCCATGTCGGAGGCCTTCGCCTGCGGCACCGCCGCGGTGATCACGCCCGTGGGAACCGTCAAGGACAAGGACGGGGAATTCCAGATCAACGGTGGGGTCTCCGGCACGATCACCATGAAGCTGCGCGAGCACCTCACCGGTATCCAGCGAGGCGCCGTGGCAGACACCCACGGCTGGAACTACGAGCTGATTTCCGCGAAGTAGTCAGAGACAGTCGACGGCGATGCGCAGCAGCGGCAGGGCCACCAGGCCCGCCCCGCTGCCGATGCCGAGGTCCCGGTCCACCATGGGGGAGAGGCCGAGACGCTCCACGGCGAGGTGCGCGGCCGGGGCCGGGGGAAGATGGGGTACCAGCCACCAGCGCGAAGCGCCGGGGACGGCCGCGTCCGCCAGCAGGGCCGCGGTAAGGGTGTCCGCACCGTCGAGGATGACCGGGGTGCGACGTGCCGCAGCCCGGGTGAGGACGCCGACCATCACTGCCAGTCCGGGGGTCCCGAGAATCCGGAGAATCTCGCGGACCGACCCCGCGTCCCATGGACCGTCGCGGTAGTCGCGGGCCCTGAACATGGCGTCCCGCACCGCGGTCACGGTGGTCCGCCACACGGCGACATCTGCGCCGATCCCGTGGTGCACGACGGTGACCGGTTCCTTCCGGCAGATCGTGGCGGTGACCGCGGACACCGCGATCTCCGTGGCTCCGGATGCGCCCGTGCCACCGAGCAGCAGCAGCGGGACGCCGGAATCGACCGCGTGGTCCACCAGCGACACTCCGGAGTCACGAAGGTCCCCGACCTCCTGAGGGGTCAGACCGACTGTGTCGACCGGGGGGAGGACATGGGCCAGGATGTCGACGTCGACCGTTCCCGCGAGTCCTGCCGGTCGGGACGTGCCGGTAGCGATGCCAGACTCCACCGCGGGGTCATCGGTGACGAGCAGCATCTCGGGGCTACGCATGGAGGCGTCCGCGGCGAAAGACGCCGGGAGGCCGGTGTCCGTGGCCCAGGCGGCCAGGGCGGGCAACAGTGCGGTCGGAGCCGTGGCGGACATCTCCCTCGACCCCTAGACCGGGTCCCCGATGTTGACCTGCGGTGCAGGGGTGCGCATCCGGCGGACCATGGTGGCGCGGGTGAAGGCGTAGAACCCGATGGTCCAGCGGCCGAAGGCACGCTCGGGGAAGCGTTCGTCGACGAGCTTGTTGACCTTGCGGCCGAGGACGTAACCCTCGATGATCAGCAGGACGATGACGAAGAGCATCACCAGGGAGACGAGGTTGGCGAGTTCCGGCGCCTGCATGCCGACGATCATGACCAGCACCACGATGAGGGCGATCGGGAGGAACATGTTCATCGCGTAACGGTGGGCGTCCACGTAGTTTCGAACGAAGAGCTTTTCCCTGCCCTGGTCACGGGGAAGGAGGTAGTTCGGGTCACCGGCCATCATCCGCTCGTTGGCCTTCTTCCGGGCGGAGGCCGACTCCTCGCGCTGACGCCGCTTCTTCTCCTTGAACTCCTCCTTCGTCATAGAGGCCTTCTCGGCTTTGCGGCGCTCCCTGGCCTCCTTGGGGGTCAGGGGTGCGTCGTAGTGCGCACGGCGGGTACCGGCCTGCCGCTCGACGTCATTGCGTCGGGGGGTCGGGCGCCCCTTCTTCGGGGTGTGGCCCTTGGGGAGGGCAGCGTCCTCGGTCGGATCCGGGACGGCGCCGGGGGCCTCATTGGTGGTGGCGGCGTCACCCGCGTCGCCGGGGGTGTCGGCATCTTTGTTCCAGGGCAGTTTCACATCCCACAGGCTAGAGCACAGCCGGGGCCGCGTCCCAACGAGGTCTGTCGTTGGGGAGTGCGGCACGGGAATATCCCGGTGGAATTGTCGGTTGGACGGGGGTAGCCTGACAGACATTCCGCAACACCGAGGAGGAACAGATGACCGCCCCCGAGAAGACCACCGGCGTCGAAGTGACCGGTGCAGCCGCCGCGAAGGCAGCAGCCCTGCTGGCACAGGAGGGCCGCGACGACCTGTCCCTGCGCATCGCCGTGCAGCCGGGCGGTTGCGCCGGACTGCGCTACCAGCTCTTCTTCGACGACCGCACCCTGGACGGCGACCACGTCGATCATTTCGAGGGTGTGGATCTCGTCGTGGACAAGATGTCGGCACCGTACCTCACCGGTGCGACCATCGATTTCGCCGACACGATCGAGTCCCAGGGTTTCACGATCGACAACCCGAACGCCTCGGGGTCCTGCGCCTGCGGCGACTCCTTCAGCTGACCCGGCGGAGTTCCGGTCCCGTGGAGACGGGACGGGAAGAGGTGTGCCCCCGCAGAGTGGAATGACGGACATCCACCACCCTGCGGGGCACAGCTGTGTCCGGGCAGCACCGGGGAGGGGCGGCGTCCCTCGGCCGACCCCGCGGCATCCTAGATGTGGACGGGGTAGTCCCGCTCGTCGATCTCCGGGTGGATCCGGTTCTCGACGAAGATGCCGTGCCAGATCATGAAGGCGATGACGGTCCACAGCCGGCGGGAGTGGTCAGGACCGTGGCCGGAGGTCATCGAGACACGGTGCTCGTCGAGCATAGCGAGAACCTCGGCCTTGTTGAAGATGTTCTCGGTCTGCGATTCCTCGATGATGCTGCGGGCCCAGTCGTAGAGCTCGGGACCGGCGAGCCAGTGCCGGATCGGCACCGGGAAGCCCAGCTTCTTCCGGTTGATCACGTGCGGGGGCACGATGAGCTCCATGGCGCGGCGCAGAGCGTACTTCGTCGTGCCGTGACTGATCTTGAGGTCGTAGGGAATGGTCCGGGCGACATCGAAGACGACCCTGTCCAGGAACGGGACGCGCAGCTCCAGGGAGTTAGCCATGGTGATCTTGTCTGCCTTGACGAGGATGTCGCCACGCATCCAGGTGAACAGGTCCAGGTGCTGCATCCTGGCCACCGGGTCGAAGTTCCGCGACTGTGCGTAGATCGGGGCGGTCACCTCACGGTGGTCCCACTCGGGGCGCGCGATCTTCAGGACGCGCTCCAACTGCTCGTAGCTGAAGGACCGGGCGTTTCCGTAGTAACGCTCCTCCATCGGGGTGGTGCCGCGCAGGAGCAGTGACTTGCCGCGCTGACCGTCGGGCAGGGCGGCACCGATCTTGTGGAGCACCTTCCTGATCGGGGACGGCACTTTGTCGAACGGCGCCAGCGACAGCGGCTCCTTGTAGATGGTGTAGCCGCCGAAGAGCTCATCGGCTCCCTCGCCGGACAGGACGACCTTCACGTGCTTGCGGGCCTCCGCAGCCACGAAGTACAGGGGCACCAGGGCGGGGTCGGCGACCGGGTCGTCGAGGTACCAGATGATCTTCGGTACCGCGGCGGCGAACTCCTCGGGAGAGACGACCTTGACGACGTGCTCGACGCCGATCGCCTCGGCGGACTCCGCGGCCACGTCAACCTCGGAGTAGCCCTCACGTTCGAAGCCGGTGGTGAAGGTGATGAGGTCCGGGTTGTGCTGCTTGGCCAGTGCGGCGATGGCGGTGGAGTCGATACCGCCGGAGAGGAACGAACCCACGGTGACGTCGGCCCGCATGTGCTTGGCCACCGAGTCCTGCAGGGCGTCGGCGATCCTCCGGAACAGGGCGTCCTCGGTGCCGGCGGGCACCGGTACCGAAGTGAAGTCCGGGCGGAAGTAGCGGGTGGCCCTCAGCTCCCCACCTGGACGCAGTGTGGCGGTGCAGCCGGATTCCAGGCGTCGGATCCCGGCGTGGAGAGTCTCCGGCTCCGGCACGTACTGGAGGTCCGTGTAATGCACGATCGCCCGGTCGTCAAGGCTCTTGTCCAGACCAATGGCGTCAGCCATGTCCAGGATCGACTTTTTCTCACTCCCGAAGACGGTGCCGGCGGCGGTGCTCGCGTAGAACAGCGGTTTGATGCCGAAGGGGTCACGGGCCAGGAACATCGTGCGCTCGGCGGCGTCCCACACGGCGAAGGCGAACATGCCGCGGAGGTGGTTCACGACGTCCTCGCCCCAGTGGTGGTAGCCGACGACGATGGTCTCGGAGTCACCGGAGGTGTTGAACGAATAACCGGCGGCCTGCAGCTCCTCCCGCAGCTCCACGTAGTTGTAGATCTCACCGTTGAACGTCATCGAGTACCGGGCCGGCTGCCCCTCCGGTCCCCACTGCAGCGGCTGATGGGAGTGCTCCAGGTCGATGATGGACAGTCGGTTGAAGCCGAAGACGACATCAGCGTCGTTCCAGGTCCCGTCCTCGTCAGGGCCGCGATGACGCATGCAGGGCAGGGCGTGGGCCACGGGGTCGACGAACCGGGGCGCGTCGCCGAGGGCGGTGAGAATTCCAAGAAGTCCACACATGAGCTGTAGAGGTCATCTCCATACAGGTAGGGGAGGCGGTCCGGCGGGAGGCGTCGCGGGGACGCTGCGCCGCCCGGCCGCGGGTACGGGAGACAACGATACTAGGGACGCGCCCCGCACACGGAAGTCGCCGGCCCCGGGGTGGACGGGGACGGGGCGGGGGACAGGGGTAGCCGTATGGTCAACCCCGAATAGGGCCGGTGTACTGGGTGACTGAGGCCTAGATGCTGGCTGCCGCGGGCGGATGCACTATTGTCGTTCAGTGATACGGAATGTACGGGCGGTCCTCTGCAGGTGACACCCGCACAATATCCGGTGAACACGACGTGTGATTGAGGAAGGCATACTCGCGTGGAACAGCGAAAAGTTCACGGTATGGCCCGCAAGCTGGGATTGGCCGGTGCTCTGGGACTCGGTGCCCTGGCCCTTGCCGGCTGCGACGCCACCCCCCCTGACAACGGTTTCTTCCATGCCTTGCGCATGGGCTGGCCGGACGGCATCACTCCGGAGTCCAAGTCGATGGGCAACTTCTGGGTCTGGACCTGGGTCGCCGCCTGGATCATCGGCATCATCATGTGGGTCCTGATGTTCGTCGTGATCTTCCGGGACGGCGCCAACCGTGCCAAGAAGGCCGGTAAGGGGGAGTTCCCGCGCCAGACCGCCTACAACGTCAACCTTGAGCTGACCTTGACAGCGATTCCGGTCCTCATCGTCATGGCGCTGTTCTTCTTCACGGTGCAGACCCAGGACGAGGTCACCGCGATGGACAAGAACCCTGAAGTCACCGTCGACGTGACCGCCTTCCAGTGGAACTGGAAGTTCGGCTACGGCGAGGTCAAGGGCAACCTGACCGGTAACGGCACCGACTACGTCGGCAAGGACGAGGACCGGACGGCGGACGCCGACCTGCTCTCCCAGCCGACCGAGCGTGATGAGGAAGGTGAACTCGTCGGACCGATCCACGGTGGCTCGTCCGAGGACTACTCCTACCTCAACTACGACAAGATCGAGACCGTGGGAACCTCTGAGGAGGTCCCGGTCCTGGTCCTGCCGACCGATACCCCGATCGAGTTCAACCTGGCGTCCTCCGACGTGATCCACTCCTTCTGGGTCCCTGAGTTCCTCTTCAAGCGCGACGCCATGCCGCACCCGGAGAAGAACCACCAGGAGCGGCGGTTCCAGATCGAGGGCATCGAGGAAGAGGGAGCATTTGTCGGCCGTTGCGCCGAGATGTGCGGTACCTACCACGCGATGATGAACTTCGAGATCCGTACCGTCTCCCCGGAGGCCTTCACGAAGTACCTTGAGTTCCGGAAGGCCAACCCCACCGCCACCAACGCCGACGCGCTGACTGAGATCGGTGAGGCCCCCTACGCCACCAGTACCAGGCCCTTCCTCCCGGACCGTGCCGGTACCCGCTCGGTCGACGGCGACAACTACATCGGCGACGAGGCCGCGTAAGCGGTCCGAACTCCAAAGGAGAGAACAATGCGGCAGACAGCCAAGTTGATGTACGGCCTGGCGACATTCCTGGTCATCATGACGGTCCTGTACTTCTTCGCCACCTCGAAGCTGAGTGACAACGGAAACGTACAGGGCATTGAGTGGGCCGGTGGCACCGGCATGGTGCTCGCCACCCTGCTGTGCCTCTTCCTGGGTGGCTACTTCCACCTCACCAGCAACAAGACGGACATTGAGCCGAAGGACTGGGAGCAGGCCGAGATCGAGGACGGTGCCGGCGTGCTCGGTTTCTTCTCCGCGAGCTCCGGCTGGCCTTTCCTGATGGCGTTCGCCATCATGCTCATGGGCTACGGCATCTCCTTCTTCCACATCTGGCTGATCCTCTTGGGCGCTGTGATGCTCATCTGGTCGACCGTGATGCTGAACCTGCAGTACGGTCTCCCGCCCGAGAAGGACTAGTCTTTCCCCGTCCGGACGCAGAGAGCAGCGGCCGGTCCACCCTCGGGTGGACCGGCCGCTTCCGTCTCCGGTGGTACGGGATCAGCCTGCGATGATCTGCGCCATCGCCTGCTCTGCCTTACCGGACTCGAGGGCATCCCGGGCCACTGCGACCTGTTCGGTGAGCACGGTGCGTAGATCCGAGTCCTCCCAACCCTTCACGACGGCGAGCGCCGCGGCGGCGTTGATCACGACGGCGTCCTTGACCGCCCCCTCAAGCTCGCCGGCCATCAGACGACGGGCGATATCGGCGTTGAATGCGGGGTCGCCCCCGCGCAGGGCGTCCTCCTCGTAGATGTCGAGGCCGTAGGTGCGTGGGTTGATCATGAACTCTCCGGTGCGGCCCTCACTGTCGACGGTGACGACCTCGGTGGGGGCGCTAACACTGATCTCGTCCATTCCGTCGAGCCCGCGGACGATGAGCGCACGGACACCCTGGTGGGCGAAGGCGCCACCCATGATCGGCATCATGTCACGGAAGGCACAGCCGACGAGCGCGTACTTCGGGGTCGCCGGGTTGGTCATCGGGCCGAGGAGGTTGAACAGTGTCGGAACACCGAGCTCGGAGCGGACGGGGCCGGCGAAGCGCATGGCGGGGTGGTAGGTCTTCGCGAACATGAACGCGAACCTGGTGCGCAGGGCGTCGGCGTGGATGGTCTCGGGGTCACGCTCGATGTCGAGGCCGAGCGACTCGAGGACGTCCGCACCGCCGCACAGTGAAGAAGCGGCACGGTTACCGTGCTTGACGACGGTGACACCGGCTGCCGCGACCACGAAGGACGCCATCGTGGAGATGTTGACGGTGTGATGACCGTCGCCGCCGGTGCCGACAATGTCGACGGCGTCGGCGATATCACTGAAGTCGACCGGAGTGGCGAACTCCCGCATGGTGTTTGCGGCGGAGGACAGCTCGGCGGCGGTGATGCCCTTGACCCGCAGACCGTAGGAGAACGCGGCGATCTGGGAGTCGGTGGCGTCCCCGGCCATGATCTGACCGACGGCCCATGCGACCTGGGACTCGCTCAGCTCCTCGTGACGACCGATACGGTCGAGCACGCCGGGCCAGGTGAAGTAGCTGGCTGGCAGCTTGTCCTGTCCGAGGGCGGGAACGTGGTCCGGACTGTGGGCCGGAGTAGCCATCAGGTCTCTCTCTATCTCCTGACACGTGTCAGGCGGGTGGTCGGTGGTTGTCGGGTGGCACCGCGGACAGTGCTCCGGTCCATCCTATTCTCTTGTCCCGTGCCCGGTGTGGGGGCGGGTGACGGGGGATGGGGTGGGGCGTCGGGGCCGTGTTTCGGTGGGCGGTCGGATAAGCTTTCGGCAAGGCAGGTGGAGCGCAGTCGCGGGGGCGGCACCTACCCCCTCTTCCGGGGGTGGTCGGAACGTGTCGACCTCCGGCCGCCGAGGGCCCGGCGGCGCGACGAAGGGGTCGCTCACCTGCGGGGACACATCGCGTCGGACGGGGTCATCCAAAAGTTCCCGGCTAACCCCGTTTGTGGTGATTTCCCAGCGAACAGTGAATCCTGACCTGCGGTTTCTCAGAAGACCGGGGTTTGTGGGGGGTCGCGAATCGACTACAGGGAGCGGACAGGCCATACTTGTGGACGTGACGAGCGCAGTTGGAAACCAAGGTATGGCAGCACCACAACGTGTTGCGACGCTGAACCGACCGAACATGGTCAGCGTCGGCACGATTGTGTTCCTGTCGCAGGAATTGATGTTCTTCGCGGGACTCTTCGCGATGTACTTCGTGTCGAAGGCGAACTCGGGTGGAGACTGGCCGTCCCACCCGACGCACCTCAACGTGCCCTTCGCCCTACTGATCACCGTTATTCTGGTGTCGTCGTCGTTTACGGCGCAGTGGGGCGTGTTCGCGGCTGAGAGGGGTGATGTCTTCGGACTCCGGAAGTGGTACACCCTCACGGTCGTGTTGGGCGCCGTGTTCCTCGTGGGCCAGGGGTACGAGTACTTCAACCTCGTGCACGAGGGGACGACGATCGGAGGCAGCGTCTACGGGTCGGTGTTCTTCATCACCACCGGCTTCCACGGCGCACACGTCCTTGCCGGCGTGCTGGCCTTCGTCGTGGTGCTCCTCCGCACCGCGAAGTCCAAGTTCACCCCGGCCCAGGCCACCGCAGCCGTCGTCGTGTCCTACTACTGGCACTTCGTCGACGTCGTGTGGATCGGCCTGTGGATCACGATTTACTTCATCCAGTAGGCCGAACGGGCCGATGTGTGACGCTCGGCCGTTAAGCCCATCGCATTCCGTATGACGAGTTAAGGGAACAAGATGGATACCAACCACAGCATGACCGAGGGGGAGCAGCCCGTGACCGGCTCCCCTGAGGCATCCACAACACGCAGGACGCGCCGCCCCCGGCGCAAGTTGCGCCGGACCGTCGCCGGAGCGCTCGCGCTCGTGCTCGGCCTCTCCAGCGCGGGACTGATCGCCCAGGCAGTGACCCCGGACGCCCAGGAGGCGACAGCCGACGTCGA
The DNA here is from genome assembly GCF_902782855.1 of uncultured Corynebacterium sp. Taxonomy (GTDB): domain Bacteria; phylum Actinomycetota; class Actinomycetes; order Mycobacteriales; family Mycobacteriaceae; genus Corynebacterium. Next base: position 12,062 of record NZ_CACZOO010000008.1, read on the forward strand.
CCCTGAGACCCTGATCAGCCAGGGCAAGGAGATCTACGAGGTCGCGTGCATCACCTGCCACGGCGCCAACCTCCAGGGTGTCAAGGACCGCGGTCCCTCCCTGGTCGGTGTCGGTGAGGGAGCGGTGTACTTCCAGGTGCACTCCGGTCGCATGCCGATGAAGCGCAACGAGGCCCAGGCTGAGCGCAAGGACGCCCGCTTCAACGAGCAGCAGACCCTGGCGCTGGCGGCCTACGTCAACGCCAACGGCGGTGGCCCCGGGATCGTGACGGACGCGGACGGTTCGATCGCCATGGACTCGCTCCGCGGCGCGAACAACGACAACGGAAAGATCGACCCGGCGGATGTCGCCCGTGGTTCGGATCTGTTCCGGTTGAACTGCGCGTCCTGCCACAACTTCACCGGCCGCGGTGGCGCCCTGTCCGGCGGTAAGTACGCACCCGTCCTGGACAACGCCAACGAGCAGGAGATCTACCAGGCCATGCTCACCGGCCCCCAGAACATGCCGAAGTTCTCGGACCGTCAGCTCACCGCCGACGAGAAGAAGGACATCATCGCGTACATCAAGTCCGCGAAGGAGACCCCGTCCCAGGGCGGCTACGGTCTCGGCGGTATCGGCCCGGTCACCGAGGGCATGTTGATGTGGATCGTCGGCATCGTCGTGCTCATCGGCGGAGCAATGTGGATTGGAACCCGGTCATGAGTGAAATCAAGAGCACTTACACCCCAGACGAGCTCAAGGCGATGAGCGAGGAAGAGCTCGCCCGCCTCGGCACCGAGCTCGACGGCGTCACCGTCGCCTACCGTAAGGAGCGGTTCCCGGTCGAGGGAGACCCCGCTGAGAAGCGCGCCGCCTTCGGGATCAACGTGTGGTTCGCACTGTCCGTTGTCCTGGGCATCGCTTTCGTGGCGGTCTACCTCTTCTGGCCGTGGCAGTACAAGCACCTGGAGGATGACGGGCTCTGGCTGTACACGCTGTACACCCCGCTGCTCGGCGTCACCGCCGGCCTCTCGATCATCTGCCTCGGCGTGGGCGCGGTCCAGTTCTCCAAGAAGTTCGTTCCCGAGGAGATCTCCGTACAGACCCGTCACGACGGTCCGTCCGAAGATGTCGACCGTAAGACGATCACCGCTCTGCTGAACGACGCATGGAAGACCTCCACCCTCGGCCGCCGTAAGGTGATGATGGGTCTGGCCGGTACCGGCGCCGCCCTCATGGGTCTGGCTGTCGTCCTGCCGCTCGGCGGTATCGTCAAGAACCCGTGGAAGCCCAAGGCCATGGGAATCCAGGGTGACGGTACCCTCTGGACCACCGGCTGGACACTCACCGAACACGGTGAGAAGGTCTACCTGGGCCGCGACACCGCTGCCATCGCTTCGGAGGAAGAGGGGCACTTCACCACGAAGGGCGTCAACCGCCTGGTGCGTGTCCGTCCGGAGGACCTCGACGCAGGCGCCATGGAGACGGTGTTCCCGCTCTCTGAGGACATGGTGAATGACGGCGATGACTATGATCCCGAGCGCGACGTCTACGAGGAGCACATGCACTCCGTGCACGGCCCGCGTAACGCCGTGATGCTGATCCGTCTACGTCACGAGGACGCGCTCAAGGCCATCCAGCGAGACGGCCAGGAGGACTTCCACTACGGCGACTACTACGCCTACTCGAAGATCTGCACCCACATCGGCTGCCCGACGTCCCTGTACGAGCAGCAGACCAACCGTATCCTCTGCCCGTGTCACCAGTCGCAGTTCGATGCGCTTCACTGGGGCAAGCCGGTATTCGGTCCCGCAGCCCGTGCTCTGCCGGAGCTGTCGATCAACGTCGACGCGGACGGTTACCTCTACGCCGACAAGAACTTCATTGAGCCGGTTGGCCCGGCATTCTGGGAGCGTAAGTCATGAGTACATCCACTAAACCATCCCGTCTTGCGATGGCTGCCGACAACATGGACCAGCGGTACACCATGGCCGCCGGCATCCGTCGGCAGATCAACAAGGTGTTCCCGAGCCACTGGTCCTTCATGCTCGGCGAGATCGCCCTGTACTCCTTCATCATTCTTCTTCTCTCGGGTGTCTACCTCACCCTGTTCTTCGACCCGTCGATGTCGAAGGTCATCTACGACGGCGCCTACGCACCGCTCAACGGTGTCGAGATGTCCCGTGCCTACGAGACGGCCCTGAACATCTCCTTCGAGGTCCGCGGTGGGTTGTTCATCCGCCAGGTCCACCACTGGGCTGCGCTGCTGTTCGCCGTGTCCATCGTGGTCCACATGCTGCGCATCTTCTTCACCGGTGCGTTCCGCAAGCCGCGTGAGGCGAACTGGGTCATCGGCTGCGTCCTGCTGCTGCTGTCCGTCGCCGAGGGCTTCATGGGTTACTCCCTGCCGGACGACCTGCTCTCCGGTGTGGGTCTGCGCATCATGTCCGCCATCGTGGTCGGTCTGCCGATCATCGGTACCTGGCTGCACTGGATCATGTTCGCCGGTGACTTCCCGGGTGACATCATCATCCCGCGCCTGTACATCGCGCACGTGCTTCTCATTCCGGCTATCCTGCTCGCCCTGATTGCCGCCCACCTGGCCCTGGTCTGGTACCAGAAGCACACCCAGTTCCCGGGTGCCGGCCGTACCGAGCGCAACGTCGTCGGTGTCCGCATCCTCCCCGTCTTCGCGGTGCACTCCGCGGCCTTCGGCCTGATCACCTTCGGTGTCGTCGCGCTGATGGCGGGTCTGTTCCAGATCAACGCCATCTGGAACCTGGGCCCGTACAACCCGTCGCAGGTTTCCGCGGGCTCGCAGCCCGACATCTACATGCTCTGGACTGACGGTGCGGCCCGTATCATGCCGGCATGGGAGCTGTACCTCGGCAACTACACGATTCCGGGTGTCTTCTGGGTCGCGCTGCTGCTGGGTCTCCTCGTTGTCCTGCTGTTCGCCTACCCCTGGATCGAGCAGCACTTCACCAAGGATTCCGCGCACCACAACCTCCTGCAGCGTCCGCGTGACGTGCCGGTCCGCACCTCGCTGGGTGTCATGGCCATGATGGCCTACTTCGTCCTCACCCTCTCCGGTGGTAACGACCTGTTCGCGCTGCACTTCCAGATCTCGCTGAACGCCATGACCTGGATCGGTCGTATCGGCTTCCTGCTGCTGCCCCCGATCGCCTACTTCGTCACCTACCGGATCTGCCTGGGTCTCCAGCGCTCCGACCGCGCGGTGCTGGAACACGGTATCGAGACCGGCACCATCCGCCAGCTGCCCAACGGTGGCTTCATCGAGGTCCACCAGCCGCTCGGCCCGGTGGACGAGCACGGCCACCCCGTGCCGCTGGAGTACGCGGGTGCAGAGGTACCGAAGAAGCTCAACCAGCTCGGCTTCGCCGGCCAGCCCGGTCGCGGCGGATTCTTCGGCCCGGATCCCGAGGACATCGTCTCCAAGGTCTCCGAGATCGAGGAGGCCAACGAGCAGGAGAAGATCGAGATGCTGCGCCGCCTCAACGAGGCCAACCGCGCCGCCCTCGAGGACAAGGGTCACTCGAACCCCTAGTATTCCCCCCTGCGGTTCCACCGCGTCACACGGACCCCGGGTCCACCTCTCCAACGAGGTGGGCCCGGGGTCCTTCTTCTCTGTCTCATCGCCGTGTCACTCCGCCGGAAGGAAAGCACGCCCGGTGAGGACTGGATCGTGTGCCGCGGTGGGGCCGGAGGTCTCCGCGCCGCTGACGGTGCAAAGATGGTGGAGGAGGTCCAGTGTCGCGAGAACATCGGAGACTGACCGGTGTACGGGACGGTGGTCGAGCGCGAGGACCTCCGCCAGAGTGGTGAGGCTGTACCGGCCCACCCGGGAACGGGGAATGAGGGCGCGGGCAGATTCTGCGGTGCACACGGTGGGGGACACCGACCTCGCCGCGCGGTGCGCGCCGCTGATCTCGGCATTGATGAACGCGAGGTCGAAGTCGACGTTGTGACCGACGACAGTGTGCCCTGCGAGGAACTCAGAGAGATCACCGAGGATCTCCTCGACCGGCGGGGCTCCCCGCACCCTGGCGTCCGTCAGTCCGGTCAGGGAGACGATGATCCCGGGGAGCGGTCTCCCGGGGTCGACGAGCCGGTGGAAGACGGCCACGGGTCGTCCGACACGTATCCGCAGGGCTGCGACTTCGATGATGCGGTCCACGGCGGGATCCAGCCCCGTGGTCTCGCAGTCGACGATGACACAGTCTCGGAGGGCCCGGAGCAGAATGCCCGGAAGATCCTCGCGGGCGGGGGAGGGGGTCATGGTGTTCCACTCTAGAGGTCGTCCTGCTGGCGGGTGGGCGCCTGCCACGGTGGCCTGACCACTGGGTGTGATGAGTATCACACGGTCTCGCTCTGCTCAGTGCGCTTCGTAGCTCCGGGGTCGTGCAGGCTTCGGTGTCGGAAAGTATCGTCACTGGTGACAGCGTTATTGAACCGTGATGTTCGGGGTCGTTCCGGTGTCGTCGTCGCGTCCTCTCGCGGTTGGTAACGGTGAGGTAACGCCCCCGTCCAGGTGAAAAGTGGACGCCGGCACTGGACACGGGGCGTGATCATTTCGTAATCTCATCGTGACCTTGAGGGGCGCGGCACGGACAGCGTCCCCACAACGATCTCGAAAGGCAACACCTCCTTATGGGTAAGCACGCAATGAAGAACGGTTCCTCCCGGCGCAACATCGTGGCCGCGGCTGCGATCGGCGTCGGTGCCGTCATCGCACTGCCTGCGACCGCCCAGGCCGCCCCGGTCCAGGTTCCCGGCACCGGCTTCTCGGTCGATGTGCCCGATGAGATCCTGGACGCCGCCGGATCCTTCGTGGACGTGAACGCCTTCACCGGCGCTTCCGCTGCCGCCCAGTCCGCGGTCGCCTCCGCCGCGCCGACTTCCACCGGCCAGATGATCGCGGACCTCGCGTTGTCCAAGCAGGGCGCCCCCTATTCCTGGGGTGCCACCGGCCCGAACGCCTTCGACTGCTCGGGCCTCACCTCCTGGGCCTACTCCCAGGTCGGCAAGTCGATCCCGCGCACCTCCGGTGCCCAGGCCTCCGGCGGCACCCCGGTTTCGCTCAACGCCCTGCAGCCCGGTGACATCATCTCCTACTACTCCGGTGCCTCGCACGTCGCGATCTACATCGGCGGCGGCAAGATTGTCCACGCGGTCAACGAGGGTACCCCGGTGCAGGTCAACGACCTCAACTACATGCCGGTCAACAACGCCGTCCGCTTCTAGCATCGGCCAGCTTCCGGACACGGCGCCGGCACTCCCCGCGGAGTGCCGGCGCCCTGCTTTTCAACCACATCCGCACCACCTGTCACATCTTCGACGACGGCGCCAGCAAGGTTGCGGTACGGTCACGAAGTTGTGGCAATATGTTCAACGGATCGACCGCCCCACATCCGAAGAGGTACTACAACCGTGACCAAGCGTTCCACTGCCAGCCATCGCGTCGTCGCCCCCACCGCCCACACCGGGCCGGGCCTGCGCACCGTCGCCGGGATCGGTTTCAGTATCGGCACCGTCGTGGCAGGTGGCGCGGTGGCGAACGCTGACCCGGTGGTGCCGGCGGATGCTGCGGGGAGCGCGGCAGACAGTGCTTCCACCCCGGTGGACCTGTCACCGCTGCCCTCGGACGCGGACGGTCTGCTGGAACGGCTCAACGAGGTCTCCCGCCAGGCGGAGGCGACCAGCGACGATGTCACGGAGAATCAGGCGGCCCTGGCAGATGCTCGCGACCTGCTGGACCGCTCGAATCAGTCGGTCGCGTGGTATACCGCCCGAGCTGATGAGGCGCTGCGTCTGGCGGACGATGCCCGCGTGCCGGTGACCGAGCTTTCGCAGTCGCTCTACCGCGGTGCCACCGTCGATCCGGTGACCGCTGCGATGGGCTCAGCGAATCCGCAGGACGCCATAGACCGCAGCGCCTATGGTTCGGCTCTCAATGCCAGCCGTACCGCCAAGGTCGAGAATCTGCAGGAGACTCTGGCCGACGCCGCGGCGTCGAAGTCCCTCGCACTGCGGTCGAAGGCCACCGCGGACTTCCGTCTCGTCGAGTACGGCCGCCGGCAGGGGGAACTCGACGCGCGGAATGCAGAACTCGACGGGTTGAAGCAGCAGATCGCCGCGGCCGTCGACGGGATGCCGCAGGACCAGAAGCAGCGCTGGATCGACCGAAACGGTCCCATCGACGTGGATGTCGACCAGTTCCTCAATGCGGTGTCCGCCGTAGGAGGTGGTGTCGTCGGTGCGGCTCTGAGCAAACTCGGCAGCCCGTATTCGTGGGGTGCGACGGGCCCGGACGCCTTCGACTGTTCCGGCCTGATGTACTGGGCGTACCAGCAGCTGGGCATGACCATCCCGCGCACCGCCGCAGCGCAGATCGCCGGTGGTACCCCGGTCTCCCGTGACCAGCTCCGGCCCGGCGACATCGTCGGCTACTACTCCGGCGTGAGCCACGTCGGCATGTACATCGGCGACGGCAAGATCGTCCACGCCTCCGACTACGGCATCCCGGTCCAGGTGGTCAGTGTCGACAGCATGCCCTTCGCCGGCGCGGTCCGGTACTGACGGCAGCCATGCGGTCACGACGTCGCGTCCTGCTCGTCACCAACGATTTCCCGCCGACCTTCGGCGGTATCCAGAGCTACCTGCGGGACTACTGTCTGGAACTGGAGCGGCGCGAACCCGGTCGCCTCGTGGTCCTGGCCTCGACACAGGACGCCGACGCCGCCGCGGCCTGCGACGCGGCCCTCCCGTTTCCTGTCATCCGTTGGCCTCACCGCATCCTTCTCCCCCTCCCTGCGGAGGCCCGACGTATGGCACGGATCATCCGTGATCTCGGGATCGACACTGTATGGTTCGGGTCGTCCACCCCCTTTGCGCTGCTGGCCGGCGCCGCCCGACGGGCGGGGGCGCGACGTGTCGTCGCCTCCACCCACGGTCACGAGGTCGGTTGGTCGATGGTCCCGGGCGGGCGGTGGGTGCTGCGCCACATCGGACGCTCCGTCGACTGCCTCACCTACGTCTCGCGCTACGCGCGGGGTCGCTTCATGGGGTCGTTCGGTCCCCAGGTCGCCTGGGAACCCATGCCGGGTGGTGTCGACCCGGTCCGCTTCCACCCGGATCCGGTCGGCCGGGCGACGGTGCGTGACCGGTACGGGATCGATGACCGGAGGGTGATCGTGTGCGTCTCGCGCATCGTCTCCCGCAAGGGCCAGGACACCCTGGTCGCGGCGATGCCCCGGATCCTCCGGAAGGTCCCCGACGCGCATCTGCTGATCGTCGGTCCGGGAGACTACGCGGAGACGTTGCGTGACATGGTGGTCTCCGAGGGAATCACTGAACGGGTGACCCTCACCGGACCGGTGGACGCCGGGGAACTCGTCGCGCACTACTGTGCCGGTGACGTCTTCGCCATGCCGGTGCGCACCGAGGGCGGTGGGTTCTCCGTCGAGGGGCTCGGCATCGTCTTCCTGGAGTCCCAGGCCTGTGGTGTGCCTACTGTGGCGGGCGACGGGGGAGGGGCACCGGAGACCGTTCTCGACGGGCGTACCGGGGAGGTCGTCGACGGCACCGACGTCGGTGGTGTGGCCGACACACTGATCGCGCTGCTCGACGATCCGGAACGGGCCGCACACTACGCCCTGGAAGGGCGCCGTTTCATCGAGGAGGCGTGGAACTGGCGCGTCCTCGGCGCCCAACTCTCCGCCGTCCTCGACGGCGACGGCCGCCGACCCTCGCGACACAGTTGGAACTGGCGGGGTTGACCGATACCCTGGGAAAGTTGCACAGGGCGTCCGCCGCTGTGTTCTAGTCGTGTGATCTGAGAGGACGTGGACCCGGACGTGTCAACGAGCGAACGGCTGACCATCGGTATCGACATCGGCGGCACGAACCTGCGCGCCGCAGTCGTCGACGGGACCGGGTCGATCATCGACATCGAGCAGCTCCCCACGCCGAGTTCGGTCGCCGCGCTGGAGACCGCCATAAGCCATGTCGTCGGAATCCTCCGTAGCCGGCACACCGTGGACGCCGTGGGGCTCGCCGTGGCCGGTTTCATCACCGCAGACCAGACCTCCGTCCGCTTCGCCCCGCATCTGCCGTGGCGCGACATGGAGGTCCGTGACCGGCTGACCCGAGTTCTCGGACTCCCCGTCGTCCTGGAACATGACGCGAACGCCGCAGCCTGGGGAGAACAGATCCTCGGTCCCGGTCGCGACGCGGGCACCTGGGCCTTCTTCGCCGTCGGGACCGGTATCGGTGGCGCACTGATCACCGGGGGCAACATCTACCGCGGTGAGTTCGGAACCGCACCCGAGTTCGGTCACCTCACCGTGGTCCAGGGTGGGCGCTCGTGCCCCTGCGGTAAGCGGGGGTGCCTCGAGCGTTACTGCTCCGGCAGCGCCCTGGAGCTGACCGCCCGGGAGTTCATCGCCACCGGGCGCCACCCCTCCAGTGCCCTGGCTGAGCACTACCATTCCGCACCCGAGGGGATCACCGGTCGTGCCGTGGTGAGTCTCGCCCGCGAGGGCGACGTACTCGCCCGCGAGGTCATCGCCGACTTCGCCCGTTGGCTCGGCCGGGGGCTCGCCGTGGTCCAGGAGATCCTCGACCCCGGGCTCATCGTCGTGGGCGGTGGTGTCAGCCGCGATTCGGACCTCTACCTCACCCAGGCGGTCACTGAGATGACGCAGAACGTGGTCGGTGCCGGGCACCGTCCGCTCGCACGGGTGGAGACGGGAGTGCTCGGTGCCGACGCGGGTATGATCGGCGTGGCGCTTCTCGCCGGAGCAGTGAACACCTGAGAGAGGATTTTCCCGTTGCGTAACCGGACCTACTGGTGGTTGAAGAATGTCGTTATCGGCCCCTGGCTGTGGCTGATCAACCGGCCTTTCGCCCGTGGACTCGACAAGATTCCGGCCACCGGTCCGGTGATCGTGGCGTCCAACCACCTCGCTGTGATGGACTCGCTCTACCTCCCGCTCCTCTCGAAGCGGCAGTTGACCTTCCTGGCGAAGAAGGAGTACTTCACCACCCCGGGCTTCGCAGGCGGCATACAGAAGTGGTTCTTCTCCTCGGTGGGCCAGGTGCCCATCGACCGCGGTGACAAGGACCAGCAGGACGCCGCCCTGCACACCGCACTGAAGGTGCTGGCCAAGGGCGATCCGTTGGGCATGTACCCGGAGGGCACCAGGTCCCCGGACGGTCGTCTCTACCGCGGCAAGACCGGCATGGCCCGCATCGCCCTGAAATCCGGTGCCCCGGTGTACCCGGTCGCCATGATCGACACCCAGCGGGCCAACATCGCCGGTTCCTGGGTCCTGCGACCCTACCGGATCGGCGTCGTCGTCGGTGACCCGGTCGACCCCGCCGACTTCAGGGACGCCGGGGACGCCTATGCCCAGGCCCGGGCGCTCACCGATCATGTCATGGAGCGGCTCGCCGCCCTCTCCGGCCAGGAGTACGTCGGCGACGTCTACGCCGCCGACGTGAAGAAATCCCTCGAGGCCGGGCACGGTTACCCCCGCGGCACCGAACCGGGCACCGGCCGGGTTTACGGGACGAAGCCGAAGCCGAGGTTCCTGCGCTACCGGCTCTGAGTCTTCCCCCGCGTCCGCCCCGGGGCCAGGGCGGGCAGGAACGTCCGGGGGGACAGCCCGCCGACGGCGAGCCAGCCGGCACCGATCAGGACCAGTTCGGAGCCGAAGATCTTCATCGCCAGACTCCAGTCCATCTCGGCGTCGTGGGTCGAGGGGAACCACGTGTGCAGCACCAGCCGGCTCGTCACCACGATGATCACGGCACCGAGGACGACGGCGCCTCGGCGTCCACCCCACCACCATGACGCCACCGCGACGAGTGCCATGGGGACCACCCACACCCAGTGGTGGGCCCAGGACACCGGGGACGCCAGCAGCGCGAGCAGGGAATTGGTGCACACCGCGGCGGTGACCGCGCCCACCGCCAGCTGACGGATCATGACCGCCACCACGGCGACGAAGGTCAGCACCGCCAGCACCACCCAGATCCTGGTCTGGGCGGGATCGCCGGTGAACCGGGCGACCATTCCCCGCCAGGACTGGTTCGCCGAGTACATCAGCCCACCGATGCGGGTCGGGTCGCTGACCGTCTCGGTCCAGTAGCGGTGTGAGTCGCCGGGGAGGAAAACCCAGGCCAGTGCGCTGAATCCGAGGCCGGAGACCAGTGAGGTCGCCGCCTCCCGCCACTGACGGCGGAGCAGGAAGTACAGCCCGAAGACCGCCGGGGTGAGTTTGAGGGCTGCGGCCAGACCGACGAGCGCACCGCGGGGCCAGGGCGTCCTGGGCAACAGCAGGTCAGCGACGACCAGCAGCATCAGCAGAATATTGATCTGCCCGTAGTCCAGGGTGGACGCCACCGGCCACATCCAGGTCGCGAGTGCCGCGAGGCCGACGCCGAGGAGCCACAGCGTCCGGCGGGGGATCCGGCGGTCGGCCTCGCGGGCCGACGCGGCGAGCACGATGACTACGGTGAGTACCAGCATCACCATGCTGACCAGGGTGAACAGGACCTCTCCGGTGCTCAGGGGCAGCACCGCCAGGGGGGCGAACGCGAGGGCGGACAGCGGAGGGTAGGTGAAGGGCAGGGAGATGGACCCCACGGTGAACGATCCCTCGTAGAGGGGAATGTCGTCCAGGACCGCCCGACCGCCGGCACGGTAGACGTCGAAGTCGATGTGGTAGGGCACCCCGCCGCTGTTGACGACGTAGGTGACGAAGGCACGGACCCCGGAGATGACGGCGAGGACGGCAAGGACGGCAAGGACGACGGCGGTCCACGGGACCGACGTACGGGCGGGAGCTTTCTTCACGGCAACTCAGCCTACGGTGAATTGCCGTTTCCCGTGAATTGCGGCACTGTGGGTAGCTATGTCAGATTCCGTGGGGACCGGTGCACCGGTGGACGCCGACAGCCACAGAACTGTCACGCCGTCCGCCGCCGCCTCAGCGAGTCCCGCGTCGGGCAGGCTGTTGTGGGCGGACTGTGCCAAGGGTCTTTCGATCATCGCGGTCTGCTACATGCACGTCGTCACCGGGGTTCCCGGCGGACAGGACTCGGCCTGGCACTGGTTCAACGACCTCATGGATCCGATCCGGATGCCGATGTTCTTCCTCATCTCCGGTCTCTTCGCCCACCGGGTGATCACCCGGACCCTCGGTGACCTCTGGTACCGCCGACTGTGGTTCCTGCTGGTCCCGTACCTGGTGTTCACCCCGGTGCAGGCGGCGATCCGGATCGACATGGTCGAGGACGTCACCTGGCGGAACCTCGGGCGGGCGATCCTGTTCGGCGACCCCGGCATCTGGTTCCTCTACGCGTTGATGGTCTTCAACATTGCCGCGTGCCTGCTGCGCCGTGTCCCGCCGGTGGGGGCGGTGGCCCTGTCCGTTCTCCCGGCGCTGTGCGTCGCCGCGGCGGGCCTGACCCAGTACAACGAGATCACCCACATCACCGCCTACATGCCGGCGTTCTTCCTGGGCCTGCATTTCCGGACCGTGTTCTTCCGGCTCGCGGACCTGGCCGCCGACTGGCGCGTCATCCTCGGCGCGGTCGTCGCCTACTTGGGCTGGGAGTGGATCATGGACCTGCTCGGCGCGCATGTCAGCCCGGACGGCTGGACCACCGCAGAGGCGGCGCTGATGAACCTCGCCGGAATGGCACGCATCCTCACCGCGGTGCCGGCGGGCCTCCTCGTGGCGGTGTGGATCTCCCGGACCCCGGTGGTCTCGACCGTGTTCGCCGGCATCGGACGGCACACCCTGCCGATCTACGTCTCCCACCACGCGGCGCTGTACCTGGTCAACGAGGAGGTCATCCGCCCGCTCGTCGAGGGCGACCCGGAGCGTTGGGACTTCCTCACCGGGATGAACACCCGGATTCTGGTCGGGTTCGCCGTCTGTGCACTGTCGGGGTACCTCTTCTACCGGATCGGGAGAACCCCGATTCTCGGCTGGATCCTCTACCCGCCGGCGCTGCCGCGACGTGCGCGTCCGACCGCCTGACCGTCGACGGCTAGACTGACCAACCGTGCGTTACTTCTATGACACGGAATTCATCGAGGACGGCCGGACGATCGACCTGGTCTCCATCGGTGTCGTCGCCGAGGACGGTCGCGAGTTCTACGCCGTCTCCTCGGACTTCAACGAGCGGCGGGCGGGGGACTGGGTGCGACGGAACGTCCTGCCCCAGCTGCCGCCCCGGTCCGATCCCGCCTGGATGCCCCGGTCGGTGCTGCGTGAGCGGCTCTACGGTTTCCTGCTGCCGGACCACACCCCCGGCGACCGGCTGCCGGCGTCGCTGCGTCCCGAGATGTGGGCCTGGCTCGGCGCCTACGACCACGTCGCCTTCGCCCAACTCTGGGGCGACATGACCGGTCTGCCCCGGGAACTGCCGCGGTTCCCCCATGAGCTTCGTCAGCTGTGGGAGGACGCCGGACGCCCGCAGCTTCCGGAGGAACCCGCCAACGCCCACGACGCCCTGGCGGACGCCCGGTTCAATGTGGTCAAGTACCGCTTGTCCGTGCAGGCACGGGATGCGCGCCGGCGCTGAGCCCGGCCGGCGTGGTGCAGTGACTGCGTTCCCCCGGGCAGTTCACTGAACGGGCACGTCCTTCCGTATGATGACTGCCATGGGTTGGACTATTGATGCACCACTTGACGAGCTCCCCGATCTGCCACCACTGCCGGGAGACCTCGAAGACCGTTTCCAGGATGCCGTGGCACGCGACGCCAAGCAGCAGCCGGGCTGGGACCAGGGGCATGCGGACCGTGTCCGCAAGATCCTTGAGTCGGTGCCGCCGATCGTCGTGGCCCCGGAGATCCGCCGGTTGCGCGCCCAGTTGCGTGACGTCGCCCTCGGCAGGGCCTTCCTGCTCCAGGGAGGTGACTGTGCCGAGACCTTCGAGTCCAACACCGAACCCCACATCCGCGGCAACATCAAGACCCTGTTGCAGATGGCGGTCGTCCTGACCTACGGCGCGTCCACTCCGGTGGTGAAGATGGCCCGGATCGCCGGTCAGTACGCCAAGCCGAGGTCAGCGGACAAGGACTCCAACGGTCTGCTCAACTACCGTGGTGACATCGTCAACGGTATCGAGGCCACCGCGGAGGGCCGTCGCCACGATCCGTCACGGATGGTCCGCGCCTACGCGAACTCCGCCGCCGCGATGAATCTCGTGCGTGCCCTGACCAGCTCGGGGACCGCCGACCTGGCGAAGCTCCACGAGTGGAACCGTGAGTTCGTCGCCAACTCCCCGGCCGGTGCCAGGTACGAGGCGCTCGCCGAGGAGATCGAGCGCGGTCTGGAGTTCATGCAGGCCTGCGGTGTCACCGACTCCACCCTGCAGACCGCCGACATCTACTGTTCCCACGAAGCACTGGTCCGTGACTACGAGCGGGCCATGCTGCGGTTGGCCCACGGAGAAAGTGGGGAAGACGTCCTCTACAACCTCTCCGCCCACCAGATCTGGATCGGTGAGCGGACCCGCGGTCTGGAGGATTTCCACGTCGCCTTCGCCGCGTTGGTCGGCAACCCGGTCGGCGTGAAGATCGGCCCGACGACCACCCCCGGGGAGGCCGTCGCCTATGTCGAGAAGCTGGACCCGGACAACGAGCCGGGCCGGCTGACCCTCATCAGCCGGATGGGCTACGACAAGATCCGGGACGCCCTGCCCCCGATCGTCGAGGCCGTCGAAGCCACCGGCCACAAGGTGATCTGGCAGTGCGATCCGATGCACGGAAACACCTACACCTCCTCCAACGGCTACAAGACCCGCGACTTCGACCGCATCATCGACGAGGTCCAGGGCTTCTTCGAGGTGCACCGTGCCCTCGGCTCCCACCCGGGTGGTGTGCACATCGAGTTCACCGGCGAGGATGTCACCGAGGTCGTCGGCGGTGCACAGGACATCACTGACGTTGATCTTCCCTCCCGCTACGCGACGGTCGTCGACCCCCGCCTGAACACCCAGCAGGCGTTGGAACTGTCCTTCCTCGTCGCGGAGATGCTCCGCCGTTAGATGGTCCGGACCGTCACCGTGGCACCCTCTGTCACGCGTGACCGGGGTCCGGGGGACTGGGAGATGACCCTGCCGTCGGAGCGGCCGTCGATCTTCACGGCGAACCCCTCCTTCTCGAGTGCGGTCCGGGCGTCCTTCGCGGACTTGCCGATGACAAAGGGAACCTTGGCCTGGTCAGAGGGGTGCAGGGTCACCGTGGTGTTCCGGGAGGGGTCCAGCCGGGTACCGGCGACAGGGGAGGTCCCGGCGACGTCCCCGGCGTCCTCCGAGGTGTCGGAGACGGCGTCACCGGTCACCGGATTGAGTCCGGCGTCACGAAGGGCCTCCGCCGCGTCCTCGAGCGACCGTCCGGTGAGGTCGGGGACCGTCACCGCCGAGGAGACCACCAAACGTACCGAGGTCCCGGACGGGACCTCGGTGCCGGTGTCCGGATCGGTGCCGATGACGTCACCACCGTCGACATCTGTGTCGAACTCCTCGGTGGTGCCGGAGACAGTCAACCCGGCATGCTCCAGGGTTTTCCGGGCCTTGTCGGCGGACATGCCGTCGACGCCCGGCACCTTGACCGGACGTGGTCCCTTGCTCACCCGCACGGTGACCTCGGTCCCGGTGTCCACCGTGGACCCGGCGGAGGGGGACACCGCCGCGACGACGCCGACCGGGGCGTCGTCGTCCCAGACATCCTCCCCGACCGCCCAGGTCAGTGACCGGTCCCGCAGTTTCGCCTGGTACGTCGAGAGGGTGTCGGAGTCGCCGGGCTCGGGGACCGTCGGCCGACCCCTGGACACCAGGACCGCGACTTCGGTGCCGCGCACCACCCGCTCGCCGGACCCCGGGTCGGTGCCGGTGACGGACTCCGCCGGATCATCATCGGACCAGACTTCGGTGACCGTCGAGGTGAAACCGGCCTGTTCCACGGCGGAGCGGGCACCTGTGACATCCTGACCGAGGACCTGGGGGACCTCTCCGTAGCGGCCGGAGGCGACCCACCAGGAGCCCACGGCCACGGCGATGACCGTCACGAGGACGAGAACCGTCCACAGTACGGTCCGGGCCGGGTTGCGGTTGCTCAGCGGCGGCCCCGGCTGGGCGGGCACCGGTTCGGGGACGCGGCGGGTGACGTGGGTGGGGTGTCCGGCGTCGACGGGTTCCCGTGCCTGGTAGCGGGTCTGCGTGGTGTGCCGGTCCGGACTGTCCGGAACGGCCGGGTCCGCACCGACCGGCGGCACCATACTCGTCGCCATGGCTTCGTCATCCCAGCTCAGCCGGTCGCTGAAGACAGACCCCGCCAGTGCCCGGTGGACGGCGGACCGCTCGGGGACCGGCACCCGGAAAGCAGGCAGTTCCAGTTCACGGACCGTGCTGCGGACCGCGGTGAGGAGAGCGGCGCCGTCCGGGAAGCGTCGGGCAGGATCGCGGTGGGTGGCGGTGAGTACCAGATCGTCGAGTTCAGGAGGAACTCCGACGATGACCGTCGACGGGGCGGGGACGTCCACGGTCAACCGCATTGCCGCCGTCTCCCGGGGCGTGGCACCACGGAACGGTGCACGACCGGTGAGCAGTTCGAACAGCATGACCCCGGTGGAGTAGACGTCGCTCTGTGGGCCGGTGCTGCGCCCCTGCACCTGCTCCGGGGACAGGTAGGCGGCGGTGCCGATCACCGGTCCGCCGCCGGCGGTGGACTGCTGCCGACTGGCCCGCACCAGCCCGAAGTCCGTCAGCTTGACCTGGTGGTCGTCGCTGATCAGGACGTTGTCGGGTTTGACGTCCCGGTGGACCATCCCCTCCTCATGTGCCAAAGCGAGGGCCTGAACGACCGGTTCGGTGACCGCCAGGGCGGCGTGCGGCGGCATCGGCCCACGTTCGCGCAACAGCTCACGCAGCGTCCCCCCGGGAACCAGCTCCATGATGAGAAAGACGAGTTCACCGTCGTCGCGGGCGTCGGTCCCCTGGTCGAAGACGTTCACCAGGCACGGATGGTCGAGCCGGGCGACGGCGCGCGCCTCACGTTCGAACCTCGTCCTCGCGGTCGGATCCGCGGCAAGCGCCGGGTCCATGACCTTCGCCGCGAGATCGCGGTCGAGGCGGGTGTCGATGCAGTGGTAGACGGTCGACATGCCGCCGTGGGCGATAGTCGCCCCGATGCGGTAGCGACCGTCGAGCAGATCGCCGGCCTGGAGCTGTGCTGCCACGGTGTGGGGATCGCCTCCTGGTCTCTTCAGTGGTCTCTTCGGTGGTCTCTTCGGTGGTCTCTTCGGTGGTTCCGCCCGTGGTCGTGCCGGGGGACGGACGGGTACCCGGCGATTATACGGGGGCGGGTGGTTAAGGTAGTAGGCGTGAGTAACGACAACAACGCTTCCCCTGACGGGCCCGGCCTCGTCCTGACCTCCCCGCTGTCCGGGGTCCCCGCCGGTGAACGGGTACTGACCGTCCCCGACGTCGCTGATCTCCTCGGCGTCATCGTCACCCGTGTGATGGACGAGCTCAACCGTCACCGGTTGATCGCCGTCGACGTCGACGGCGTCCGCCACATCCCCGCCCGTTTCTTCACCGACGGCGGTGAGATCAACAAGTTCGTGCCGGGTGTCATCGCCCTGCTGTCCGACGGCGGCTGGGAGGACGCCGAGATCCTCGACTTCCTGTTCACCGCCGACGCGTCACTGCCGGGGCGCCCTGTCGACGCCCTCCACGGCCACCTCGCCCGTGAAGTCATGCGCCGCGCCCAGGCCATGGCCATCAGCTGACACGTCGGCGGATTCCCGGGGCAGGCAGGTCCGCACCAGCCACCACATCACCAGGCCCACGAGGATGAGCCAGGGGATGTTGTAGAGGCGGTTGTTGCCGGAACCGTCGAAGGTCATCGAGAGCACCATCGTCAACCAGGCCACGGCGACAACGGCCCGCCGGTCCCGGATCCACAGGCCTACCAGCGCCAGTGGCGCCGCATAGTACCAGGGCAGCACCACCGTATTGAACAGGCAGGTGGCCATGTACGCCACCGTCGCCCCGAGGAAGGCCTCGCGCACCGACCGCCGCCACACGAACCAGGCGACGGCGAGGATGAGCAGCATGATCACCGTGGACACCGGCCGCACCACACCGACGATGTCGTTGAAGAAGATGTTCTCGTCGATGACACCGACCGGTCGTACCAGTGCAGAAGCCACCAGCGACGGCACCGCCAGAGGATTGATCACCTTCGAGTTCCCGCTGACCTCCGAGACCCAGCCCCAGGACTGTCCGCTGGCCACGGTCACCGTAGCCAGGGTCCCCACCGCCACCGCCAGACAGCCCGCACCACCGACCGCCAACGTCACCGCACGACGCAGCGTGCCCTGCCGCACGTCGGTGAGTACCTGCCGCGGTGACCGGCGCAGTGGGGCGTCCCGGCCGAGCGGCCCGGCGTACCGGGCCACGAGGATCCACACCAGGAACGGGAGTGCGATCGCCGCCGTCGCCTTCAGGGCGATCCCGGCACCGAGGAGGACCGAGCCGAGCAGGGCGCCGCGGACCACCGGCAGCCGGACCGCGGCGAGAAGACCCCCGCAGACCAGCAGCATCATGGTGACCTCGTTGTGCATGCCGCCGACGAGATGGATCACCGACAGCGGGTTCGCCACCCCCAGCCACACCGCGACGGACGGGTTGACCCGCAGGGCGGAAGCGAGTCGGGCGACGGTCCACCCGAGCCCCGCGAAGCACAGCAGGGAGAGTATCCGGTACACGATC
>NZ_CACZOO010000009.1 GCF_902782855.1 uncultured Corynebacterium sp.
ATGCGCATCGGCCGTGGGGGAGCGCCGCGCCGCCGCCGGCGGGGAGCAGGTTGACGGGGGAGTGGTCCGCATCGGCACGCTGGCGGACCTGCGGCCGAAAACCCTCTACGCCGGAACCGCCACCGCGGAGACCACCGTCACCGGACTGGTCTACGACACGCTCACCACCTACGGCCACGACAGTCTCGTCCCCCGGCCGCGTCTCGCCGAGTCCTGGGAGATCGACGGGGCCGGCACCACCGTCACCCTCCACCTCCGACCTGGTGTCCGCTTCCACAGCGGCGACCCCCTGACCTCCGGGGACGTCGCCGCCTCGCTCTCCAACTACGCAGACCCCTCCCACTCCGGCCAGCTCGCCCGCACCGCCGCCCTGGTCAACCGGGTGGAGACCACCGACCCGGCGACTGCCGTGCTCCACCTCGACCACCGCGTCAACAACCTCTTCGACCTGCTCAGCATCGTGCCGGTCATCCGTGCCGCCGACGTCGACGGCTTCAACGCCGGGACGGTCTTCAACGGCACCGGCGCCTTCCGGTTCGGCACCTGGCACCCCGGCGCCAGCCTCCGGTTCACCGCCGACACCGGGTACTGGGGCGGGGCACCGACGCTCGACGGCGCCGAACTGGTCACCGTCCCCGACGAGCGCACCCTGTTCTCCCAGCTCCGGTCCGGGCAACTCGACGTCGTCGCGGACGCAAGCCCCCGCGACCAGGAGATCCTCGAGGACAACGACCTGTTCACCGTGGTCGACCGTACCGGGGTGGACGCCAACACCTACCTCGGCCTGGACACCGCGTCCCCCGCTCTGGAGGACAAGCGCATCCGCCAGGCCGTCGGGTGGGCCGTGGACCGCGACCGCATCCTCGACGAGGTCTTCCGCGGCCGGGGCCGCGCCGATTCACTGCCCTGGCCCACCTACTCCCCGGCCTACGACCCCGACTACGCCGCCGGCGGAACGAAGGCCTACCGCCTCGACAGGGACCGGGCCCGCACCCTCGTTGAACAGGTCGAGCAGGAGACCGGTCCGGCACCGGAGATCCCCGTCGCCTACGCCGCCGGCAGCCAGGTCGAGCAGAACATCTCCCAGATCCTCGCCGCCGACCTCGCCGACGTCGGACTGCGCGCCAGACTCGACCCGCAGGAACCCGGCGTCATGCTCGACAGGCTCCGCGGCGGCACCTTCGGCGGGATCTGGGTCATGGGGCACGGCTTCTCCCAGTTCAACCCCTCGACACTCACCGTGAGCGCCTTCCCCTTCAACTCGCAGAAGAACGGCTCCAACTTCACCGACCCGGACTACGTCACCCACACCGGGGACGCCTGGACCGTCGCCGATCCGGAGAGCGACGCTGCCCGCCGGATCTACGCGCAGGTCAACGACGATCTCGTGGAGAACGCCTTCATCCTCGAACTCGTCGCCCCGGATTCACCCCTCATCACCACCGCCGCCCTCCACGGCGTCGACTGGTCGAAACGCAGCGAACTCGACCTCGCAGACGCCTACCTCACCGACTGACCACCGACACACCACCGACACACCACCGAACAGGAACCCCATGTCCCGTCTCCTCCTGCGCCGCCTCCCCGCAGCCCTCGGCGTCATCCTCGCCGGATCCGTCATCGTGTTCACCCTGCTCCGCCTCATCCCCGGCGACCCGGCGGCGTCCCTGGCCGGTCCGGACGCGCCACCCGAGGCCGTCGCCGCCCTGCGTGACCGGCTCGGCCTCGATGAACCACCCGTCAGTCAGTACCTGCACTGGGCCGGCGGCCTGCTCACCGGCCACCTCGGTGATTCGCTGGTCCTCGGCGGTTCCGTCGCGTCCCTGCTCGGGGCGGCGGTGGGGAACACCGTCCTGCTCACCGCCGCCGCCCTCGTTCTCGCGGTCGGGCTGGCCATGGTGTTCGCCGTCGGGCCGGAACTGATGCGGGGGCCGGTCGCCCGCGGACGCGCCCGGGAGATCGCCACCGCCTTCTCCTCGGTCTCGGTCGCCGTGCCGAACTTCGTCACCGGCACTGTCGCTCTCATCGTCTTCGGCGTGCTTGTCGCTGTCCTGCCCGCCGGGGGAGTGCCCCGCGACGGGCTGCTCGCCGATCCGCTGATCACCGCCCAGTACCTGCTGCTGCCCGCGGTGTGTCTCGCCCTGCCGGTCGCCGCGACCCTCACCCGCTACCTGTCGGACGCCGTCGCCGCGGAACTCTGTCTGCCCTACGTCACCACCGCCCGGGCGACCGGGCAGTCCCGCCGCACGACCGTGCTCACCCAGGTGCTGCCGAACGCCCTGCCACCCACCATCACGGTGCTCGGCCTGCAGGTCGGCCAGCTGCTCGGCGGGGCGGTGATCATCGAGGTCCTGTTCGCCTGGCCCGGCCTGGGCTACCTCGCCCAGCAGGCCGTCACCCAGCGCGACTACCCGGTGGTGCAGGTGCTCCTCGTCGCCTCCGTCGTCGTTTTCGTCATCCTCCAGACCCTCACCGACCTCGCCCACGCCGCCCTCGACCCGAGGATCCGGCTGACCCCCGCACCGGCAGGAGCCCCCGCATGAGCCGCACCGGCCGACACCTGAACGCCCTCACCCACGGCCGCGGCCTCGTCGGAACCCTCGCCGTCGGTCTGGTCGTCCTCGCCGGACTCGCCGCCCCGGTGCTCGCCCCCTACGCGCCGGACGCCCAGATCCCCGGCGCCAACCTGCTCGGCCCCGGTGCCGCGCACTGGTTCGGCACCGACACCGCCAACCGGGACATCCTCTCGCGCACCCTCTACGGCATCCGGACCAACCTGCTGCTCGTCGTCCTGGCGGTCCCCGCCGGGGCGGTGACCGGCGGGCTGGCAGGGCTCGTCTCGGCGCAGTGGCGGTGGCTGGACGGCCTGATCCAGCGCAGTTTCGACCTCGTCCTCGCCTTCCCCACCATCCTGCTGGCCATCGCCGTGACGATGATCCTCGGCCCGGGCCTGTGGACCGTCTTCCTCGTCACGGTCCTCGCCGAGATCCCCGTCTTCGGACGCCTGGTCCGCGGCGTGGCCCTGTCGGTGCGCGAGCGCCCGTATGTCGAGGCAGCCCGCACCGTCGGAGCCCCGGACACCTGGATCCTGCGCCACCACATCCTGCCCAACAGCATCGACCCGCTCATCGTGCAGCTGGCGGTGGCGATGTCCGTCGCCGTGTTCGTCGAAGGGGCGATGAGCTTCCTTGGACTGGGGGTCGTGCCGCCCACCCCGTCGCTCGGCTCACTCATCAACGAGGGCGCCGCCTACGCCTGGCACGCCCCCTTCTACGCCGTCGGCCCACTGGCCGTCGTCGTCCTGCTCACCCTCGGACTGTTGCTCATCGCCCAGGCACTGTCCCACGCCACCCGGAACGAGGTTCCCGCATGACCGGCCCGGTACCGTCACCCGTCCTGTCCGTCCGCGACCTGTCGATCACTTTCGCCCACCCCCGGCCCGCCGTCGTCGACATCAGTCTCGACCTCCATCACGGCGAGATGCTCGCCATGGTCGGCGAGTCCGGGTCCGGCAAGTCCATGACCGCCCGGGCGATCCTCGGCCTGCTCCCACCGGGGGCGGACGCCGCCGGCTCGGTCCGGCTCGGGGATACCGAGCTGCTCGGCGCGGACGAGCGCGTCCTCGATGACGTACGCGGACGCCGCATCGGCCTGATCTTCCAGGAGCCCCAGTCCGCCCTCAACCCGGTGCGCACCATCGGCTGGCAGATCGCCCGCGCGGTCCGCGCCCACGACCGGTCCATCTCCCGGACCAGGGCACGGGAGAAGGCCCGGGAGCTGCTGGAGACGGTGGAGATCCCCGAGGCGTCCGCCCGGCTGAGGTCCTACCCCCACCAGCTTTCCGGCGGGCAACGCCAACGGGTGGCGATCGCCCTGGCCCTGGCCGGGGACCCGGAGATCCTGCTCGCCGACGAACCGACGACCGCGCTCGACGTGACGGTGCAGGCCGGGATCCTCGACCTGCTCGACCGGCTGCGGGAGACCCGGGGCCTGTCGGTCGTGCTCATCACCCACGACATGGGCGTGGTCGCCGAGCACGCCGACCGGGTGATCGTCCTGCGCCTCGGCGTGGTCGTCGAGGAGGGGCCGGTGGACCGGATCCTGTCCTCCCCCGCGGAGCCGTACACCCGCGAGCTCATCGCCGCAGTACCCACGCTGCGGGTCGGGGGTGCCACCACCCGTGACCGGGAGGACGCCCCGCCCGTCGCCGCAGCGGACCGCGTCACCGTGCGCTACCCCGGGGCCGGGACGGACGCGCTCTCGGAGGTCTCCGTCTCCGTCGGTGCCGGTGAAACCCTCGGCCTGGTGGGGGAGTCCGGGTCCGGCAAGTCCACGCTCGGCCGCGTGCTCGCCGGCATCCAGACCGTCGACCGCGGTGAAGTGGCCACCCGCCCGCCACGGCAGACCGCCGTGATCCAGCAGGATCCGGTCGCATCCCTCGACCCGCGCAAGACCGTCGGCTGGTCGGTCGCCGAACCGCTGGCGGTGCACCGCGTCGGCACGCGTGCCTCGCGCCGGGCCCGGGTGGCGGAACTGCTCACCGCGGTGCGGCTGCCGCCGGACATCGCCGACCGGAACCCCCGTGAACTGTCCGGCGGCCAGCGTCAACGCGTCGCGGTGGCGAGGGCGCTCGCCCTGGAACCGGAACTCGTCGTCGCCGACGAACCGACCAGCGCCCTCGACGTGCGG
>NZ_CACZOO010000010.1 GCF_902782855.1 uncultured Corynebacterium sp.
CAGGGCGTCCGCCCCGTAGTCGCGGACCCAGTCCATCGGCTCGATGCCGTTGCCCAGGGACTTCGACATCTTCCGGCCGTGCTCGTCACGGACCAGGCCGTGGAGGA
The DNA here is from genome assembly GCF_902782855.1 of uncultured Corynebacterium sp. Lineage (GTDB taxonomy): Bacteria > Actinomycetota > Actinomycetes > Mycobacteriales > Mycobacteriaceae > Corynebacterium. The sequence goes on from NZ_CACZOO010000010.1 coordinate 108, forward strand.
AGACGTCGGTGAAGGGTACCTGCGGGCGACCGTCACGCTGCTCCTTCGTCGTACCGGACTCGCCGGTACCGAGGGTGGAGCCGGTGATGGTGTCCGCGAAGGTGCCGAACATCATCATGCGGGCGACCCAGAAGAAGAGGATGTCGTAGCCGGTGACCAGCACAGAGGTCGGGTAAAACTTCTTCAGCTCGTCGGTGGCGTCCGGCCAGCCCATCGTGGAGAACGGCCACAGCGCCGAGGAGAACCAGGTGTCCAGGACGTCATTCTCCTGGTGCCAGCCCTCGCCGGTCGGCTTCTCGTCGTCGGGACCGCAGCAGACGATCTCACCGTCCGGTCCGTACCAGATCGGGATGCGGTGACCCCACCACAGCTGGCGGGAGATGCACCAGTCGTGCATGTCGTCGACCCAGTCGAACCAGCGCGGCTCCTGGGAGGCGGGGTGGATGACCGTGTCTCCCTCACGGACGGCGTCCCCGGCCATCTTCGCCAGCTCGTCGACCTTGACCCACCACTGCTCGGACAGGCGCGGCTCGATGGCCTCCTTGGAACGCTCGGAGTGGCCCACGGAGTGGACGTAGGGGTGGATGCGCTTGAGGACGCGGCCCTGCTCCTCCAGGGCGAGGCGGATCTGCTCGCGCGCCTCGAAGCGGTCCATGCCGTCGAAGCGGGTGCCGGTGTTCGCGATGTGGCCGGTCTCGTCGATGACCTCGGGCATGTCCAGGTTGTGACGCTGGCCCATGGCGAAGTCGTTCGGGTCGTGCGCCGGGGTGATCTTCACCATGCCGGTGCCGAACTCGGGGTCGACGTAGTCGTCGGCGATGACGACCATGCTGCGGCCCTCGATGAAGGGGTGCGGCAGTTCCGTGCCGACGAGGTCCTTGTAGCGCTCGTCGTCCGGGTGGACGGCGACGGCGACATCGCCGAGCATCGTCTCGACCCGGGTCGTGGCGACATCGGCGTGCGGCCCCTTGCCCTCGACATCGCCGTAGCGGAGAGTGACCAGCTCACCCTCGTCGTCGGAGTAGACGACCTCGATGTCGGAGATGGCGGTGCGCAGCACCGGGGACCAGTTGACCAGGCGCTTCGCACGGTAGATCAGGCCGCGGTCGAAGAGCTCCTTGAAGATGGTCTGGACGGCCTTCGACAGGCCCTCGTCGAGGGTGAAGCGCTCGCGGTCCCAGTCGACGGAGTCGCCGATGGCGCGCATCTGGTTCTGGATGACGCCACCGAACTTCTCCTTCCACTCCCAGACACGCTCGACGAACTCGTCGCGGCCGTAGTCGAAGCGGTCCTTGCCCTCGGTCTCCTTGAGCATGGCCTCGACCTTGGTCTGGGTCGCGATGCCGGCGTGGTCGGAACCGGGCAGCCACAGCACCTCGTAGCCCTGCATGCGCTTGCGCCGGGCCATGGAGTCCATGAGGGTGTGGTCGAGGGCGTGACCCATGTGCAGCTGGCCGGTGACGTTCGGCGGCGGGAGCACGATGGAGAAGGGCTTCCTGTCGCTCGTCGCGTCCGCGTGGAAGTAGCCGGCGTCTACCCAGCCCTGGTAGAGGGCGGATTCCACGTCGGTGGGGTTCCACTGCTTCGGGAGGCGGTCGGCCCGGTTCTCTTGCTGGTTACTGCCGGTGGAGGCGCTGCTGCTGGTCTGATCAGTCACGGTTGCACAGTCTAGTGCAGGGGCGGACGTGGACCGTGACCGGTCGGCGGACCCGACGCGGAAGCTGGAACTTCATGCGACGGGTCCGCCGACCGGGAACTGCCGGCACAGAATGCGCTGCACACCTACGTCCGCAAGGACCCGGTCGGCCCGCTGCTCGGCATCATGCCGTGGAACTTCCCCTACTACCAGGTCGCCCGCGGGGCCGCACCGAACCTGCTGCTGGGCAACTCCCTGGTCCTCAAGCACGCGTCGATCTGCCCGCTGTCCTCGCAGGCGTGCCAGGACATTCTGGAGGACGCCGGCCTGCCGGAAGGCGTGTTCCAGAACATCTACGCCTCGGGTTCCCAGATGGACGCCTTCGTCGTCCTCGGCGGTCTCTCGGACAAGGACATGGACCGTGTCCTCGACCGCTATGTGGGTCTGCGGATGTACAACACCGGCCAGGCGTGCAATGCGCCGAAGCGGCTGATCGTCCTGGATGACGACTACGACCGCGTCATCTCCGGCCTGGAGCGGCGGATCAGTGCGCTGCGGCCCGGCGAGTGGGACGATCCGGAGGCCGATGTCGGCCCGCTGTCCTCGGTCGACGCCCGTGACGAGATCGTCGAGCGGCTGGAGGCGGCGTCCTCCGAGGGGACGGCGACAGTACGCGTCGGTGGTCGGGCGTTGGAGCGGCCCGGCGCGTTCATGGAGCCGACCCTGCTCACCGACGTCGATCCGTCGGCCGACGTGGGCTGCAACGAGATCTTCGGGCCGGTCGCCATCGTGTACCGCACCACCGACGTGGAGGACGCCGTGCGGATCGCCAACGACTCCGACTACGGACTGTCGGGTTCGGTGTGGGGCACGGACCTGGAGTTGGCGGAGCGGACGGCGGCGCGGCCGGAGGTCGGCATGTCCTTCGTCAACGAGGCCTCCGCTACCGCGGCGGGGCTCCCCTTCGGCGGTGTGGGACGCCCCGCTCTGCGGTCTATCGCTGCGCACCTCAGCCGCAGGTCGGGCGCTCCAGGTTGGTTTCCCGACGCCAGACCAACCTGGAGCGCCCGACCCGGAGCTCTCATCGAAGATCTGCCGGTCCCGGATTACGGTCGCGTGCGGTACGGGACGCCACGGGGATGTGTCCGCCGGAAGGCCATCATGTCGTGGAAGATCTCAGCGGCGGACCGGTTGTCGCGGCGTCCTCCCGTAGCTGACAGGGATGACGACCCGGATGATGCGGCACCGGACTCCGTTGCGGGGAGGACGCCGGGCCGGAGTACCTGGGCGAGGTAGGAGGCATCCACGGTGGCGGCACCGACATAGCGGGCGGCGTGGACCTGTTCGGCACTGATCAGCGTCCAGTCCACGGACCACCCGGCGTGGCGGAGCATCTGGTCGAAGAAGAAGCGTTGCGTCCGGGAGTTCCCGTCGCGGAAGGGGTGGACCATCGTCAGCTCTGCCCAGTGGTCGGCGACGGTGACGACGGCGGCATCCACATCCGAGGTCGACGGCGGACGCCGGGCAATGTCCCGGAACACCCGGTCGAGTTCCTGGTCAACGTACTGCGCCCGGCACATCGCCATGCCCATCGCACCGACCTCGCCGCTGCGAAGCTGTCCTGCCCAGGGGTAGATGTCCGGCATGAGGTAACTGTGCACTTGGCACAGGTCGTCCCGGGTGAAGCTCGTGAGCGGGGCGGATCTTTCGAGTTCGTACAGGCGCCTGGCTGCGAGCTCGCCTCCCAGCGCTTCCAGTTCAGCACTGTCCGTGATCCCGAAGTAGTTCTCCGGTGCGTCCCCCGCTGAATCCCCCATGGCCTGTCCCCTATTCCCCTGTCGCGATCCGGCGTCGAAGTTCCTGCGCTCTGGGCGTGTTCCCGTAACCCTGCTGTTCCAGCAGGTTCAGCACCGACTGGTCAGCGGAGATCTCTCCCCGGAGGATCCTGCGACCCTCCAGCTCCGTCTCCGGTGTCACCGGCTGGCCCGCCATGGTCATCGACGCGGCGACAGCGGCGACCTTCTGGTCCTCGGTCCTGTAGTCGTGGTCCTGCGCGGTGTTCATGACGGGTAATTCTACCCGGCGCAGCGGATAAAATGAGGTGATGTCCACTTCCCCATCCAGCAGTCACACTGCGGACAACTTACGGCTCAGTGGTGACCGCACCGAGGTTGCCCGGATGCGGCGAGGCATCTCAAAGGCGGAGGTGTCCCGGCAACTCGGTGTCACCGCCAGAACCTGGTCCCGCTACGTGTCCGACGGTGCCCCGGCGCGCGTCGCCGAAGATCTCGCGACGGTCCTGCAGATACCTGTGGCTACTTCGCCGACACCGCCCTTCCGAGCCTGTCCGTGGATGAAGTCAACTTCCGGGCAGGCCGACGTGCTGCCGCCGTCCACCGGCACGCCGCCGTCGCCGCCGGAACTTTCGGTGTCATGGTTGACCGGTGGATCGACCGTCGGTTCACCCGTCCTTCCTGGTCATCTGCCCACGCTCCCGCAGTCGATGAACTGGAGGTGTCTGACGCGGTCCTCGCCGCACAGACCCTCCGCCTGATGTGGGGGCTCGGGGAAGGCCCGCTTCCGAACATCGTGCAGTTGTGCGAGGCGAAGGGCATCCGCGTCTACGGTCTTCCACCGGTTGCGGATGTCGTCGATGCATTCTCTGGTTGGTCGGACGGAAATCCCTACATCTTCCTTTCCCGCAGCAAGACCCCCGAGAGGTCACGCTTCGATGTCGCCCATGAACTCGGCCATCTGATCCTCCATCCGTCCTACGTCGGAAACGACGCCGATGCCCACCACCGACAGGAGGAGGACGCCGACCGTTTTGCCGCCGAATTCCTCGCACCGGCATCGAGTGTCTCGGAACGTCTGACGCGACATCCCTCGGTCGACCAGGTGCTGGCATTTCGCTCAACCTTCAAGGTGTCCGCCATGATGACCGCCAAGGCCCTGCTACGCAGCGGACGTACCGATGACGCCGGCTACCGACGGCTCTGTTCCGCCCTCGCCCGCCGAGGCTTCCGTACCGGGGAACCTGGCGGTATGGCGCATCATGAGCGGTCCCGGATCTTCACCCACATCTTCGGGCCGGACGCCGCCGACAAACGGACCACCGCCGACCGTATCGCTGAGGATCTGTCGCTACCGGTCAACGACGTCCACGCACTGACCTTCAGCACACAGGTCCACGCGGTAACTGCCAACTCCAGGGAAACCCGGAACTCCACGGCACCGTCCCATAGGCAGTCATCGACAACGCCGCAGCTGCGACTCGTTAAGGGCTGACCTCGGGGCGTCAGTCCTCGTTTTCCCCGGGCTTCACCACCCGCACACCGCGGGGCCAGGTGACATCGACCTCGATGGTCCGGTGCATGAGGTTCTCCATCGGCTCGCGATGCTCGGCTGACCGGCAGCGCGGAACCACCTCCTTCTCCACGTCAGGCAGCAACACGATCGGCGGGACCTTCAGCGCGTAGGCCAACCGGTAGACGTGCTCCATCGACATGTTGGTGACGCGACCGTTCACCCCCGTGCCGTGTCCGCGTTCGATGTTCTGGATCTGATTCCGGCTGATCCCCGCCCGCTCCGCCAGCGCCTCCTGCGTCAGTTCCAGGTCACCCCGCAGCTGCTTCACCCGGTACGCCACCTCAGACGCGTAGGTCTTCCAGTCGAGGTCGGGGGGCGGGGTATACACAGCGTTCAACTGTCTCCCCCGAACGGCGTACTGTCCGCACAGTATATTGTGCTTATCGGGTATTGTTCACTTCACCTACGTCCTTCCTCACCTGGAGCATCCATGCACACCGATCATCGGGCCGCTGGCACACCGACTCTCAGCGTCGATGATCTGATCCCTGGCCTGCAGCTTCTCGGCATCAGCGAGCACCCGGTCGAGATCATCCGCACCGTCCGTTCCACATCCGGCGCCACGATCACCTACCGCCATCCTGACGGAGCGCTTCAGGAGACTGTCGTCTTCGAGGACGACCTCCCCCTGCTCAGCGTTCAGAACCCGGCAGACGCGAACCTCTTCACCGGAGACGCCGCGGAGTTCCGTCTCGCCGCCGAGGCTCTGCGAATCCAGACCGCCGGCCTGCACGACCCGATGCTCGCGGTCACCTCCAGCGACATCCAGCCCCTGCCCCATCAGATCCGTGCGGTCTACGAGGAGATGCTGCCTCGCATTCCCCTGCACTTCCTGCTGGCAGATGACCCCGGCGCCGGAAAGACCATCATGTCCGGGCTCTACATCAAAGAGCTCATTCTGCGCGGCGACGTGGAGCGCTGCCTCATCGTCTGCCCCGGTGGGCTGGCCCCGCAGTGGCAGGAGGAGTTGCGGGAGAAGTTCGGCCTGCACTTCCATATTCTGTCCCCCGGAGCTGTGGAAGCCTCCGCCACCGGCAATCCCTTCACCGACCACGACCTGCTTATCGTCCGGATGGATGCCGTGGCCCGCAGTGACGAGGAGTTGCTGCCGCTGCTCAAGGGCACCCACTGGGATCTGACGATCGTGGATGAGGCGCACCGGATGTCCGCGTCTGCGGGGTTCCGCAATGAGCTGAAGAAGACCCGTCGCTTCCAGCTCGGTGAGATGCTGCGGGACATCTCCCGGAACCTCCTGCTGCTGACCGCCACCCCGCACAACGGTGACAATGAGGCGTTCCAGGCATTCCTCTCCCTGTTGGATCCCGACCGGTTCGAGGGCGCGTTCCAGACCGGTACCGAAGACGTGGACACCACCGGTCTGATGCGCCGCATGGTGAAGGAGGAGCTGCTCACCTTCGAGGGGCGCCCCCTGTTCCCCGAGCGCATCGCGGTCACGGCCCCCTACGAACTCAGTGATCCGGAAATGCGCCTGTATGAGGAGGTCACCGAGTACGTCCGGACACAGATGAAGCGGGCGGAGAACTCCCTCAACGACGCGGCCGGTCGCACCGTCGGCTTCGCACTGACCGTGCTGCAGCGACGGCTGGCGTCCAGCCCCTACGCCATCTGGAACTCGCTGAAGCGACGGCTCGACAAGCTGGCGTCCTACCGCACTGAGCTGGAGCAGGCGTCGCAGGAAGGACGCGATCTCTGGTGGAACGGCCACGGTTTCACCGGGCCGATGCCCGTGATCTCCGATCTCTATGACGCGGACTCGCTCGACGACTACGCCGCCAGCGAGGTGGAGGACGCCGAGGAAGCGACCCTCATCACCCCGGCGACCGCGGCACGCACTCTGCCGGAGCTCGATGCGGAACTCGTGGAGCTCGACCACCTGGTCTCCACGGCACACACCGTGGTGCTCAGCGGCGAGGACCGGAAGTGGAGTGAGCTGCGTCGGATCATCGAGGATGAGACGCTGACCAACCAGGCGACCGGGCAGCGCCGCAAGCTCATCATCTTCACCGAGCACCGGGACACGCTGAACTACCTGGTCACTCGGATCCGGACAGTCACCGCCGATCCACGGTCGGTCGTCACCATCCACGGCGGGACGAACCGTCTGGAACGCCAGCGCATCACCGCGAACTTCACCAATGATGACGGCGTCCAGTATCTCGGCGCCACCGACGCCGCCGGCGAAGGCCTGAACCTGCAGGCGGCTCACCTCATGGTGAACTACGACCTGCCGTGGAACCCGAACCGGATCGAGCAGCGCTTCGGCCGGATCCACCGCATCGGGCAGAAGCATGTCTGCGAGCTCTGGAACCTCGTCGCCGACGAGACCCGCGAGGGTGCGGTGTACAAGCGCCTGCTGGAGAAGATGGAGGTCCAGCGCAGGGCCCTGGACCGTCCGGTCTTCGATGTGCTGGGGGACGCATTCCAGGACAGGTCACTGAAGGACCTCATCATGGATGCGGTCCTCTACATTGATGATCCTGCCCGCCAGGAGGAGATCGAGCGGATCATCGACGACCAGGTCGCCCACGGCCTGGACGAGCTCATGGCCGAACGTGCACTGGCCGAGGAGACCTTCACGGCAGCAGACCTGGACCGGATGCGGGAGGCGATGGACGCCGCCCGTGCCCGCAAACTCCAGCCCCACTACATCGCCCAGTTCTTCACCCGTGCCCTGGAGCACCAGGGTGGACGCCTCGTGCGTAAGGCAAAGGGCACAGCGGCGGTCCGTCGGCTGCCGACTGCGGTGACCGACTGGGCACGGCAGCACGGAACCCCGGTCGCCGACAGGTATGACCTGGTAACCTTCGACCCCACCATCGCCGACCGGACGGAGCGGGCGGAGTTCATCGCACCGGGTCATCCGTTGCTGGATTCCCTGGTCGACCTGTCAGTGAGGGACCTCAGCGATGTGTTGGAAGCCGGGACCGTCCTTGTCGACCCGAATGATCCGGGGATACAGCCGTGGATGTTGGCGGCGACGATGATCGAGGTACTCGACGGTACCGGCATCGCCCAGGCGAAGGAGTTCGCCTACCTGCGGGTCAATCCGGATGGCACGGATGAGGACGCCGGCATGGCCCCGTACCTCGACTTCGATCCCCTGCCGGAGGAGATCACCGCCGAGCAGGCGGTGGCCGCCGCGGGCCTCGACAGCGACTGGCTGTCCGGGAACCTCACCGAGCGGGTGCGGGACGCTGTCACGGCGTCCCGCCTGCATCCGGTGTTGCAGGCCACCCGCGACCGGATTCTGCCCGAGCTGGACCGGGTGTCTTCCCTGGTGCACCGACGCCTGTCGGACCAGATGGACTATCTGGCGAAGGCTGCCCTGGAGGCACGCGAACAGCAGGCACTGTTCGATCGCGGTGAGGTGAAGCGCGCCCCGAAGCAGTCCCATGCCTCACTGATGAAGCAGGTCCATGCGCTGTCCGCCCGGCTGCAGGAGCGGGAGGACCAACTCGCGCTGCAACGGCGCCTGTCCCCTTCCCCGCCACGGATCGTAGCCCGGGCCCTGGTGCTGCCGCAGGGCCTGGTGAATCTGTTGACCGGTGCTGACTGGGACGACGTCGACCAGCACGCGAAGGACACCGCCGAGGTGGACCGCAGGGCGGTGGACGTGGTGCTCGCCGCGGAGCGTGCCCTGGGCCGGGTTCCTGTGGAGATGCCGCACAACAATCCCGGTTTCGATGTCGCGTCCCGGTGGCCGAAATCCGCCCAGGCCTCGGTGATCATCGAGGTCAAGGGACGGATCTCCGGTGCGGAGGATTTCGTGATCACCCACCGGGAGGTACTGACGGCGAAGAACACCGGTGCCGATCACCGCCTGGCACTGGTGGAGGTGAGTCCGGAGGGGCCGGAGCATGACCGGGTCTGCTATCTGGTCGATCACTTCCGTGACTTCGCCGGGGCGGACAGTGATTTCGGTGTGACGAAGATCGTCCTGGACTGGAAG
>NZ_CACZOO010000011.1 GCF_902782855.1 uncultured Corynebacterium sp.
ACAGGGATGACATACGCACAGTGGACTTGCGCTGCCCGGATGCGGGCAGCCCGCACCATGCTGACGAAGGGGGCGGCACCGTCAACGGTGGGCAGGCGGGTCGGCTATGCGAAGCTTTCGAGTTTCAGCAGAGCATTCCGCAACTTCCATGGTCTGTCGCCGCTGCAGTGGCGGGAACGGGAGGGGTACCGTTCACGGTGACCATCAGGTACGGTTTTCTGTACCTATGAGAAGGGTGTTCCGATGAGGACGATGAACTACACCGAATCGCGGAAGCGGTACGCGGAGATCCTGGACTCGGTCACTGAGGACCGGGAACCGGTCATCATCACACGGTCCGGGCATGACCCTGTGGTGATGGTCTCCCTGGACGACTACGAGTCGCTGCGCGAGACCGCGTATCTGATGCGCTCGCCGGCCAATGCCCGGCGCATTCTCGACGCGATGGAGGAACTGGACGCCGGGGCTGGCGTCGAGCATGGCCTGATCGATCCGGAGAGCTGAGGTGCTGCTGGTCTGGTCCACCGCGGGGTGGGAAGACTACCTGTGGTGGCAGAAACAGGACCGCAAGGTGCTGAAGCGGATCAACACGCTGATCGCTGACGTCGTCCGTAACGGCAACGAGGGTATCGGCAAACCGGAACCGCTGAAGCACGACTTCTCCGGATTCTGGTCACGCCGGATCACCGATGAACACCGGCTCGTCCACAAGGTCACGGAGACGCAGGTGCAGATCGTCTCCTGCCGGTACCACTACGGGCGGTGACATCACCGCGTCAGTCGGCGTCCGCCTGGTCGAGGTTCTCCCGGGAGACGACGTACATGCCGTAGTCCTGACCCGGATACCCGGAGATCTGGTTCTCCGGGCGGGTGAGGCCCGCTATCTTCAGCACCGGGCCGGAGAACGTGTCCTCACCGTAGAGGCGGATCGTGTTGGCGTCCCTGATGCGGACGACGCTGACATCGGCGTCAGCGAGGTTGCTGCCGTCTGCGTCCGCGATGCGGTCGCCGATGCGTCCTGCCCGGTCGGTGAGATCGTCGAGCCGTTGCTGGGCCTCGTCCTTCTTCCCGAGCGACTCGCCGGTGAGCTTGTCGTACCAGTCCTTGTGGCCAGTCCTTGTGACCAGTCCTTGTGGCGGACGTCGGAGGAGAGGATGAGGTCCGGATCCAGCGCGGCGAGCGCCTGCTGTTCATTGCTCAGGTAGTCGGGGACCAGGTCCGTGCCGATGTCGGAGACCTCGACGACGGCGCCGCCCAGGTCGACCGCATAGTCGAAAAAGCCGTTGTCTGCGTCCTCCCGAAACGTCACGATCGTGTACGGAACCGGGCGACCACAGGCACGCCAGTAGGCATGGGACAGACGTCGACGCGCCGTGTGGGATACTGGTCACCGTGGCTGACAAGAAGAAGATCTCCAACGTCCTGGCTGACCGCTACGCCTCCCCCGCACTGACCCGCATCTGGAGCCCCGAGGACAAGATCCTCGCCGAGCGCCGCCTGTGGATCGCCGTGATGAAGGCCCAGAAGGAGATGGGGGTGGACATCGCCGACGGCGCGATCGAGGACTACGAACGCGTCATCGAGCAGATCGACCTGGCCTCCATCGCCGAACGGGAGAAGGTCACCCGGCACGACGTCAAGGCCCGCATCGAGGAGTTCAACGCGCTGGCCGGCCACGAGGACATCCACAAGGGCATGACCTCCCGTGACCTCACCGAGAACGTGGAGCAGCTGCAGATCCGCCGCTCCCTGGAGATCGCCCGCGACAAGGCCGTCGCCGTACTCGCCCGCATCGCCGAGCGCGCCGCACAGTACAGGACCCTCGTCATGGCCGGCCGCTCCCACAACGTCGCCGCCCAGGCCACGACGCTCGGCAAGCGGTTCGCCTCCGCCGCCGACGAGCTGATGATCGGCATCGAGCGCGTCGAGAACCTGCTGGACCGTTACCCGCTGCGCGGCATCAAGGGACCGATGGGTACCAGCCAGGACATGCTCGACCTGCTCGGCGGCGACGTCGAGAAGCTCGCCGCCTTCGAGAAGCGGATCGCCGCCGAGCTCGGTTTCTCCCGCATCTTCGACTCCGTCGGCCAGGTCTACCCACGTTCCCTCGACTTCGACGCCCTCTCTGCCCTGGTGGAGATCGGTGCGGCGATGTCCTCGCTGTCGATGACCATCCGTCTGATGGCCGGCAACGAGACGGTCACCGAGGGCTTCAAGGAGGGCCAGGTCGGCTCGTCTGCCATGCCGCACAAGATGAACGCCCGGTCCTGTGAGCGCGTCGGCGGGATGCAGATCATCCTCCGCGGCTACATGACCATGGCCTCCGACCTCGCCGGTTCCCAGTGGAACGAGGGCGACGTCTTCTGCTCGGTGGTGCGTCGTGTGGCCCTGCCGGACGCCTTCTTCGCCTTCGACGGCCAGTGTGAGACCTTCCTGACCGTGCTGTCCGAGTTCGGTGCCTTCCCCGCGATGATCGACCGCGAACTGGAGCGTTACCTGCCGTTCCTCGCCACCACCCGCATCCTCATGGCCGCGGTGCGCGCCGGGGTCGGCCGCGAGACCGCTCACGAGGTCATCAAGGAGAACGCCGTTGCTGTCGCGCTGAACATGCGTGAGAACGGTGGCGGACAGGACCTCGTCGAACGCCTCGCCGCCGATGAGCGTCTCCCGTTGGACGCGGCCGCCCTCACCGAGGCGCTCGCGGACCGGCACGCCTTCATCGGTGCCGCGGAGGATCAGACCGACCGTGTCCTCGCCCGCGTCGCCGCGGTCGTGGCGGCCCATCCGGAGGCCGCAGCCTACGCCCCCGGGGACATCCTGTAGGACGCCCACGGCTGCGTCCCGCAGGGTAGGGCCCCCATGATGGGCGTGGTGTGGGCGGGCCACCTATTCTGACGGTATGACCACACCGCACCCCGGCGAAGCGCACGCCACGTCCGTCAGCTCGCGGCTCAACACCCTGAGGGCCGGCGTCCTCGGGGCGAACGACGGAATCGTCTCGACCTCCGCCCTGCTGCTCGGCGTGATCGCCACCGGGGCGGGGGCCACGGCGGTGTTCACCGCAGGACTGTCCGCCGCAGTCGCCGGGGCGGTGTCGATGGCGTTGGGGGAGTACGTCTCCGTGTCCGCGCAGCGTGACAGTGAGAGATCACTCATCGCGAAGGAGACCGGGGAGCTCGCCCAGATGCCGGTGGAGGAGACCGACGAGATGGCCCAGATCCTCGAGGGCTACGGGATCTCCGCGGCGACCGCCCGGCAGGCTGCGGAGGAGATCGGGGCCGGAGATCCACTGGCAGCGCACCTGCAGCTGGAGCTGGGGATCGACGAGGACGACCTCACCAGTCCGTGGGCGGCGGCGGGGTCTTCGGCGGTGTCCTTCATCCTGGGGGCGCTGCTGCCGATGCTGGCGGTACTGGTCGCCCCTCATCCGGTGGCTGCGGTTGTGGTGGCCGTGGTGACGCTGCTGGCTCTGGCGGTCACCGGGTGTGTCTCGGCGAAGCTCGCGGGCAACCCGGTGCTGCGGTCGTGCCTGCGTCTGGTCGGCGGCGGCGCCCTCGGACTGGCGGTGACGTACGGCATCGGGTCGTTCTTCGACGTCGCCGCGTAGCCAGCAGACGGCGGTCACACCACCGGACCGAGCTGCTCCAGGAGCAGCCAGGTGCCGAACACGGTGAGGAACAGGCCGGAGGCCACGCTGACTGCGAGGCTCAGCCGGGGCCGGGAACGCAGCAGGGACCGGGCCGTCATCGCGACCCCGGAGTAGACCACGAGGATCTCGAGGATGAAGATCCCACCGAGCAGGGCCATCTGGATCCCGGAGGCCCAGCCGCCCTCGGTGAGGAACTGGGGGAGCAGGGCGAGCAGGAGCATGAGTCCCTTGGGGTTGATGCTGCTGACACCCAGGCCGCGAAGGTACAGGTGGAGGCTGCCGTGGTGCGCCGTCCCGGCGGAACCCCCGGCACCGGCACCAGGGTCGGAGTCCACGGCGACAAGTGCCCCGTCGCCGCTCTTCACCGCGAGCAGTGTCGTCACCCCCAGCCAGAGGATGTACGACGCCCCGGCCACGGTCAGTACCGTGAGGATGTTCGGGGAGGACGCGACGAGTGAGCCGACCCCCACCGCGATCACCGAGACGACGAGGATGTATCCACTGGCCAACCCGAGGATCGGCGGGACGATGGACCGGGCCCGCAGGCCTGCGGTGATGGCGTAGGCCCAGTCGGCGCCGGGCATGACCGCGAAGAGTCCGGCGGTGAGCGCGAACTGGAGGACCAGAGTTGTTTCCACAGGTAAGAAGCTTATGGCGAATCCCTGCGGAAGTGTTCCGCACTTTCCCGGATATACGGAGAAGTCATGCAATAATCATCGACATGGATGCCATAGGTCGGGAAATTATTGCGCAGTTGCAGTGGGACGGGAGGATGAGTGTCACGGATCTCGCACGAAGGGCCCGGCTCAGCGTCTCCGCCTGCCACCGGCGGCTGAAGGACATGGAACGCGAGGGCGTGATCCGCGGCTACCACGCCGAGATCGATCCGGCGGCCCTCGGACTGAGCTTTGAGGCACTGGTCATGGTGACGATGGGGCGCACCGACCAGTCGACCGTCGCAGCCTTCGAGGCGGCGGTGGTCAGGGAGCCGGCGATCGTCTCCGCGGAGAGACTGTTCGGGGAGACCGACTACATCCTGCGGACCCTGAGCCGGGATCTCGCCGGCTACCAGGAGCTCTACGACACCGTGCTGGGCACGCTGCCGGGGGTGGAGCGGTTGACCTCGACGATGGTGATGAAACGCATCGGCCCCGCCGGTCCGGGGCCACGTCTGTGGGACGTGGCCCCGGGCCGGCGGGGCACCGCGGAAGGGAGGTCGGGAGCTACTCCACGACGATGAGCAGGTCGCCGCCCTCCACCTTGGTCGGCTTGGTCATGACAACCCGGGCGACGGTACCGGCGACCGGGGTGGTGATGGTGGCCTCCATCTTCATCGCCTCGATGACGGCGACGGCGTCCCCGGCGGCCACCTCATCACCGACCTTCGCCGTGACGGTGACGGCACCGGCGAAGGGGGCGGCGACCTGTCCGTCGACGGACGGGTCGGCCTTCTCCGCGGCGGCGGTGACGGATTCGACGGAGCGGTCACGCACCCTCATCGGTCGGATCTGGCCGTTGACGTTCGCCACGACCTGGCGCATCCCCTTCTCGTCCGGCTCGCCGACGGCGTCGAGGCGGACCACCAGCGGCGGATTTCCCTTGATCCGCACAGCGGTCTCCTCACCCTCCTTGAGCCCGTAGAAGAACTGCCGGTCGGTGAGCACGGAGACGTCACCGAACTGGCGTCGGTGCTCGTCGAAACCAGCGGTCTCCTTCGGGAACAGCAGGCGGCTGAGCGCGTCACGTCGTTCGGGCGAGGAGCCTGACGACAGGACGGACTCCTCCTCGGCCGGCACCTCGACCACGCGGGACGCCGTGGAGCCGCGGCCCTCCAGGGCCTCGGTGCGCAGCGGTTCCGGCCACCCACCGGGCGGGGTGCCCAGCTCACCACGCAGGAAGGCGATGACCGAGGCGGGGATGTCGTAGTGCTGCGGATCCGCCGCGAACTCCTCGACGGTCACTCCGGCACCGACGAGGTGCAGTGCCAGATCGCCGACGACCTTGGACGAGGGGGTGACCTTCGTCGGACGGCCGAGCAGCCTGTTGACACCCGCGTACGCGTCCTCGATGAGCTCGAAACGGTCGCCGAGACCCAGGGCGACAGCCTGGGTCCGCAGGTTGGACAGCTGGCCACCGGGGATCTCGTGGGTGTACACCCGACCCGTCGGCCCCGGCAGACCGGACTCGAAGGGACCGTAGAGGGCACGGACGGCCTCCCAGTAGGGCTCCAGGGAGTTCACCGCGTCCAACGACAGTCCGGTGTCCCGCCCGGTGTGCGCGAAGGCGGCGACAATCGCCGACAGTGACGGCTGGGAGGTCGTCCCGGCCATTGCGGCGGATGCCCCGTCGACGGCGTCCGCCCCGGCCTGCGCGGCGGCGAGGTAGGTCGCCAGCTGACCTCCGGCGGTGTCATGGGTGTGGACGTGCACCGGCAGGTCGAAGTTTCTGCGCAGCGCGGTGACCAGGGTCGACGCTGCGGCGGGGCGCAGCAGCCCGGCCATGTCCTTGATCGCCAGCACGTGTGCCCCGGACTCGACGACCTGCTCGGCGAGCCGCAGGTAGTAGTCGAGGGTGTAGAGGTCCTCGGCCGGGTCCGAGAGGTCGCCGGAGTAGGCCATCGCCACCTCGGCGACACCGGTACCGGTCTCCAGGACCGCGTCGATCGCGGTGCGCATCTGTGAGATGTCGTTGAGGGCGTCGAAGATGCGGAAGATGTCCACACCGGAGGTCGCGGCCTCGGCGACGAACGACCGGCAGACCACGTCCGGGTAGGGCGTGTAACCGACGGTGTTGCGGCCGCGCAACAGCATCTGGATGTTGGTGTTCGGCATCGCGGCGCGCAGCTGGTCGAGCCGCTCCCACGGGTCCTCGTGGAGGAACTGCAGGGCGACGTCGTAGGTCGCGCCACCCCAGGCCTCGACACTCAGCAGCTCCGGGGTGAGCCGGGCGACGGCCTCCGCGGCGTCCACCAGGGCAGTGGTGCGCACCCGGGTGGCGAGCAGTGACTGGTGGGCGTCGCGGAAGGTGGTGTCGGTGACCGCCAGCGCCTCCTGCGCCCGGAGACGCTTCGCGAACTCCGCCGGGCCGACCTCCAGCAGGAGGTCACGGGAGCCCCGGGGCAGGGTGGTGCCGTCACCGTTGTCGCCGGCGGTGGTGGCGTCCTTCACCGGGACGACCGCCGGGAGTTTGCGGTGCGGGACAACCTCGGTCGGACGCACCCCGTTCGGCCGGTTCACCGTGACATCGGCCAGGTAGTCGAGCAGGCGGCCGGCCTCGTCGTCGGCCGGCGGGGCCTGCAGCAGCCACGGGTGGTCCGCGATGAAGGAGGTCGAGATCCGGTGATGCTGGAAATCATCCTCGCGCAGCAGGGCACGCAGGAAGCCGATGTTCGTCGCCACACCTGAGACGGTGAACTCGTTGAGCGCGCGCTGGGCACGGGCGACGGCCTGGGCGAAGTCGGAGCCCCGGCAGGTCATCTTCACGAGCATGGAGTCGAAGTGCGCGGTGATCTCGCCACCGAGGCTGGCCGCCCCGTCGAGGCGGACACCCGCGCCGCCCGGGGAACGGTAGGCGGTGATGGTGCCGGTGTCCGGGCGGAAGCCGTTGTTCGGGTCCTCGGTGGTGATGCGGCACTGCAGGGCGGCACCCCGGGTGACGATGTTCTCCTGGCGCAGGCCGAGGTCCGCCAGTGTCGCGCCGGCGGCGATGTGCATCTGGGCCTTCACCAGGTCGACGGAGGTGACCTCTTCGGTGACGGTGTGCTCGACCTGGATGCGCGGATTCATCTCGATGAAGACGTGGTTGCCAGCCTCGTCGACGAGGAACTCCACGGTTCCGGCACCGTAGTAGTTGATCTCGCGGCAGAACTTCACGGCGTCCGCGCAGATCCTCTCACGCAGCGCCGGGTCGAGGTGCTGGGCCGGAGCGATCTCCACCACCTTCTGGTGGCGGCGCTGCAGGGAACAGTCCCGCTCGTAGAGGTGGATGATGTCACCGGTCCGGTCACCGAGGATCTGCACCTCGATGTGCTGCGGGTTGATCACCGCGCGCTCAATGTACACCCGGCCGTCACCGAAGGCGGCGGCGGCCTCGCGGGACGCCTCGGCGGCGCGCTCGGCGAGCTCGTCGGGGGACGCCACGAAGCGCATACCCCGCCCGCCACCACCGGCGACCGCCTTGATGAACAGCGGATAGGTGCGTCCTGCGGCGAAGGAGACGATCTCGTCGATGTCGGCGCTGGGCTCCGAATCGTCGAGGATGGGCAGGCCCGCCCGGCGGGCGGCCTCGACCGCGGCGGACTTGTCGCCGGTGAGCTCGAGGGTCTCGGGGGAGGGGCCGATGAAGGTCAGGCCGTTCTCTGCGCACTCGCGGGCGAGCCGCGCGTTCTCGGAGAGGAAACCGTAGCCGGGGTAGACGGCGTCCGCGCCGGTCTGCTTCGCGGCACGGATGATCTCGTCGATGTCGAGGTAGGCCCTGACCGGGGACCCCTCGGTGCCGATGCGTACGGCCTCGGAGGCGAAGGCGCGGTGGAAGGAGTTGCGGTCCTCGCGCGGGTAGACGGCGACGGTACGGGCGCCGGTCTCGTAGGCGGCGCGGAAAGCGCGGACGGCGATCTCGCCGCGGTTGGCGACGAGGATCTTGTCGAAGGAGGGGAGACTCTGTGGAGCCATGCGAGGTGTCCTTTCGTGGCGGAACGGGCGGGAAGAACGCGAACCGCCCGCGGTGTCCCGAATGTTACGGGGTGGCGCGGGCGGTTGCGGTGGAGTCGGTGGTGCAGGACGCCGGGGCGGGGACCCCGGGCTCGTGCCCGGATCAGCTCCGGACGGAACGCTGCGGCTCACCGTTGTAGGCGGACAGTGGACGGATCAGCGCGTTGTTCTCGTTCTGCTCCGCGATGTGCGCGGTCCAACCGACCACCCGGGCGATGACGAAGATCGGGGTGAAGAAGGGGATGTCGATGCCGAGCATGTAGTAGGTCGGGCCGGCCGGGAAGTCGAGGTACGGCTGGATGCCGGTCCGCTTGTCCATCGCGGCCTGCATCTTCTCGTACATGTCGACCCACTTGGCACCGTCGTGGTTGGCGGCGGTGCGCCGCATCGCCGCCTCCATCGACGGGACCCGGGAGTCACCGCGCTTGTAGACGCGGTGGCCGAAGCCCATGATCTTCTCCTTGTTGTCGGCCTTGTCCAGCACCCAGGCCTCGGCCTTGTCCGGGTCGTCGACCTCGAGGAAGTTGTGCATGACGGCCTCGTTGGCGCCACCGTGCAGCGGGCCCTTGAGAGCGCCGATGGCGCCGGTGACCGCGGAGTAGGTGTCCGAGGTGGTGGACGCGATGACGCGGCCGGTGAAGGTCGAGGCGTTGAAGGAGTGCTCGGCGTAGAGGGTGAGCGACTGGTCGAAGGCCTCGACGTCGGCCGGTTGGGTGGCCGGGGTACCTTCCCCGTCACCGAAGGCCATGTAGAGGTAGTTCTCCGCGATGGAGCGCTCCGGATCCGGGGCGATGAACTCCTGACCGCGGCGGCGGCGCATGTCCCAGGCCACGACGGTCGGCATCTTCGCCAGCAGGCTCAGGCCGATACGTCGGACGCCGTCACCGGAGCGGTCGTCAGCCCCGGGGTCCTGCGTTCCCAGCCAGGACGCCGCGGTACGGCAGACATCCATGGGGTGGCAGTCCTCGGGCAGCCCGGCGATGATGTCGAGCAGGGCCTGCGGCACCTCACGCTGCGAGCGCTCGGTCTTCTCGAAGGCGGCCCTCTGCTCCGCGGTCGGCAGTTCGCCGTTCCACAGCAGGTATGCGACGTCCTCGAAGGTGCAGTTCGCGACGAGTTCCTGGACAGGGTAGCCGCGGTAGGTCAGGGAGTTGGTCTCCGGGACGACCTTGGACACGGCGGTGTAGTCGACGACGACGCCTGCGAGGCCCTTCTTGATCTCGATGTTCTCTTCGGTGCTCATGGTGCGGCTCCTTTGCGTGGAGTGGGGGTGGTCCCCGTGTTGGTCCGGGTGGTTCCTGTGGTCGGTGAAGCTTGTTCCGCCGGTCAGGCGGTGGGGTCGTAGTTCTCCCGCGAGTAGGTGAAGACGCTGGTGTCGAATTCGTTGTACTCGGAGTAGCGCAGGAGCTCGTAGAGGCGGGAGCGGTGCTGCATACGGCCCAGCCACTCCTTCTGCGTGCCGGTCTCGGCGATGTCGCCGAGCGCCTCCTCTACCTGCCCCATGGCGATGCGCAGCGTGGTCACCGGGTAGATCACGGCGTTCATGCCGAGATTCTCCAGCTCCCGGGCGGACAGCAGCTCCGACTTGCCGAACTCCGTCATGTTCGCCAGCAGGGGGGTGTCGACGGCGGCGCGGAACTTCGCGAACTCCTCCGGGGTGTGCAGGGCCTCGGTGAAGATGAGGTCAGCACCGGCGTCGGCGTAGGCCTTGGCACGCTCGATGGCGGCGTCGATACCCTCGACACCGGCGGCGTCGGTCCGGGCACAGATCACGAACTGGTCGTCGCGGCGCTCCTTCACGGCGGCGCCGATGCGGCGGAGCATGACGTCGGTGGGGACGACCTCCTTGCCGTCGAGGTGACCGCAGCGCTTCGGGTTGACCTGGTCTTCGAGGTGGCAGCCGGCGATGCCGGCGTCCTCCAGTTCGGAGACCGTGCGGGCAGCGGACATCGGCTCGCCGAAACCGGTGTCGGCGTCCACCATGACCGGCAGGTCCGTCGCGCGGGCGATCTGGCGTGCCCGGCCGGCGACCTCGGTCAGAGTGGTCAGCCCGATGTCCGGCAGGGCGAGGTCGGCGGCGACGACGGCGCCGGAGACGTAGACGCCCTCGAAGCCCTTCTCCTGGATCGTCCGGGCGACCAGCGGGGAGAACGCGCCGGGAAGCCGGGTGATCGCCGGATCGGTCAGCGACTCGCGGAAAGCCCTGCGGCGGTCGGTCGGGGTGAGGTTGCTGGAGTACAGGCCGGCCATCAGAGGATCCCCTCCGGGATGACCGGGGCCTTCGCCAGGATCTCGGGGTCGAATGTGACGGTGAGCTGGTCGAGCTCGTCGGAGCCGAGGGAGGCGGCGTTACGGGCGGCCTCCAGGAAGCGGTCCTGCTCCTTCTCCGCGACCAGGCCGTCGGCCAGCTTGCGGAACTTGCCCTCGTACTGGGAGCGGTCGAAGGGGTGGGCACCCAGCGGGTGGGCGTTGGCGACGGCCAGTTCGTCCTCGATGACGGTGCCGTCCTTGAGGGTGACGACGGCCCTGGCGCCGAACGCCTTCACCTTCGGGTCGTTGGAGTGGTAGCGACGCGTCCACTCCGGGTCCTCGACGGTGGAGATCCTGTTCCACAGCTCGATGGTGGAGGGACGGTGGGCGCGTTCGTTCGAGTAGGAGGTGTTGTAGTCCCAGGCGCCGTCCTCGAGGGCGACGGCGAAAATGTACATCACCGAGTGGTCGAGGGTCTCGCGGGAGGCGTCCGGGTCGAACTTCTGCGGATCGTTCGCGCCGGTGCCGATGACGTAGTGGGTGTGGTGGCTGGTGTGCAGCACGATGGACTCGATGTCGTTCAGGTCGGCGATCCTGCTGCGAAGGCGGAAAGCCAGGTCGATCGGGGCCTGGGACTGGTACTCCGCGGAGTGCTCCTTGGTGTAGGTGTCCAGGATGCCGCGCTTGCCTTCTCCGGCGGCGGGCAGCGGCACGGTGTACTCGGCGTCCTTACCGTCGAGCATCCAGGCGATGAAGCCGTCCTCACCCTCCCAGATGGGGGCGGGGGCGCCCTCGCCGCGCATCGCACGGTCGACGGACTCGATGGCCATCTTGCCGGCGAAGGACGGGGCGAAGGCCTTCCAGGAGCTGATCAGGCCCTTGCGGGACTGGCGGGTGGCGGTGGTGGTGTGGAGGGCCTGGCCGATGGCCTGGTAGATGGTCTCCGGGTCGAGCTTGAGCATTGCGCCGATACCGGCGGCGACCGACGGGCCGAGGTGGGCGACGGGGTCGATCTTGTGCTCGTGGAGGCAGATGCCCTTGACCAGGTCGACCTGGATCTCGTAGCCGGTGACGATTCCGCGGATGAGGTCCTCGCCGGTGAGGCCCTTGGCCGCTGCCTGACGCTGCGCGACAGCGAGGATCGGCGGGATGTTGTCACCGGGGTGGGAGTACTCGGCGGCGAGGAAGGTGTCGTGGTAGTCAAGCTCACGGACAGCCACGCCGTTGGCCAGTGCTGCCCACTCGGGGGCGAAGGTGCCGGGGACGCCGAAGACGGTGGAGCCGGGGGTCTGCGGGCGGGACAGGGCCTGGGCGCGGGCGGTGCTCGGCGGGCGACGCAGTACGGAGGCGACGGCGACGGACGCGTTGTCGATGATCCGGTTCACGGCCATCTCCGCCGACTCGGTGGGCACGGCCACCGGATCGGCGGCGACCTGTGCGATCTTCCAGGCGAGGTGTTCGCTCTTGGGGAAGTCCTCGGCGGACGGATGGACGCGGACGATGTGGTTCTCCACGGAAGAAAACTCCTTTGTGACGGTAGACACAGAGTGTGACGTGGGTCCTACTATAGTCACTGGGGAGGGAGAAATTGTTCGTGAAAGTAACTGCGGGGGTAGGTCGCGGCCCGCGGCAACGGGGTGCGGAAGGTGTTCCACACACGAATGAGGGTGGCGCGCATCGCCACCGGGTCTCCTGGTCTGTGCAGGTGGGTAACGGTGCGGTAGGTGTGGGGGAGTGGGTGCGCGATGACGCACACCGTCTTCTGCCCGGTTTTTTCCCTGTGGGGGTGGCGAACGCGGGAGATACCGTGTAGAGATCCCCCGTTCCCGCCCTCGGCCGGTCGCCGGCCCCGCGTTCCGCGGCCTAGCCCTGGTAGAGCGGCAGCGACCCACCCGGGATCGAGGCGATGAGCCGGCGGGTGTACTCCTGCTCCGGGGCGTCGAACAGGGCGTCGGTCTCCCCGCGCTCCACGATCCGGCCGGACCGCATGACCAGCGTCTCATCGGCGATCTGCTTGACCACCGCGAGATCGTGGGTGATGAAGAGATAGGTCAGGCCCATCTCCTGTTGCAGGTCGTTGAGCAGGCCGAGCACCTGTGACTGCACCAGCACGTCGAGTGCGCTGACCGCCTCATCGAGGATCAGTGCCTCCGGGCCCAGTGCCAGCGCACGGGCGATCGCCACACGCTGACGCTGACCGCCGGAGAGCTCCCCGGGGTAGCGAGACAGCATCGAGGTGGGCATCGCCACCAGGTCCAGCAGCTCACGGACGCGCTTCTCGCGGTCCTTCGCCGACCCGACCCGGTGGATCTTCAGCGGCTCGGCGATGGTGTTGAACACCGAGTACATCGGGTCCACCGACCCGTAGGGGTTCTGGAACACCGGCTGGACGCGGCGCCGGAACGCCAGTTCGCCGGCCTTGTCCAGGTGGGTGACGTCATCACCGTCGAAGGTCACCGTGCCGCGGGTGGGCTCCAGCAGCCCCAGCACCATCTGCGCGACCGTCGACTTCCCCGAGCCGGACTCGCCGACCAGCGCCAGGGTGCGTCCCCTGCGCAGGAAGAAGCTCACGTCCTTGGCGGCGGTGAACTCCTTCTTCCGCCACGGCCTGTCGCCGGCGACCTGGTAGATCTTCGTCAGTCCGGTGACCTCGATGAGGTTGGAGGCGGACTCGTCGGTTGCGGCGTCCCCGGCTGCGCCGGCCGCTCTGTCGGACGCGAGGTCGATGCGGCGTGCCGCGATCGACGGGGCGGAGGCCACGAGCTTCCGCGTGTAAGGGTGCTGCGGATCCTGCAGGATCTCCAGCGACGGCCCCGCCTCCACGATCCGGCCCTGGCTCATCACGATGATGCGCTGGGCGCGCTCCGCGGCGAGTCCGAGGTCGTGGGTGATCAGCAGCACGGCGGTGCCGAGATCCTCGGTCAGTCCCTGCAGATGGTCCAGGATCTGCTGCTGCACCGTCACATCGAGCGCGGAGGTCGGCTCATCGGCGATGAGCAGTTTCGGACGCGCCGCCAGACCACAGGCGATGAGCGCACGCTGGCGCTGACCACCGGAGAACTGGTGCGGGTACTGGTTGATCCGGCGCTCGGCCTCGGTGAGCCCGGCCTCCTCCAGGAGCTCCACGGCACGGGTGTGCGCCGCGGACCCGGAGGCGACGTTGTTGGCCTTGAGTGCCTCCCTGATGTGGTGGCCGATCGACCACACCGGGTTGAGGTTGCTCATCGGGTCCTGCGGGACCAGACCGACCCCGGAGCCGCGGATGCCGGCGAACTCCCGTTCGGAGAGGTGGGTGATGTCCCGGCCGTCGAAGGTGATCGTGCCGTCGGTGACGTGCCCGCCACCGGGCAGCAGACCCATGATGCTCATCGCTGTCGTGGACTTGCCCGAGCCCGACTCGCCCACCACCGCGACGGTCTCGCCGGGCCAGATGTCGAAACTGACGTCGGAGACGGTCGGCAACGGGTTCCTGCGAGTCCCGAAGGCGATGTCGACGTTGCGGAGGGACAGCAGGGGGGAGGTTGCGTCACTCATCGGGTGCGCTCCTTCGGGTCGAGGGCGTCCTTGAGCGTGTCACCGAGCAGGATGAACCCCAGCACGGTGAGCGCCAGCGCGCCCGCCGGGTAGAACAGGATCTCCGGGGCGACACGCAGGGTCGACTGCGCGGTGGAGATGTCGTTGCCCCAGGAGACCGTCTCCGGGGGGAGCCCGATGCCCAGGTAGGACAGGGTGGCCTCGGCGACGATGTAGATGCCCAGGTTGGTGGTCGTCATCACGATGATCGGTGCCAGGCAGTTCGGCAGGATGTGCTTGACCAGGATGCCGGTTTTCGACAGGCCCAGGGCACGGGACGCCTGGACGTAGTCGTTGTTCTTCGCCTGCATCACCGCACCACGGACCATGCGGGCCATCTGCGGCCACCCGAACAGTGACAGCACCAGGACCACGGTCCAGGTGGTGCGCACGTCGAAGGCCTGCATCAGGACGATGCCGGCGAGCAGCAGCGGGATGGCGAAGAAGATGTCGGTGAGGCGGGACAGGAGGGCGTCCACCCAGCCACCGAAGTAGCCGGCGAGCGCCCCGACGATGATGCCGATGACGGTCACCACCAGTGTAGTGAGGACGCCGGTCGCGACCGAGGCGCGCGCCCCGTAGACGGTGCGGGCGAAGACGTCGTAGCCCTGCTGGGTGAAGCCGAAGGGGTGCCCTGAGCGGGCACCCTCGAGGGAGTCCTCGAGGTTCGCCGCCCGGGGATCTGTCCCGGAGAACAGGCCCGGGAACAGGGCGATGAGGGCGACCAGGGCAATGATGACGACCGAGACCCAGAACAGGGGTCGGCGCCGCAGGTTGACCCAGGCGGAGCCCCAGATGCCGCGGGGGGACTCATCGGGCAGGCGCTGGTCGCGGGTCAGGACGTCGGCGGTCTCCACCTCGGCGACCCACCGGCCGTCGCGGGGGAGCGGGGTGGGCGGGGTGTGCCGTGTGTTCGGGTGCGTTGGCTCAGGCATAGCGGATCCTCGGGTCGAGCAGGGCGTAGAGCAGGTCGATGATGAGGTTGGAGAGCACGAAGATGATCACCAGTACGGTGACCACGGAGACCACCGTCGGGGATTCCCCGAGCTTCACCGCCTCGAAGAGCAGGCCGCCGACACCGTGGATGTTGAAGATGCCCTCGGTGACGATCGCGCCGCCGAGCAGGGCGGCGAAGTCGGCACCGATGAAGGTGACGACCGGGATGAGCGAGTTGCGCAGCACATGGGCGGCGATGACCCTCGGCCGGGACAGGCCACGGGCCGAGGCGGTGCGGACGTAATCGGCGCGCAGGTTCTGGGCGACCTCGGACCGGGTCAGTCGTAGCACGTAGGCGAAGGACACGAGGCCGAGGACGAAGGCCGGCAACAGCAGCCTCGTGAACGAGCCGTGGGAGCCGACCGTCGGCGGGACGATGCCCCACTGGATGCCGAAGAGGAACTGACCGACGAAGCCGAGCACGAAGACCGGCACGGCGATGATGACCAGGGAGACGACCAACAGGGTCGAGTCGAACCAGCCGCCCTTCTTCAGACCGGCGACGACGCCGAAACCGACGCCGAAGACGGTCTCGATGACCAGGGCCATCACGGCGAGCCGGACGGTGATCGGGAAGGCCTCGGCGAGCACCGTGGTCACCTCGCGACCGGAGAAGGTGAGTCCGAGGTCGCCCTGGAAGATCCCGCCGAGGTACATGAGGTACTGGACGATGAAGGGCTTGTCGAGGTGGTACTGCTCACGGATGGAGTCGAGTACCGCAGGGTCGGCGGCCTTGTCGCCGGCCAGGGCGAGGACCGGGTCACCGGGGGTGAGGAAGACCATCGCGTAGATGAGGAACGTCGCCCCGAGGAAGACGGGGACGAGCTGGAGAAGTCTCTTGCCGAGATACCACCACATGTCAGTTCACGTCCTTCGTGATCTCGGTGTAGACGGGCATGCCTAGCCAGCCGGACTGCACATGGTGCAGCCTGGGACTCCAGGCGGTGGACGCCGCGTAGTACCACAGCGGGATCTGCGGCAGGTCCTCCATGAGGATCGCCTGCGCCCGGTCGTAGATCGGCTGTGCCTTCTCGGCGCTGGACTGCGCCGCAGCCTCCGCGAGCAGTGCGTCGAACTCCGGGTTGGAGTAGTCGCCGTCATTGGACGAGTCCCCGGTGCGGTAGTTCGAGACGAGGAAGGACGCGATCGACGGGTAGTCGGCGTTCCAGCCGGAGCGGAAGGCAGCGCCGACGGTCTTGTTCACCACGTCGTCACGCATGGCCTTGAAGGTCGGGTAAGCCTTTCCGGTGGCGTCGATCCCCAGGTTCTGGCGGATGCTGTTGGTCACGGCCTCTACCCACTGCTGGTGACCGCCGTCGGAGTTGTAGGCGATCTGGAACTTCTGCCCACCCCAGGGGTGGATCCTGTTCGCCCGCTCCCACAGCTCCTTCGCCTTCTCGGGACGGTAGGTGAGGACCTCTTTGCCGGGGATGTCCGGCAGACCGCCGGCCAGGGTCGGTGCTCCGAAGTCCTCGGCGATCTGACGGGTGCCGAAGTACACCTTGTCGATGACCAGCTGCCGGTCGATGGACATGGAGATCGCCGCGCGACGCAGGCGTCCCTCCTCATCGGTGGCGAAGCCGGGCAGGTTCTCGGGGATGGTGAAGTTCTGGATCGCGGCGTACGGCTTGTCGTCGTGACTGTCCGGGAAGTCCGCGGCGTAGGTCGGGTAGGCCTCGGTGGCCACCGTCTCACGCATGTGGTCGAGATCGCCGGACTGCAGGTCCGCGTAGGCGGTGGTCGGCGAGGAATACATGACGAAAGCGATGCCGGGGTTCTGCGGGGCGTCCTCCCCCGGGTAGTCAGGGTTGGTCTTCAGCGCGATGGAGACGTTGTGCTGCCACGCATCGTCCCCGTCCATCATGTACGGCCCGTTGCCGACCGGGTGCTCACCGAAGGCCTTCGGGTCGTCGTAGAAGACCGAGGGCAACGGGGCGTAGGCGGAGAACCCGAGCATGGAGCCGAAGGTCGCGTCCGGTGCGGAGAGGGTGATGGTGAACTCCGTGTCGCTGATCTTCGTCAGACCGGACATCGTGTCGGCGGTGGCACCGGTGACGGTACCGTCCTCACCGGTGGTTCCGGCGACGTCGTCGTAGCCCTTGATCGGGGCGAAGAAAGCGGACTGCAGCTGGGCGTTGTCCGGGCGGACCGCCCAGTTCCAGGCGTCGATGAAGGAGTCGGCGGTGACTCTCTCCCCGTTGGTGAACGACCAGTCGTCACGGAGCCTGATCCGGAACGAGGTGGAGTTGCTGTTCGGCGTGATCGATTCGGCCACACCCATGCGGACCTCGCCGTCGGGGGTGTACCGGGCAAGGCCGGTGAAGAGGTTCTCGATGACCTGGCCACCGTTGACCTCGTTGGTGTTGGTCGGGATCAACGGGTTCTGCGGCTCGCTGCTGAAGAACGAGATGTAGTCGTCCGGCACCTTGGCGGTGTCGTTCATGCAGGCGGTGAGGCCGCAGACCACGGCGAGACTGCTGACCAGTGCCGTGATCAGGCGGGGGATGTGCCCGGGGAGCCGGGTACGGCTCATGGCGGTGCCTTTCGTCGTAGGGGTGGAAACGCGGGAATGGAGGGTCGAACTGGAATCGACCTGTTGCTGGACCACGACGACAGGGGTCGTGAGATCCGGACCACAGCTACTTTAGGGCCACCGGGTGTACGCCGGGGATTCATCCGGGAGTATGCCGGGAGTATGCCGGGAGTCCGCCGTGTGACGCCCGCCCCCGACCGTGCGACGGC
Source organism: uncultured Corynebacterium sp. (assembly GCF_902782855.1). Classification (GTDB taxonomy): domain Bacteria; phylum Actinomycetota; class Actinomycetes; order Mycobacteriales; family Mycobacteriaceae; genus Corynebacterium. Next base: position 17,920 of record NZ_CACZOO010000011.1, read on the forward strand.
CGCGTGGAGATCGGCCCCGGTACGGGCTAGACTTTCCCCCCATGCGACCTGACTTGTCCGAGTACACGCACTTTTCCGCGGGGAAGGTGCGGGAGATCTACGAGATCGATGAGACCACCCTCCTGATGGTGGCCACCGACCGGATCTCCGCCTACGACTACGTCCTGGACACCGACATCCCCGACAAGGGGCGGGTCCTGACCGCGATGAGCGACTTCTTCTTCGACGCGCTTGACTTCCCCAACCACCTCGCCGGAGCCGCCGACGATGAGCGGATCCCCGAGAAGGTCCTCGGCAGGGCGATGGTCTGCCGCAAGCTGGACATGCTGCCCTTCGAGTGCGTCGTCCGCGGCTACCTCACCGGTTCCGGGCTCAAGGAGTACCGCAGCACCGGCACCGTGTGCGGCGTCGAGCTGCCCGAGGGGCTCACCGAAGCCTCCGAACTCCCGGAGCCGATCTTCACCCCGGCGACGAAGGCCGAGATCGGGGACCACGACGAGAACGTCAGCTTCGACCGGGTCGTCGCCGACCTGGGGCAGGACCGTGCCGAGCAGTTGCGCACGGCCTCCATCAGCATCTACAGCCAGGCCGCGGCCATCGCCGCCGCGCACGGCATCATCCTCGCCGACACGAAGTTCGAGTTCGGCCTGGACGCCGACGGCAACCTCGTCCTCGGCGACGAGGTCCTCACCCCGGACTCCTCCCGCTACTGGCCGGCGGACACCTACGAGGAGGGCAGGGTCCAGCCCAGCTTCGACAAGCAGTACGTGCGCAACTGGCTGACCGGCCCGAAGTCCGGCTGGGACATCAGGTCCCAGACCCCGCCGCCGGAACTGCCGGGCTCGGTCATCGAGGCCACCCGTGAGCGCTACATCGAAGCCTACGAGCGGATCTCGGGCAGGCGCTTCGCCGACTGGATCGGCACCTGCGCGGGTTACTGACCGCGGCACCACCGGTCACGGCTACGATCGGGCGACATGGATTCAGTTACTCCGATGCCCGCGACCGTGCCGGCTCTTCCCCCGGTCGCGGCGAAGATCCCGCACACCCGCTCCTTCCACGGCCGTGAGTTCCACGACGACTACGAATGGCTCCGGGAGAAGGACAACCCGGCGGTCCGTGAGTACCTGGAGGCGGAGAACGCCTACACCGACTCCCGGACCTCCCACCTGAAACCGCTGGAGGACGCCATCTTCGGCGAGGTGAAGGAGCGTATCCGCGAGACCGACATGTCCCTGCCGGTCCGCGCCGGGCGGTACTGGTACTTCTCGCGCACCGAGGAGGGCAAGAGTTACGGCATCTCCAGCCGTGTCCCGGTCGACGACGCCGCACCGTGGAGCCCGCCCGAGATCGTGCCGGGTGAGCCCGCGCCGGGCGAGGAGGTCATCCTCGACAGCAATGAACTGGCGGAGGGTCACGAGTTCTTCAGTCTGGGGGCGGCGAGCGTCACCCTTGACGGCCGGTACCTGGCGTACTCCGTCGACCTCGCCGGCGATGAGCGCTTCGACCTGCGGATCAGGGACCTCACGACCGGTGAACTGCTGGCCGACGAGATCACCGGCATCGCCTACGGGGCTACCTGGGTCGGCGACGACCACCTCTTCTACCAGCGGGTCGATGAGGCGTGGCGTCCCCACGAGGTGTGGCGTCACCGGATCGGCACCCCGGTGGACGAGGACGTCCGCATCTTCCGGGAGGCTGACGAGCACTACTGGGTCGGTGTCGGTGTGACCCGGTCCGAGCGCTACCTCCTGGTCTCCGCGGCGTCGAAGACCACCAGTGAGTGCTGGTACCTGGATCTCGGCGAGGACGGGGGGAACGTGGAGGGTGAGCTGACCTGCGTCCGTCCCCGGGAGAAGGGGGTGCAGTACGACGTCGACCATGCGGTCGTCGGAGGGGAGGACTGGTGGCTCGTGCTCCACGATTCCCTGGACCGGCGGCCCAACGGGGAGCTGGGACGCTGCCCGGTCGGCACCATCGGTGACCTCGACGATCTCGAGGTCATGGTCGCCCACCGTGACGACCGCCGCGTCGAAGGGGTGGACGTCTTCGCCGACCACATCGTGCTGTCCACCCGGGACAACGCCATCGAGAAGCTCTCGCTGATGATGCTGCCGACCGACGGGGACGGCACCGCAACCGGCTGGGGCGCCTTCGGGCCGGTCGCCTTCGACGAGGAGCTGTACTCCGCGGGCACCACCGGCAACTCCGAGTGGAGGTCCCCGGTGCTGCGGGTCAGCTACACCAGCTACGTCACCCCCGGACAGGTCTGGGAGATCGACCTGGCCTCCGGGCGGCGCACACTGCGCAAACAGCAGGAGGTTCTCGGCGACGTCGACCTCTCCCGGTACACGGCGTCCCGCCGCTGGGTGACCGCCGGTGACGGTGCGCGGATCCCGGTCTCACTCATCCACCGCACCGATGTGCCGCTGGAGCGGGTCAACCCGGTGCTGCTCTACGGCTACGGCTCCTACGAGGCGTGCATGGACCCGTACTTCTCGGTGTTCCGCCTGTCGATGCTGGACCGTGGCGTGGTCTACGCCGTCGCGCATGTCCGCGGCGGGGGCGAGATGGGGCGGGCCTGGTACGAGCAGGGCAAGGAGCTGCACAAGAAGACGACGTTCACCGATTTCATCGACGTCGCCGACGATCTCATCGCCGCCGGGATGACCACACCGGAGCGAATGGTCGCCGAGGGCGGCTCGGCCGGTGGCCTGCTCATGGGCGCGGTGGCGAACATGGCACCCGACCGGTTCGCCGGGATCGAGGCGGTGGTTCCCTTCGTCGACCCACTGACCTCCATCCTCATGCCGGAGCTGCCGCTGACGGTCACGGAATGGGAGGAGTGGGGTGACCCGTTCCACGATCCGCGGGTCTACGACTACATGGCGACCTACGCGCCCTACGAGAACGTCACGGCGCAGCGGTACCCGGCGATTCTCGCGGTGAGCGGATTCAACGACACACGCGTCCTCTATGTCGAGCCGAGCAAGTGGGTGGCGAAGCTGCGGGAGACCGCGCTGCCCACGTCCGGTGAGATCCTGCTGAAGACGGACATGTCGTCGGGGCACGGGGGAGTGTCCGGGCGCTACGCGAAGTGGCACCAGACCTCCTTCGAGATCGCCTGGGAGCTGGACCTGATGGGCGCGACCGAGCGTCTGTGAGCATCCGGCGGACGATTGTGCGGCGACGCCCGGGCGTACCCGGGGTGGGGTGACCCCACCCCCGTCATCCCCGGGGGGACGCGCATCCCACGAGGTGACCCGAATATGTCCGGATCATGGGAAAACGGTGTCGCCGGGGACAGACCACCGGGCCCGGTGTGATGTCGCCTATACCTGAACGGCGGGGGGGAGCGGACGGAATCCGGGAAAAATCTTTTGGTGCGTCGTCCGGGCGGGGGTACCTTTCTCGTACTATGAGCAGTCAAGAGTCACCCGCGCAGGGAGGCGGCGCCACCACCCCTGCCGCCACGCTGGCGAACAAGAAGAAGACCAACAAGAGCCACTGGCTCTACATCACCGTCATCATCGCGATCGTCGCCGGTGTCATCCTCGGGCTCGTGTCGCCGACGGCGGGCGAGAACGTCAAGTTCCTCGGGACGATGTTCGTCAATCTCATCAAGATGATGATCGCCCCCATCATCTTCTGCACCATCGTCGTCGGTGTCGGCCACGTCCGTGAGGCCGCCACCGTCGGAAAGGCCGGTGGCCTCTCACTGGTCTACTTCATCATCATGTCCACCTTCGCCCTGGCCATCGGCCTGATCGTCGGTAACCTCATCGAGCCGGGCTCCGGGCTCACCATCACCCCGGGTGACTCCGACAAGTACCCCGCCGACGAGCAGAAGAGCGAGGGTGTCCAGGGCATCATCGAGGAGATCGTCCCGGACACCATCGTGTCGTCGATGACCTCGGGTGAGATCCTGCAGGCCCTGTTCATCGCCCTGATGGTCGGTTTCGCCGTCCAGGCCATGCCCAACAAGGTCGCCGGCCCGGTGCTCTACTCCGTCGAGCTGGTGCAGCAGGTCGTCTTCAAGGTCATGTCGATGGTCCTGTGGGTCGCGCCGGTCGGTGCCTTCGGCGCCATGGCCGGCGTCGTCGCCGGCAACGGCCTCAGCGCGGTGGGCAGCCTCCTCAAACTCATGCTCGCGTTCTGGATCACCTGCATCCTCTTCATCGCCATCGTCCTGGGCGTCATGCTCCGTACCGTCACCGGCCTCAACATCCTCAAGCTCCTGCGCTACCTGGGTAGTGAGTACCTGCTCATCTTCGGTACCTCCTCGTCGGAGTCCGCCCTGCCACAGCTCATCGACAAGATGAACTTCGCCGGGGTGGACAAATCCACCGTCGGTATCGTCGTGCCGACCGGATACTCGTTCAACCTCGACGGCACCGCCATCTACCTGACGATGTCCTCACTGTTCATCGCCGAGGCGATGGACATGCCGATGAGCCTCGGTGAACAGGTCGGACTCATGGTCATCATGATCATCGCCTCCAAGGGTGCCGCGGGTGTGTCCGGTGCCGGTATCGCCACCCTGGCCGCCGGTCTGCAGGCGCACGAACCGCAGATGCTCTCCGGTGTGGACACCATCCTCGGCATCGACAAGTTCATGTCCGAGGCCCGTTCCCTGACCAACTTCACCGGCAACGCCGTCGCCACGCTCCTCGTCGGCAAGTGGACGAAGTCCATCGACCTGCAGCGTGTGCGCGACGTTCTCGACCGGAAGGTGCAGTACGAGGTGGGTTCCGTCGCCGACACCACGTCGACCCCCGAGTTCGTCGGCGCCACCCCGCAGCCGGCGGTCCAGGAGCCGCAGACCGAGATCTGGAAGCCGTGACTGGCGTGCGCCCCTGACCGGGGTGCACCACTCCGGAGCCTTCAGCCCGGGGCCGTCCTGACCCTCCCGCACATGGTGCGGGAGCGGGGGACGGCCCCGGTTCGCTCCGTCCGGGCCAACCGGTAAGGTTGTGCCTGCTGAAAGCAACCCCGACCAGCAACCGCTGACTTATGGAGAGAAACACCGTGGCCCGAGTCGTTGTCAATGTCATGCCGAAGGCGGAGATCCTGGACCCCCAGGGCCAGGCCGTCGTCCGAGCCCTGGGGCGCATCGGCGTCAGCGGCGTCGCCGATGTCCGCCAGGGAAAGCGCTTCGAGCTCGAGGTCGACGGTACCGTGACCGCCGACGACCTCGACCGGATCGCCGCGACCCTCCTGGCGAACACCGTCATCGAGGATTACGAGGTCGTCACCGCCGAGCTCGCCGGGGAGAACAGGTAATGACCGTCCGTATCGGTGTCATCACCTTCCCCGGCACCCTCGACGACGTCGACGCCGCCCGCGCAGTGACCATCGCCGGCGCCGAGGCAGTCGGCCTCTGGCACGCGGACGCCGACCTCAGGGGCGTCGACGCCGTTGTCGTCCCCGGCGGTTTCTCCTACGGCGACTACCTGCGTTCCGGCGCGATCGCAGCCCAGGCCCCCGTCATGCGCTCCGTCGTCGAGCGTGCGAACGCCGGTATGCCGGTCCTCGGCATCTGCAACGGCTTCCAGATCCTCACCGAGGCCGGGCTGCTCCCCGGCGCCCTGACCCGCAACCAGGGCCTGCTCTTCCACTGCACGGACGCCGTGCTCGAGGTCGTCAACACCGACACCGCCTGGACATCCGGCTTCACCGGGGGACAGCGGATCCTCATCCCGTCGAAGCACGGTGAGGGACGCTTCCAGGCGTCCGCCGAGACCGTCGCCGAGCTGGAGGGCGAGGGCCGTGTGGTCTTCCGCTACACCGACAACGTCAACGGTTCGGTCAACGCCATCGCCGGCGTGACCTCCGCCAACGGCCGCGTCGTCGGCCTCATGCCGCACCCCGAGCACGCCGTGGAGAGCCTCACCGGCCCGTCGCTCGACGGTCTCCAGCTGTTCCTGTCCGCTGTCGGCTCCGTCGCCGCCTGATCCGCGCGTCCTCGCAAGGGAGAGAAATGACCGTCCACAACGACACCGTCGCCAACGCCGTAGCCACCCCGGATCTCGAGCAGCCCTGGGCCGAACTGGGTCTCAAGGAGGACGAGTACGCCCGCATCCGCGAGATCCTCGGACGCCGCCCCACCGCCGCCGAGCTCGCCATGTACTCCGTGATGTGGTCCGAGCACTGCTCCTACAAGTCCTCCAAGACCCACCTGCGCTACTTCGGTGAGACCACCACCGGGGAGATGCGGTCGAAGATGCTCGCCGGCATCGGTGAGAACGCCGGAGTCATCGACATCGGCGACGGTAACGCCGTCACCTTCAAGGTCGAGTCACACAACCACCCGTCCTACGTCGAGCCCTACCAGGGCGCGGCCACCGGGGTCGGCGGCATCGTCCGCGACATCATGGCCATGGGTGCCCGTCCTGTCGCCGTGATGGACCAGCTGCGCTTCGGCGCGGCCGACGCCCCGGACACCCAGCGAGTCCTGCCGGGTGTCGTCGCCGGTGTCGGCGGATACGGCAACTGTCTCGGCCTGCCGAACCTTGGTGGAGAGACCGTCTTCGACCCCTCTTACGCCGGTAACCCTCTGGTCAACGCCTTGTGCGTCGGCACGCTGAAGGTCGAGGACCTCAAGTTGGCCTTCGCCTCCGGTACCGGGAACCGTGTCATCCTCTTCGGGTCCCGCACCGGTCTCGACGGCATCGGCGGTGTGTCCGTGCTGGCCTCCGACACCTTCGAGGAGGGCGCCGAGCGTAAGCTCCCCGCCGTCCAGGTCGGCGACCCCTTCGCCGAGAAGGTGCTCATCGAGTGCTGTCTCGACCTTTACCGCGCCGGCGTGGTCGTCGGCATCCAGGACCTCGGCGGCGCGGGTCTGTCCTGCGCCACCGCCGAGCTCGCCGCCGCCGGTGACGGTGGAATGCACATCAACCTCGATCATGTCCACCTGCGCGCCGCGGACATGTCCGCCGCCGACATCCTCTCCTCGGAGTCCCAGGAGCGGATGATGGCCGTCGTCACCCCGGACAACGTGGACGCCTTCATGGAGATCTGCGCGAAGTGGGAGGTCATCGCCTCCGATCTGGGTGAGGTCACCGACGGTGAGCACCTCGTCATCGAGCACAAGGGTGAGATCGTCGTCGACGCCGACGCCGCCTCCATGGCGGACGAGGGCCCGGTCTATGAGCGTCCCTACGCGAGGCCCGCCACGCAGGACGCCCTCAACGAGGCCCCTGACCTGGCCCGGCCGGCCACCGCCGGGGAACTGCGCCAGACCGTGCTGGACCTCGCGGCGTCCCCCGCGCTGTGCTCCCGCGCCTACATCACCGAGCAGTACGACCGCTACGTCCGCGGCAACACCGTGCTGGCGAAGAACGCCGACGGCGGCGTCCTGCGTATCGACGAGGAGACCGGGCGCGGCATCGCGGTCGCCACGGACGCCTCGGGCCGCTACACCGAGCTGGACCCGAACACCGGTGCCCGCCTGGCGCTGGCCGAGGCGTACCGCAACGTCTCGGTCACCGGTGCGACCCCGGTCGCCCTGTCCAACTGCCTGAACTTCGGCTCCCCGGAGGACGCCGGCGTGATGTGGCAGTTCCGCGAGGCGGTCCACGGACTTGCCGACGGCGCCGTGGAACTGGGTATCCCGGTCACCGGCGGCAACGTCTCCTTCTACAACCAGACCGGTTCCGAGCCGATCCTGCCGACCCCGGTCATCGCCGTTCTCGGCACCATCGACGATGTCGCCACCCGCATCCCGGCCCAGGCCCCGGTCGGTGAGTACGTCCTGCTGCTCGCCGGCAGCACCACCGCCGACGAGTTCGGTGGTTCGATCTGGCAGCAGGTCGTCCATGACACGCTGGCAGGTCTGCCCCCGCAGGTCGACCTGGGTGCGGAGCAGAAGCTCGGTGCGGCACTGTCCGCCCTGCGCGGCACCGTCGCCGCGGCACACGACCTCTCCGAGGGTGGTCTGTCCCAGGCACTCGTCGAGTTCGCCGTGCAGTCCGGCGCCGCCGTCTCCGTCGATCCGACCGCGGCCCTCGCACCGGACGCGACCACCGGGTCGGCGGTTCCGGATGTCTTCACCGCCCTGTTCTCCGAGACCGCGACCCGTGTGCTCGTGGCGGTCGCCGCGGACAGGGTGGCGGAGGCGGAGTCCGGCTTCGCCGACAACGGTGTGCCTGTCGCCAGGCTCGGTGAAGCGGTCGTCTCCGGTGACGCCACCGACGGGGAGGGGCAGGTCATCGCCGTGACCACCGACAGCGCGGCCTTCACCCTGCCGGTCGCCGAGGCGCGTGCCGCCTGGGAGGGCACGCTGCCGGACCTGTTCAGTCACGCGGTCGGCGCCAATTCCGTCGTCGACTGACGTCGGCGTCGGCCGGGCCGTCCCCGGCCCCGGCCGATCTTCGGGCACCACGGATCCACGTCTCCGGTGAGACTTTTGTTAGTTTTATGGGGAGTTGACGTCAGCGTGGAATGAGGAGAACCCTGTGCCAGAGAATCCGTGGTCCAGTATCGGCAATGGTGAGACCAGACAGTGGGCACCGGTCACCCCACCCGGGGGCACCGGTCCTGTCGGTCCCACCGGCCCGGTCGGCCCGGTCGGTCCGGTCGGTCCGCAGGATCCCACCGGTCAACGGCATCCCGGGGGAGGGAACGGTGGGCTGGTCGTCGCGGTGGTCGCTGCCACGCTCGCCGTCGCCGTGCTGGCCGGCGTGATCATCTGGCTCTTCGTCCGGGGCGGTGGCGACGACCGCGACACCACCGCGGCCCCCTCCACCCCGCAGTTCAGCGGGGTGCAGACCGCCACCCGGTCAGCCACCGCGGCACCGGAACCGGAGTCCGGCCCAGAGCCCGAGCCGACCGTGGCGTCCCCGATCCGGGGGAACACCGGTTCCGGTGGTTCCGGTTCCGGCGGGTCAGGTTCCGGCGGGTCAGGTTCCGGTGGTTCCGGTTCCCTGCCGGCCGGGCTGAGCTACAGTGGCTGGACCGGGTACAGTGACGCGTCCTGCAACGCCGACGACACCTGGGTCTACGCTGGCGGGAACAGCTCCACGAAGGTCGTCGTGTGCCGGGCTACGGCGAGGGACGGCTCACCGCTCGGCCTCTACTACCGCGGGTACGCCGGTGGAAAAGGACTGGAGCTCGATGTCGACATGTCCACCGCCGACGTCTCCGACGCCTACTACGAGATTCCCGCCAACCCGGCGAAGATCGTCATCGATGGTCCCGAGATGACCGTCTCCGAGGGCGGAACCGTGAAGAAGACCCACGACTTCGACAGGTACTGGTACGACGGGACGGCCTAGTTCACCGGGTACTGCGGCTCCTCGCGCAGCGGACGGAACAGCGGCTCGGGGGAGTACTTCGTCCGCAGTTCCCGCAGGGTCAGTGCATGCTGTTCCAGACGCCGGTCCTCCGGGGACACCGGCGTGAAGGTGCGGGCGTTGAGCGGATGGCCGTCCAGGTCGATGCCCACGTAGGTCATGGACGCGTGGATCGCGACCGGCAGGTTGCCGGTGCCCTCACGGGGGTCACCGGCCCGAAGATGCACGGTGACGGCCATTGACCGGGTGTCGGTGCGGATCAGGCGGGCCTCCACCTCCACCAGGTCCCCGATGTGCACCGGCCGGTAGAAGCGGACCCCGCCGGCGTAGACCGCCACCGTCTGTTCGCCGGACCACGCCATCGTGCACGCGGTCGCGGCCTCGTCGATCCACTCCATCGCGGTACCGCCGTGGACGTTACCGCCCCAGTTGACGTCGGTCGGCTTCGCCATGAACCGGTGCACCATCTGTGGTGCTGTCCCGGAACCGGTGTAGCTCTGCTTGAGCATCTCCTCCTCGATGGCCTTGCGCAGCCGGACACGGGACAGTGCCGCGTCGGCCACACGGCGTTCCTCGTCATTGCGTGGCTCGAAGTGCGGGACCGGGGTGGAGTGCCGGTTCTCGTCCATCGCCACGAAGATGACGAGGCAGTCGCAGGCGCGGGTGAAGATCAACTCGCGCGGGTCGGCCGAGAGCACCTCGTTGACGATGTGCATCGACGACCGCCCGGTGTAGGCGATCCGGGAACGCACCTCCACCACATGGCCCGAGGGGATCGGCCGGGTGAAGTGGATGTGCCCGACATAGGCGGTCACACAGTACGCTCCGGACCATCCCACGGCGCAGGCGTAGGCGCCCTTGTCTATCCACTCGAGGACGCGCCCGCCGTGGACACCGTTCGCCCCCTGCATCAGCACGTCCGTCGGCGCCGCCATAAACCGCAGCGTCACCTCGGGTGAGGGGGAACGTCCCACGTCATTCGCTGCTTCCGTCACCGTTCCATGCCCTTCGTTCCTCCGTCTGTCGTGTACACCACTGCCATCCTATGTCCGTTCGCGACGCCCCGTGTGCCGTTCCCCGTCACGCACCTAGAATGGCCGCCATGTCACCGCAGAAAAGGGGCGGCCCACCTGCCGCGAGCACCGGGAACAACATCGACCCTGAGCGGGTCCGGGCGGCCCTGGTCGCCGTGGGCGACTGGATCGCCGCCGGGGAGGAGGAGGTGTCGACCGGTGCGGTGCCACGCCCCTCCCGTGCCGCTGTGGCCGAAGCCTGCAGGCTCAGCGCCGCCCTGCTCGGGGAGGACGCCCCGGGCCACAGTGTCGAGGTGCGCATCCCCCCGTTCGCCGCGGTGCAGTGCATCGCCGGATCGGTCCACCGTCGGGGGACACCGCCGAACGTCGTCCAGTGCGCCCCACGTACCTGGCTCCGGCTGGCCACCGGGCTGGACACTCTCGCTGACGCGGTGGCTGCGGGGGCGGAGGTGTCGGGGGCGCACGCCGGCGATGTCGCGCACTGGCTCCCGGTGGTGGATCTGGGCTGGGGACCGGGTAGGGTGGGTGCGTGACTGAGACGAACGATTCCTCCATCCCCGACAATTCGGCAGCAGGCGCCAGTTACGCCGCCGCCGGTGTGGACATCGAGGCCGGTGACCGCGCGGTGGAGCTGTTCGCTCCGCTGGCGAAGAAGGCCACCCGCCCGGAGGTCCGGGGCGGTCTCGGCGGATTCGCCGGGCTCTTCGCCCTCGGTGAGTACGACAAGCCCCTGCTCGCCGCAGGGTCCGACGGCGTGGGCACCAAGGTCGCCGTCGCCCAGGCGATGGACAAGCACGACACCATCGGACGCGACCTCGTCGCCATGGTCGTCGACGACCTCGTGGTCTGCGGTGCGGAGCCGCTGTTCCTCCAGGACTACATCGCCATCGGCAAGGTCGTGCCCGAGCACGTCGCCTCGATCGTCTCGGGTATCGCCGCGGGCTGCATCGACGCCGGCTGTGCCCTCCTCGGTGGGGAGACCGCCGAGCACCCCGGCCTCATGGAGGTCGGCGAGTACGACATCTCCGCCACCGCGGTGGGTGTCGTCGAAGAAGATGAACTGCTCGGCCCCGACCGGGTCCGCAGTGGTGACGTCGTCATCGCGATGGCCAGCTCCGGTCTGCACTCAAACGGCTACTCCCTGGCCCGCCACGTCCTGCTGGAACAGGCGGGGCTGCCGCTCGACGGCTACGTCGCAGATTTCGGTCGCACCCTCGGTGAGGAGCTGCTGGAACCGACCCGCATCTACGCCAAGGACTGCCTGGCGTTGGCCGCCGAGTGCGACGTCCACACCTACTCCCACGTCACCGGTGGTGGTCTGGCCGCCAATCTTGCCAGGGTGATCCCCGAGGGGCTCACCGCCGAGCTGGACCGCGGCACCTGGACCCCGGGGCCGGTGTTCCGGACCATCGCCCGCCTCGGCAAGGTTTCCCGGGAGGAGATGGACAAGACCTTCAACATGGGGGTCGGTATGGTCGCCGTGGTCTCCGAGGAGGACGCCGAGCGTGCCCTCGCCATGTTGACGGCCCGTCACATCGACTGCTGGAACCTGGGCCGGGTGCGCCTGGCGAGGGAAGGGGAGACCGAGCGCGCCGTGCTCACCGGAGAGCACCGCCGCTAGGTCGGCGCGTGCCCTGCACACCCCCGGGGGACCGGGCGTGGTGTGCGTGGCTGACGGCGGTGGGACAGGGGGAACGCAAACTGCGCGGGGAGCGGGCCGGGGGAGCGGTCACCTGCGCAGGCCCCCTGGGGACACCGAAACCCCGCATGCCGGTTGAGAGGCGGCGTGCGGGGTCGGACGGTGGGCCGGAAGTGGAAAGCCTCCGGGACGGGGATGGCCTACCGGCCGGAATCGTCCGGGCCCCACTCCTCCCACTCGGCGTAGTCCTCTTCGGACGCCGCCTCATGCGGGTGTTCATTCGAGAGTTCACGCTGGAGACTGTCCAGGTCCATCTCGGGAGAGTTGTACTTGAGCTGACGGGCGACTTTCGTCTGCTTCGCCTTGGCGCGGCCGCGACCCATGGCCTACCCCCTCGGGTGTACTCGCGCAGCGGACAGGGATTCAACCGCACACGCATATGTCTTGTATCTGTTCCTGGCACCACAATAGCGGGTGCCGGTGAAAATTTCAGAACCGACCCCCGCGAAGGAGCGTCACCTGCACCGGAACAGCGGGTCGCACCCCGGGCGGCGCACCGTGGACGTCACCGGCCGAGTCACCGACCCCTCAATCTGTCGACCGCGGCGCGACCCGGACTCACCGTGTGGTCCACATGCAGGTCATCCGGGTCGATCGCGGCGTCCACCCCGTCAGCCGACAGTGGTGGGGCGCTGCCCTCCGCGACAGCTTCGACCACCGCCCGCTTCACCAGGGCCAGGGCCACCGGTCCGTAGTCGGCGTCCTGGACGGGGGTACCGACCCGACCCACGGTGCGTCCACCCGCGGTCACCGCAGAACCCGTCTCCGGCAGTCGGCCGGCGGACCCGTCGAGCTGGAGCAGGACGAGCAGTCGGGGCGGCCGGCCGAGGTTGTGGACCCGGGACACCGTCTCCTGGCCGCGGTAGCAGCCCTTGTTGAGGTGCACCGCACCGTCGGACGGGCCCGCTGAGTCATCGGCGAGCCTGGTCGCCCCGCGGATACCTGTGCCGATCCAGAACGGGACCTCGTGCGGGATGAGGCGGTCATCGGTGTCCACCCCCGGCACGGGGTGGCGGTCACGCAGACGCCAGGCGTCCACCGCCGCACCGCCGGTCGCCCGGGCGCCGGCGGCGACCAGGGAGTCCCAGACCCCGACCACGGCGGCCCTCGGCACCCACAGGTCCGTGACTGGCACACCCGAGGTCACCCGGGTCCGCCAGAACTGCGCCGACGGGGCCAGCGGGGTTGTCGTGCCGGCGCGACCGGGGCCGGGGAAGCCGGCGTCGGCGTCCCGACCCATCAGGCTGAGCCGGGTCAGGTCGGTGCGGTGGATCTCCACCTTCGCCCAGAAGACCATCCTGCGCAGGAAGTCCTCCAGTGCGTCCGCGTGACCGGCGGCGACATCGAGGATGACCGCGGGCATCCCGTCCACATCCACGACGCAGATGCCGAACTCCTGCTCCACCCGCCCACGGGCGTCCAGCAGCAGTCCGTCGGTGGCGGTGCCGGGCGCGGCGGCGTCCACCTTCTGGGAGATGAAGCCGTTGAGCCAGCTCCGCGCCTCCTCCCCGGTGACCAGCAGCGCGACACGGTCCCAGCCGTCGGCCAGTCCCGCAGCACCCTCGTCGACGCGGGTCTGCTCGACCAACGGGGCGCCGTAGTGGCGGGCGGTGACGGACCCGACCCCCGAGCCGTCCTGTGTGCTCGCCGCCGAAACATGGGCGACGATCGGTGAAATCTCCGGAGCACTCACACCTTCAACTGTAGCTCAGTGCAGGTGTCCCCGCCGGGCTTCCGCGACGCCGGTGCGACCTAGGATGGTTCCATGACCACTTCCGCAGTGTGCGGCCCCCGCGCCGTCGTCGACGTCCACCCCGCCGGGGACGAATCCCCTGAACTGCTCGACCCGGACCGACCGGTGCTTTTCATCGATGATCTCGCCGCCGTCCGCGGCGACGGTGTCTTCGAGACCCTCATGGTCCGCGACGGCGCGGTGCGCAACCTCGACCGGCACACCGCACGCTTCATCAACAGCTCCGCCATGCTCGACCTGCCCGCCCCCGACGTCGACCGGTGGCACGCGGCCACGGACCTCGCCCTGGCACACTGGACGGAAGCAGGCGGTCGTGACGGTTCGCTGCGCTGGATGTACTCCCGCGGTCGGGAGACCACCGGCAGGCGGACCGGGTGGGTCACCGTCGCCCCCGAGTCGCCCGCCGTCACCCGCGACCGCGAGCGGGGGGTGCGGGTGATGACCGCCCAGCGCGGCTACAGTCTCGACATCACCAGGGACGCCGCTCCCTGGGCCCTCGTCGGCGCGAAGACCCTCTCCTACGCGGCGAACATGGCGGCGCTACGTTACGCGAGGTCCCACGACCTCGACGACGTCATCTTCACCGGTGACGGCGAGCGTGTCCTCGAGGGGCCGACGTCCACCGTCATCGCCGTGCGCGACCGTGCCGGACGACGCGAGATCCTCACCCCCCTCCACGAGGTCGGGGTCCTGCCGGGAACCACCCAGGCGGCGATGTTCCGCTGCGCGACCGACGCCGGCTGGACCTGCTCGGAGAAGCCGCTCACCATCGCCGACCTGCGGGAGGCCGACGGTGTCTGGCTGCTGTCGTCGGTGCGCCGCTACGCGCGGGTCACCTCGTTGGACGGCACCGTCCTGGACCGTCCGGCGTGCGCCGACGATATCGAGGACCTGGCCACCCGCGCCGCAGAAGGACGCTAGCCGATCACGCGGGTCAGCTCGGCGGACATCCACGGAGTGAGTGCCCCGTCCGACTCCCCGCCGTTCCCCCCCCGGGTGACGCGCTCGTCGACCCACCCGAGGTGGTTGTTCGGCATCAGGCCGTAGAGCCGCTTGCCCGGGCCGAGTGTGGCGGGTCCGGTCTCGGTGACCATGGTCGACGCGCTCTCCAGCTGCCACGCCCGCTCGTTCAGCGGGGCACCGTACATGATCTCCACCGCACCGTCGCTGTGCGCGGAGACGAACTCGATGTTGTCCTTGAGGTCGATGCGCAGGAACCCGGTCTCACGGCGGTCCGGGCCGGTGGCCCTCCCCTCGTCGTCGAGCCGCCAGATGCGGGAGGAGTAGCTGATGTAGTTCTCGCCGTCGTGGGCGAAGACGACCTGCTGCCCGAAGGCGTAGGGGGCGGAGCCGTCGGTGGGGGCCGCGTTGCCCTCGCCGCGCCACACTCCGATGAGGGGGAGCAGGGCCAGCAGCCCGTCGTGCAGGCTCGGTCCCTGACGCAGATTGGCCGTGTCCTCGGCGACAGGGAGGTCCCCGAGGGTCGGTATGTTGAGGTTCGCGGTGGTCTTCGCCTGTGCGGCGGCGCGGGCGACGGCGTCGTTGCCGTCGAGGGGGGAGTCACTCATGACATCCAGCATACGGCCCTGTGCCGGACGGCAGGTCCTACAGGCCGGCCCGCTCATCCTCGCCCAGTGGTGCCGAACGCGGCGCGAGATCGGAGATCCCCACCCGGGTGAAGTTCTGCTCCGACTCGATGTACAGGGCGCCGCCGTTGACGTACACCCGGCCCGGCTTCGACCGCAGTGGCAGGGTGGTTCCGGGAAGCTCGAGGGTGAACGCCGCCATGATGCGGTCACGGGTGGTGGCGTCCACGGCGTGCTTCCCACCGTCGCCGCGGGAGGTGTCCCCGCCGACGGAGATGATGCGGGTCGGCAGCAGGCGGACGTCGCCCTCCCACACGCGCAGCCGCATCTCGACCGCCACCTCGGTGTCGATCCCGGAGACGTCGCGCGGGGTGGCGGTGAAGTAGGCCTCGGTCTCCCAACCGCCGGAGGGGGAGATGTCCTCCACACCCTGGATGTTGAGGTCGGAGAAGCCGTCCCCGCCGTCGGACCCGCCGGTCATCAGGCCACCCAACGCCACCGGGTCGAGTTGCAGCCGGGTGAAGACCTTGCGGGCCGGGGCGTCCTCGAAGTCACCGGAGAGGATCTCGTCGCGTGTCAGGGTGATCTTCTGTGCGGAGGAGGTCACCGACACCCGGGCGAAACCGGGGACCTCGACGTCCTGCGCCTCCACCGACACCGAGGAGAGCTCATGGGACCAGAGGGACGCGCTCACGGGCATCCCGCCGACCTGTACCGCGGGCGGTGACGCCAGCTGTGAGTCGTGCCAGATCCGCTGGGAGATCTCTCGCTCCACCTTCGCGGCGACGAGACTGTCGGCGACGACCGCAGCCCCGGCCAGCGCCAGCACCGTCACAACGACGACGGTGAGGACACGCAACGGGCGTCGGTGGGGCGTGCGTTCAGCGGTCCGGGTCACCGCTCCAGCATAGAGGAGACGGCCAGGTACCCGGGGCAGGCGATGTTACGGCAACGTTTCCGCTGGTGTTCACGTCGACGGTCGAGGGGAGAGACGCTTTCCCGACGTGTAACCTCATGGTGGTCACAGAGAAATCGACGTGAAGTGGGAAGGACGCCGGCCGTGAAACTGACCGTGCTCTCGGAGAAGGACGATATCGCGAAGGTCCTGCCCTCACTGGCGCTGCTGTCCCATGAGACGCTCCTGTTGGAAGCCACGGCGGCGTCGGTCCGTGAGGTGGGGGACGCCGAGATCGTCCTCGTCGACGTCACCGGCCGGAACCTGCTGGGTATCCGCGACCTGTGCCGCTCCGTCGCCGCCGCCCACCCCACCCTCCCGGTCGCCGTGGCTATCGAGGAGACCAGCGTCATCGCCCTTGACGGCTCCTGGGCGGTGGACGACTTCATCCTCCCCACCGCCACCCCCACCGAGGTGGACGCGAGACTGCGGATGCTCATGACCCGGCGTCCGGTACCCGTCGAGGAGGCGGAGGACAGCCAGGTCGCGTCGATCGGCGGTCTCATCGTCGACGAGGTCACCTACGTCGCCCGGGTGGAGGGCCGCCCCCTCGACCTCACCTACAAGGAGTTCGAGCTCCTGTACTTCCTCGTCAAGCACGCCGGGCGGGTCTTCAGCCGTGAACAGCTGCTCCAGGACGTGTGGGGCTACGACTACTTCGGTGGTACCCGGACAGTGGACGTGCACGTCCGGCGCCTGCGGGCGAAGCTCGGCCACGACTACGAGAAGGTCATCGCGACCGTGCGTAATGTGGGGTACAAGGCCGTGGACATCAGCGGAGACGGGAGATAGACGGTGATCGCCTACCGGTGGCTCGAGGACGGGACCGAACAGCAGCAGGAGAGCTGGCGGGAGGGGCTCGCTGAGCTGCTCGCCGCTGTCGCCGGGGCGGACGGGGTCCCCGCCCTTTCGGAGGAGTTCGTCCGTGCGATCCGGGAGCCCGGGGAATCCGCCGGGCACCGTCAGCTGCTCGCGCTGGACACCCCCGGTGGCACCGGGCGAGTCATCGGTGTCCTCGCCGTCGACGTGCCCGACATCGACGACGCCGCCGGCACCGCGGAGATTGCGGTGCACCCGGAGTTCCGTCGCCGGGGCACCGCCACCGGGCTGTTGCGGGAGGCCGGCAGGGGAATGGACCCGGAGTCGCAGTTCAGCGTCTGGGCCCACGGCAACCTCGTCGGCGCCCGCGCTCTCGCCACGGGACGCAACGCCCGCACGGTCCGCGAGCTGCTGAAGATGACCGTGCGTTGCGGCCCCGGTGACCCGACCCGTGAGCCGCTCGTCGCCGGCGCGGTCACCGCGCGGACCGCCGTGGCGGAGGCGGGGATGGAGGTCCTCGACTATCCGGCGGCCTGCGCGGCCTTCGGCCCGGACCTCGTCGACGCCGAATGGCTCCGGGTCAACAACGAGGCCTTCGCCTGGCATCCGGAGCAGGGCGGCTGGGACGCCGACCGGCTGCGGCGCGCGCGGGACACCGACTGGTTCGACCCGCACGGCGTCCTCATGCTGTGGACCCGGGACGAGAGCCAGGGCCCGCAGTGCACCGGCCTGCACTGGACGAAGTTCCCGGCGGGGGAGACCCACGGCGAGGTGTACGTGGTGTGTCTGGCCGACGCGTCCCGCGGCAAGGGGCTCGGTGGCCCGGTGACGCTGCTCGGCATCGGGCACCTCATCGACGCCGGTGCGCAGGCGGTGGACCTCTACGTCGAGGGTGACAACACCCCCGCGGTGGCCACCTACCGACGGCTCGGTTTCGAGGTCGTCCACCGGGACGTCGTCTACCGCGGCATGGTTTAGCGGGTCGTCCCCACTGCAGTTCACGGAGAGTTCATTCGGGTGGCCTCTGGCGGCCATCTCGGGCGGTTAACCTCAGCGGTGATCACTACGACGACGTTGAAAGAGGATCCTTTCCGTGAAGACCATGAAGTACTCCGCCGCCCTGGCCACCGTGGCCGTCGGCTCGCTGCTGCTCACCTCCTGCTCGAACTCAGACAACGGCGATTCCGGTGCGGAGGCCACCTCCACCTTCGATCTCACGAACACCACCGGTGAACTCCAGGGTGAGGGTGCCAGCTCCCAGCAGAAGGCGATGGAGCTCTTCGGCGTCGCCTACCAGTCCGCCGTCCCGGGCGCGTCACTGTCCTACAACGCCACCGGCTCCGGTGCCGGCCAGAAGCAGTTCATCGCCGGTCAGGTCGACTTCGGCGGCTCTGACTCGGCGCTGAAGGACGACCAGGTCGCCGACGCCGCGAAGCGCTGTGGCGGCAACGAAGCCTGGCACCTGCCGATGGTTGTCGGACCGGTTGCCATCGCCTTCCACATCGACGGCATCGACACCCTCAACCTCTCCGTCGACACTGTCGCGAAGATCTTCAAGGGTGAGATCAGCAACTGGAACGATCCGGCCATCGCCGCCGAGAACGAGGGTGTGGACCTGCCGGACCTGCCGGTGAGCGTCCTGTACCGGGCGGAGGAGTCGGGTACCTCCGACAACTTCCAGGCCTTCCTCAAGTCCGCGACGAACGGTTACTGGGACACCGAGGGCAAGACCTTCCCGACCAAGGTCGGCGCCGGTGCGCAGGGCTCCTCGGGCGTCGCCGACCAGGTCAAGGCCACCAACGGTGCGGTCACCTACGTCGAGTCCGGCTACGCCACCGCCGCCGGTCTCGGCGTCGCCGCCCTCGACTTCGGTGCCGGCCCGGTCACGCTGAGCACCGAGAGCGTCAACAAGGCCCTCGCCGACGCCACCTTCTCCGGTAAGGGAAACAACCTCGTCGTCGACTCCGACTCCCTGTTCGCGTCCAAGGCCTCCGGCGCCTACCCGCTGGCCCTGACCACCTACGAGATCGTCTGCTCCGCAGGCTACGACGCGGACACCTCCGGCCGGGTCAAGGACTTCCTCCACGTCATCCTCGACAACCAGAACGAGTCACTGGAGGAGGCCGGCTATGTCCCGCTCTCCGGTACCTTCCGCGACAAGCTCGTGACCGCCGTCGACGCCATCGCCTGACCGACAGGACCGCAACCACCATGCCCAGCACAGACCCGGTGACGGAACCGGGCGCAGATCCGGAAGGCGTCGTCGCCACGACCGGTGCCGGCGGGGACGACCTGACCGGGGACGCCGGAACACCGTCGGCCCCCGACCGCGCGACGGCGGGTCCCGGTGACACGGGGTCCCGGACATCCGGACTTACCTCGGGAAAGTCCCGGCGGGCCGGTGACCGGATCTTCGAGAGTCTCACCACCGGCTCCGCAGTCCTCATCACCGTCTTCATCGCCGCGATCGCGATCTTCCTCATCGTCCAGGCGGTTCCCGCCCTGGCGAAGGAACGGGACGGTATCGGAGCCTTCTTCACCCATTCCGGAGCCTGGAACCTCAACTACGCGACCAACGAGGGCGGGTGGATGGAGTTCGGCATCCCGAACCTGTTCTTCACGACCGTCCTGGCCTCCGCTCTCGCCCTGGCCATCGCCATGCCGGTCGCCCTGGGTATCGCGATCTTCCTCTCGAACTACTGCCCGAAACGCCTGGTGCGACCCCTCGGATTCATGGTCGACCTGCTCGCCGCGGTGCCGTCGATCGTCTTCGGTATCTGGGGCATGCAGGTGCTGGGCCCTTCACTCGGCGGTATCTTCGAGTGGGTCCACAGCTGGGCCGGGGGCTTCTTTCTCTTCCAGTGGGACCAGCAGACCTCTCCGGCGTTCTCGACCAGCCGGAACGTCTTCACCGGTGGTGTGGTCCTGGCGATCATGATCCTCCCGATCATCGCCGCGACGACCCGGGAGGTCTTCGTCCAGACGCCGCGTGGGCACATCGAGGCAGCTCTGGCGCTCGGCGCGACCCGGTGGGAGGTGGTCCGCCTGACGGTCCTCCCCTTCGGACGGTCCGGCTACGTCTCCGGCGCCATGCTGGGCCTCGGCCGGGCGCTCGGCGAGACCATGGCCCTGTACATGGTCATCGCGTCCGCCCCCGGATTCCGGTGGTCGCTGCTCGACGGTGGGACGACCTTCGCCACCGCCATCGCC
>NZ_CACZOO010000012.1 GCF_902782855.1 uncultured Corynebacterium sp.
CGTCCGGGGGTATACGAACGTAGGATCAGGGGTGAAGGGCAGACATCCACCGCAACAGAAAGCGTGGCAGGAACCATGACCACCCCCCTCCTCGAACTGAAGAACGTCAGCATCTCCGCCGTCGGGGACGACGGCTCCGGGCACACGATCTGTCACGACGTGAACCTCACGATCAACGAGGGTGAGCGCCATATCCTGCTCGGACCGAACGGCTCCGGAAAGTCGACGCTGCTCGCCGGCATCATCGGCCTGCACCCCTTCCGCATCACCACCGGAACCGCGACCTTGCGCGGCACGGACATCACCGGCATGGAGATCGAGGACCGCGCCCGCGCCGGCATCGGACTCGCCTTCCAGCGGCCGCCCGCACTGGCCGGAGTCTCCGTCGACCGGCTCGCCGCCGCCATCGGTGCCGGCGACCGGCTGGCCGGGGCAGAGGAGGTCCTCGGCCTCGACCACCTCGGCGACCGCGACGTCAACTGCGGCTTCTCCGGCGGCGAGGCCAAGCGCTTCGAGGTCATGAAGCTGGCTCTGCAGGGTCCGCAGCTGTGCCTCTTCGACGAGCCGGAGTCCGGTGTCGACCTCCAGCAGGTCGGCGTCGTCGGACGGGCCGTCAGTGACCTGCTGGACTCGACGGACGACGAGGGGCGTCCGCGCGCCGGACTCATCATCACCCACACCGGGTTCATCCTCGACAGTCTCGACGCCACAGTCGCCCACCTCATGGTCGACGGCACGATCGTCTCCTCCGGAGAACCGCGCGCGATGTTCGACCGCATCCGTGCCGACGGCTACCGCTGACCGCCCACCACACCCCCTGATCACCCCGGGGACCATCAGAAAGGACGCGATCACCATGACCGCCACCACCAGTTCCACCGCCGTCCAGGAGTTCACCACCGCAGTCGGCCCCGGGGCCGTCACCCCCGACCTCCTCAGCCAGGTCGGTTGGGAGGATCCTTCCGGGCGCTCCTCCACCGCCGTCGTCCTGGACCACGGATACACGACCATGGACTCCACCGACCCGGACGTCGTCGTCATGCCACTGGCGGACGCCCTCCTGACCTACCCCTGGGTCCAGGACCTCATGTGGAGTCTCATCGACCCGGACGAGGACGAGGTCCTGCGCCGCGCCTTCGAATCCACCCGGACCCCGCTGGGCACCTTCACCTGGGTCAAGGACAACGCCAAGGTCGAGATGCCGCGGCAGTCCTTCACCGTCATGACCGTCCCGCAGGAGCGCCAGTTCGTCCACGACATCACCGTCATCGGCAGAAACGCCGAGGTCGACTCGGTGTCCGGCTCCGCGGTCGCGCCCGGGCTCACGCAGGGCAGTCACGTCTCCGTCGGCGAGACCTTCATCGGCGACGGTGCCAGGCTGCGCAGCGTGGACGTGGACCGCTGGGGCCCGGAGATGTCTGTCCACACCTACGACCGCACCCGGGTCGGCGAGGGGGCGACCGTGAGTTCCGTGTCGATCGCGGTCTCCGCACTGAGGAAGGCCCGCTCAACCTCGGTCACCGAACTCGGCAAGGACGCGAGGTGCACCTCGCACTCCATCGTCTTCGCCCCGGAGGGCACCGACAGGGAGATGGAGGACCAGACCATCCTCACCGGCCCCGGCGCGCGGGCAGAAATGGTGGCCCGTATGGTCTCCGACGGCGGCCGCATCAGCAACGCGTCCACCCTGACCTCCACCGCACCGGACGTCAAGGGTTTCCTCGAGTGTGACGGCCTGCTGCTCCGCGACGGCGGCGGCATCAACTCCGTGCCGTCGCTGGACGCGAAGATCGCCCGCGCCCAGCTGTCCCATGAGGCGTCCGTCGGCATGATCGACGACGACAAGCTGGACTACCTCAAGGCCCTCGGTATGGACGAGGACGCCGCCCGCGACCTCATCGTCCAGGGCTTCCTCAATCTCGAGGACAGCAGGATCCCGGCCTCCGTCCGGGACCGCGTCACCGAGCTCGTCTCAGCGGCCCGGGGGGCGGAGAAGATGTAATCCCCTGCCAATGTACAGCTCGGTCTATCATTTTTAACGCGTTAACCTGCACTGATTCGTTAAAGTAGACCGAGCTGTTTGCTGTGTATGCCACGTGTCGACTACTGTTCTGTTCCAGCGAACACGCCCCGGCCGCCTCGACCGGACACAACAGCTCTCGAAGGGACACCACATGGCCACGAAGTACGACAACAGCAACGCGGACAACTGGGGATTCGCCTCCCGCGCGATCCACGCCGGACAGGTCGTCGACTCCGACACCGGAGCCCGCAACCAGCCGATCTACCTCACGGCGTCCTACGTCTTCGATTCCGCGGAGCACGCGAAGCAGCGTTTCGCGCTCGAGGACCTCGGCCCCGTCTACGGTCGCCTCACGAACCCGACCCAGGAGGCCCTGGAGAACCGGGTCAACTCGCTGGAGGGCGGCGTCCACGCAGTGGCCTTCGCCTCCGGCCAGGCCGCGGAGACGGCGGCGTTCTTCAACCTCGCCGGTGCCGGTGACCACATCGTCACCTCCGCCCGCCTCTACGGCGGCACCGAGACGCTCTTCGCCGTGACACTCGCCCGCCTCGGCATCGAGGTCACCTTCGTCGAGGACCCGGACAACGTCGAGGCCTGGCAGGCGGCGGTCCGGCCGAACACGAAGGCCTTCTACGGTGAGACCTTCGCCAACCCGCAGGCCGACGTCCTCGACATTCCGGCGGTCGCCGAGGTCGCCCACCGCAACCTGGTCCCGCTGATCGTCGACAACACCCTCGCCACCGCCGCACTGGTCCGCCCGCTGGAACTCGGCGCCGACGTCGTCGTGGCGTCCCTGACCAAGTTCTACACCGGAAACAGCTCGGGACTGGGCGGAATCCTGGTCGACGGCGGCTCCTTCGACTGGACCGTCGAGCGGGACGGCGAGCCGGTCTTCCCCGCCTTCGTCACCCCGGACCCCGCCTACCACGGGCTGAAGTACGCCGATCTCGGCGCGCCCGCGTTCGGCCTCAAGGCCCGGGTCGGTCTGCTGCGGGACACGGGTGCGACGCTCTCGCCCTTCAACGCCTGGGCCACCATCCAGGGCCTCGACACCCTCGCCCTGCGGGTGCGCAGGCACAACGAGAACGCCCTGGCCGTCGCCGAGTTCCTCGACGCGAACCCGGCCGTCGCGAAGGTCAACTACGCCGGACTGCCCACGTCCCCCTGGTACGCGGTGAAGGAGAAGCTGGGACTGGAGTTCACCGGCTCCGTCCTCTCCTTCGACCTCGCCGTCGACGACAGCTGGTCCGACGAGGCCCAGGAGAAGGCCTGGACCTTCATCGACGCCCTCAAGCTTCACTCCGATCTCGCCAATGTCGGCGATGTGCGCTCCCTCGTCGTCCACCCCGCCACCACCACCCATTCCCAGTCCGACCAGCACGGTCTGGAGCGGGCCGGTGTCAACCGCGCGACCGTCCGGCTCTCCGTGGGCATCGAGGACATCGAGGACATCCTCGCCGACCTCCAGCTCGGCTTCGACGCCCTGTCCTGATCACCATGTCAGTAGACCCCGCAGTCCTCCCCGCCTCCGGAGGTTCAGTCACTCTCCCGATCGGTGACTTCATCACCGAGGCCGGCGTCCCGGTTCCCGGGGCGATGCTCCGGCTTTTCGCCTTCTACGGTGGAACCGCGCACGATGCGGCCACCCGGCCGGTGATCCTCGTGGAGCATGCGCTGACCGGCGACGGCGATGCGGCGGACTGGTGGCCGGGCATCATCGGGCCCGGCCTCGCCCTCGACACCGACCGGTACCTCGTGCTCTGCGCGAACTGTCTCGGGGGATGCCAGGGGTCGACAGGTCCGGCGTCCCCCCACCCCGACGGCGGCTTCTGGGGCTCACGGTTCCCCGCTCTGTCGATCCGCGACCTCGTCGTCGCGGAGAAACAGCTCGTCGTCGACGCGCTGGGGGTCGAACGGATCCACGGCGTCATCGGCGCCTCGATGGGCGGGGCCAGGGCCCTCGAATGGTCCTTCCTGTATCCGGAGCCCGTGGAGGCGGTCCTCGTGATAGCCGTGTCCGCCCGGGCGTCCGCGTGGCAGATCGGCATGCAGTCCGCCCAGATCCGGTTCATCACCGGCGACCCCGACTGGAACGGCGGTGACTACCACGGCACCGGACGTTCACCGGCCGCGGGACTCGGGCAGGCCAGACGGATCGCCCACCTCACCTACCGCGGTGAACTCGAGATCGACGAGCGTTTCGGGACGGACCCACAGGACGGTGAGAACCCCTACGGGCCCTACTGGTCCACCGGCCAGCGGTTCTCCGTGGAGAGTTACCTCGACCGCCAGGCAGAGAAGTTGGTCGACCGCTTCGACCCCGGCAGTTACGTGGTGCTCACCGATGCCCTCAACAGGCACGACATCTCCCGGGGCCGGGGTGGTCTCAACCATGTGCTGGGGACATCCCGGGTGCCGACGATGGTGGCGGGGGTCGACACGGACATCCTCTACCCCTACCACCAGCAGGAGCACCTGTCCCGCAACCTCGGCGACTTCATCGGGCTGTCGAAGATCACCTCCCCCACCGGCCATGACGGCTTCCTCACGGAGACCCGTCAGATGACGGTCATCCTGGAGAAGTTCCTCACCAAGGCGGAGCTGCTCGCACAGCGGTAGGATGTCGGCATCGACGCTGACCTGCGGGGACGCCGGCA
>NZ_CACZOO010000013.1 GCF_902782855.1 uncultured Corynebacterium sp.
AGGTGACCCAGTCGGTGATGATCCGCACGGCGTCCTCCTTGGGGACACCGTTGACCTGGGTGCCGTCGAGGAAACGGAAGCTCACCGCACCCACCTCGACATCCCGCCCACCGGCCAGCAGCATGAAGGGCACCTTGCCGGTGGTGTGGTTACGGATCTTCTTCTGCATGCGGTCATCCGAGGTGTCCACCGCCGCCCGGATCCCGCGACCGCGCAGTTCGGCGGTCACCTCCTCCAGGTAGGGGATGAACTCGTCGGCGACGGGGATGCCGGACACCTGGTGCGGGGCGAGCCACGCCGGGAAGGCTCCCGCGTAGTGCTCCAGCAGGACGCCGAAGAAGCGCTCGATGGAGCCGAACAGGGCGCGGTGGATCATCACCGGACGCTGCTTGGTTCCGTCGGACGCGGTGTACTCCAGATCGAAGCGCTCCGGAAGGTTGAAGTCGAGCTGCACAGTGGACATCTGCCAGGTACGGCCGATGGCGTCGCGGGCCTGGACCGAGATCTTCGGACCGTAGAAGGCGGCGCCCTCCGGATCCGGCACCAGCTCGAGACCGGACTTCTCCGCGACCGCCCGCAGCGTGTCGGTGGCCTTCTCCCAGATCTCGTCGGAACCGACGAACTTCTTCGGGTCCTTGGTCGACAACTCCAGGTAGAAATCGTCGAGACCGTAGTCCTTGAGCAGCGAAATGATGAACTCCAGCACGGTGGTCAGCTCAACCTCGAGCTGGTCTTCAGTGCAGTAGATGTGTGCGTCATCCTGGGTGAAGCCCCGGGCACGGGTCAGACCGTGGACCACGCCGGATTTCTCGTAACGGTAGACGGTGCCGAACTCGAACAACCGCAACGGCAGTTCACGGTAGGACCGGCCGCGGGAGGCGAAGATCAGGTTGTGCATCGGGCAGTTCATCGGCTTGGCGTAGTAGTCGACGGCCTGCTTGGTGATGTTGCCGTCGGCGTCCCGTTCCTCGTCGAGCTTCATGGGCGGGAACATGCCGTCGGCGTACCAGTCGAGGTGACCGGACTTCTTGAACAGGTCGCCCTTGGTGATGTGCGGCGTGTTCACGAAGGAGTAGCCCGAGGCGATGTGCCGGCGACGCGAGTGCTCCTCCATCTCCAGGCGCACGGTCGCGCCGTCCGGGTGGAACACCGGGAAACCGGAACCGATCTCGTCGGGGAAACTGAACAGGTCAAGCTCCTGGCCGAGGCGACGGTGGTCGCGCTTCTCCGCCTCGGCGAGCATGGTCTGGTATTCCTCGAGGGCTTCCTTCGACTCCCAGGCGGTACCGTAGATCCGCTGCAGACCGGCCAGCGACTGGTCCCCGCGCCAGTAGGCGGCCGAGGTGCGGGTGAGGGCGAAAGCGGGGATGTAGCGGGTGGTGGGCACGTGCGGGCCACGGCACAGGTCGTACCATTCGACCTCGCCGGTCCGCGGGTTGACGTTGGAGTACGCGGTGAGCTCCCCCTCCCCGACCTCCACGGCGGCGTCGCCCTCGGGGATGTCCCCGCGGGACTTGTCGTCGACCAGCTCCAGCTTGAACGGCTCCTGGAGATACTCCAGGCGGGCGTCCTCCACCGAATCGTAGGCCTTGCGCTCGAACTTCTGGCCCGACTTGATGATTTTCTTCATCGACTTCTCGAGCTTCCTGAGGTCCTCCGGGGTGAAGGGCTCGGCGGGCTCGAAATCGTAGTAGAAGCCGTTCTCGATGGCGGGGCCGATGCCCAGCTTCGTCCCCGGGAACTCCTTCTGTACCGCCTGGGCCAGGACGTGGGCGCAGGAGTGCCGGATGACGCCGCGTCCCTCGTCGGTGTTCGCGGGGACGGTGGTGACCTCGGTGTCGACCTCCGGGGCAAAGGACAGGTCGCGGAGGTTCCCGTCGGCGTCCTTCACGCAGACGACGGCCTCCGGCCCCTTGTTCGGCAGGTCCAGTGGACGCATCGCGGCACCGGCAGACTCACCGGCGGGCACGGTGAAGGTCACCGTCGACACGGGGATCTCCGGGTTTCCGATTCCGTTACCGGCGTCCAGCGCTGATTCACTCACGGGTGGTGTGCTCCTTACATAAGAGGCGAAGACGGTCACATACCTGGTGACGGTCATAATTCCCGGACCACCTTACCCGCAGCGACCCCTGACTCCCCCACCGACCGCCGCAGGGCAGGTCAGTGCGCCGGGTCATCGGTCACGCCAGCACCGTCTCCCCCCAGTAGCCGTCCCCCGTCGTTCCCGGCGGGATGAAGAACACCGCTGAACCGACATGGGTGATCCACTCATTGAGTCGGTCCCCTCCGGAGAGCCGACGTTGAACGGTGATGAACGCAGGCTCCGGGTCCGGCTGGAAGCACGTGAAGATCAGACCGGAGTCCGACAGCCGGACCAGGTCCGCGTCCGCCAGCCCGTCACCGGTCGTCGGTGTGACCGGGAGGTCGTAGTTGTAGGCCCGACGCAGCAGCCGCTGGCGCTCGTCCCCGTCCTTCACCCCGGCAAGGGCGATGTGCGAGTGCACGTCGATCAGGGGCAGACCGTCGTCACCGACCGCCCGCAGGTCCGGGTCGTCATGCTCCTTCCCGCCGGACAACGGCGCGCCCTCGACGATGGTCCGGCCCATCGCCACTTCCCTGGTGGGCCGGTCCGCCGACTCCCACAACGGCATGTCGTAGGCGATCCTGCGCACGATCATGCAGGTGCCTCCGATGTGCGAGGGGTGGGACGCCGTGCGCTCCCCGATCCAGACCTGTTGATCGAACTCTTCGCCGGAGCGGGGATTCACTGTCCCGTCCTTGAACCCGAACAGGTTACGCGGGGTCCCCTTCGTGCCGTCCGCCTCCTCCGGGACATCCAGAAATCCCGTCTGGCTCCACGAAGGCCGGGCATAGTCCGCACCACCCCGGACGAACACCCGGAGTGCGTGGGACACCGTCGTCCGGTCGTCGCCGCAGATCTGCAGCACAACATCCCGGTCGCCCCACTTCGGGTCCAGCTTGTCCCCGGTGAAGGCCGGCAGCGGCTTCAGCCACCGCGGAGCCAGGTTCTCCCGACCCACCCGGCGGAAGAGACCGCGACCGAAACCGCAGGTGACGGTCAGACGACCGGTCGACGTGGACAGTTCGGGCTCCAGGTCCGCGAGCACCGGCTCCCCTGAACAGAGCCGCCGGGCATCCCCGGTCCATATCCGCAGCAGGCGTCTGACGCCCACAGCGTCGACGCCCTCGCGCAGGGTGAAGGCGACCGTCGTGTTGTGCGCCTGGACCGGGGTGGCGATGCCTGCCTGGTGGACGCCGTCGAAGTCCACCACGTCCTCGCCGTCGGAGCCGGACTTCCCCCCGTCATCCTCCGCGGCGCAGGCCGCCGTCACACCCACCGCCGCGGTGGCGGAGAACAGGCTCACTCCGGTGAGGAAGCTCCGACGGCTGAAACCCCGTCCGTCGGAACGGATGTTCGTGGTCATCGCCGCACCTCCGGTGAACGGGTCGGCGCGGGAAGCTGGGTCAAGCTGGGCATGGGTAGTTCCTTGTGTGTCAGATGTCGTCAGTCGTCCGACTTACGCAGTCGGGCGACGAGGGTGGTCAGGACGCCGAGCAGAACGATGACCCCGGCGACCGCCATGGCCGGCCTGGCCCAGTCCGGGAGACCGGACCCGCCGTCTCCGGAACCGGAGGCGTCGTCAGCTGGCGGATTGGGGTCCTCACCCTGCCCGGTGAGGGTGAAGTCGTAGCTGCCGCGGGTGGCGTGGCCGTCGGAGGAGGTGATCTGGTAGCCGACGGTGTAGACGCCGTCCCACAGTGTCACGTTTCCGGGGAGTGCGAGGGTGAGGACGTTCCTGTCGATCTCCGGGGTTCCGGAGAAAATGACGTCCTTCTCGCCCCCGTTGTCCCCGTGCTTCGACAGGGCGATGGTGTCGTAGGTACCGCGCGGCGCCGCCGAGAACGTCAGAACGAGTTTCTCCGGCGCGGTGTCCACGACCGAACCGTCCGACGGCTGCGCTCCGATGAGGGCGTCGTGGGCGACTGCGGCGGGCAGGAGAGCCGGGGCGGCGACCACGGGGACCGCGAGCAGACCTCCGGCGAGCACCGGGACTGCAGCGAGACGGTAGAGACGGGACATGTCTTCCTTTCGACTGGAAATATCCTCGGGAACGGGGCGGGGCCTACGTACAGTGGTCGTCCCGACGGCGAGGGAAGTTCCGGGGGCTCCGGGGCAGGGGCACCGGGAGGGGGTGGAAGATGGTCCTCCCACCGTGTCTTCCACAACCCTACCGACGTCGCCCCCGTTAACCCTCGCCGACCGATACGGAACGTGCGAGCGGGAACCGGACACGCCGAAGGGCCCCACCGGAAACCGGTGGGGCCCTTGGGGTCGTGGAGCGGATGACGAGACTCGAACTCGCGACCCTAACCTTGGCAAGGTTATGCGCTACCAACTGCGCTACATCCGCACATCAACTTCAGACCAGGTCCTCAGGGGACCTGCTCGTGCGCGATACTGGGATCGAACCAGTGACCTCTTCCGTGTCAGGGAAGCGCTCTCCCGCTGAGCTAAACGCGCGGGGGTGAGGTGGAAACGGGAATCGAACCCGTGTACACGGTTTTGCAGACCGTTGCCTAAGCCACTCAGCCATTCCACCGTGGCGTCGCCGCCTCGTTCGGACACTGACCCTACCTTGCCGGAGACCGGAAAGGAAAATCAATGATCCTGAGCGGATGACGAGACTCGAACTCGCGACCCTAACCTTGGCAAGGTTATGCGCTACCAACTGCGCTACATCCACATGCACCGACTGTGCGGTGCGGAAATGAACTATAGCGGTTCCACCCATCGGCCACAAACATGCAGGTGAGCGAAGTTCCGTGCGTCCCGCGCTGACACTCTCCCGCATCAGCTGACCACAACAGTGTCATTTTGCGGGTTCAACTGTCCGCCCCTAGGTCCGGCACCCGGATCCGGAGAAGAACCGGAACGGACCCATGATGGAATCCTGGCGGACCCGGAGAGCACCGGACCTGGACCACGCCACCCGACCGGCTCCGCATGCGGCGGCATCCGACGCGGCCCGCTGGAGTGGTTCCTCCTCCCCCATCGTCACCTCCGATGAAGCTCACTGCAGTGGAGGACCAGTTCGCCGCCACCTCTGACATGGGGGTTTGTGCACGAGGGGAGGTGAGGTGCTACATTTACTGCCGTTCCCGAGAGTCCCATAGCTCAGTGGAAGAGCGTTCCGTTCACACCGGAAAGGTCGCTGGTTCGAACCCAGTTGGGACTACAGTTCTCACGCCGCTGCCGGCTTCCGGCAGCGGCGTTTTCCGTGTCCGGGAACTCCTGCCGCCCCTGGTTGAACCACCCCCGATTGTCCCGGGACACTCCCAAGCCGACCGGGATGGCCTCCCCCACGGTAATACCCCGATAACATTCGCAGGGTGACTGCCTCGACGACAAGCCCCGCAACAGGCCCTTCCGCCGTACCTGACCCACCCGCCCCACCCGGCGGCGGTGGACCGGTGTCCCGCATCCTCACCCGTGCCGCCTGGCCCCTGGCGATCATGACCCTCATCCACCGGGTCGTGCTCTCCCCACGCAACGACCACCCCACCGATGACTTCACCACCGTCTGGTCGGCACTGAGTCGGTTCGTCGACGGCGCCGCCGTCTACGCCGAGGACTACACCACCGACGACCCCCACTACCTCTACTCCCCCGGCGGCACCCTGCTGTTGAGCCCGCTGGGTCTGCTCTCCCAGGGTATCGGGCGCAACGCGCTGATCCTGGCGGACGCTGTGTGCATCTTCCTGGCGCTGGCACTGCTCACCCTGCTGGTCGGACGCCGCCTCACCGGACCGGTCCTGCCTGTCGCAGTCTTCCTCGTCTTCGCCACCGAGTCGGTGACGAACACGCTGCTGTTCTCCAACATCAACGGCGTCCTGTTCCTCCTCGAGGTCGTGTTCCTCTGGCTGCTGCTCGTCGACCGCGGCCAGGCGTCCTGGCGGCTCCCCGGCAGGGGAACCGGCAGGGGGGTGCCGGCAGCGCGCATTCCGTGGGCCGGAATCCTCGCCGGCGTGGCCATCGGCCTCGCGATCACGGTGAAGCCCCAGTTCATCGTGCTGCTGTTCCTCCCGCTGGCGCGTCGGCAGTGGAGTTCGCTGGTCTCAGGAATCATCGTCCCCGTGCTGTTCATGGCGGTGGGCTGGCTCCTCGTACCGGACACCGGTACCTACGTCGACACCCTGCTCCCCTACCTCCGTGAGGTCCGCGACTACGCGAACTCGGCGATCCCCGGGGTCGGTGCCCACTACGGCTGGCCCGGTGCCCTGGTCCTGTCATGCCAGGTGCTGGTCGCGTTGTGCGTCGCCGTAGCCGTCCTCGGACTGCTGTGGTGGCGTGACTCCGACCCGTTCATGTGGGCGGCAACCTCCTCGGCGATACTGCTCGCCGGGGTTTTCCTCGTCAGCTCCCTGGGCCAGATGTACTACTCGATGTTGCTCGTGCCGATGCTCTTCTCGGTGCTCTGCCGTCGCTCGGTGATGCACCATGCCCCGATCTGGTTCGGTGTCTACTGCTGCCTTACCTGGGACTCCTGGCAGTCCGACCGGTGGCCGCGCCTCGGCGAGATCATGCACTACAGCTACGGCACCGTGGGCTGGTCCATCATCGTGGCCGCAGCCGCCGTCACCGTTACGGGTTGGCTCGCCGCCCGGCGCAGGACCGGCGGGCCGGTCGGGGCG
>NZ_CACZOO010000014.1 GCF_902782855.1 uncultured Corynebacterium sp.
AGTGACGCACTGTCCGACCGGCAGCTGCCCGGTGATGATGAGGCGGAGCTGTCGCTGCGGCCCCGGTCGCTGACCGAGTTCATCGGTCAGCCGAAGGTCCGGAGCCAGCTTGAACTCGTCCTCGGCGGGGCGCGGGCCAGGGGAGTGGTACCGGACCACGTTCTGCTCGCCGGCCCCCCGGGTCTCGGCAAGACGACGATGGCGATGATCATCGCCCAGGAGTTGGGCACCTCACTACGGATGACCTCGGGTCCCGCGCTGGAGCGGGCCGGCGATCTCGCAGCGATGCTCTCCAACCTCATGGAGGGCGACGTGCTGTTCATCGACGAGATCCACCGGATGGCCCGGCCTGCGGAGGAGATGCTCTACATGGCAATGGAGGACTTCCGGATCGACGTCATCGTCGGCAAGGGGCCGGGTGCGACCTCGATCCCCATCGAGCTGCCGCCGTTCACCCTCGTCGGGGCGACGACACGCGCCGGCATGCTCACCGGACCGCTGCGCGACCGGTTCGGTTTCACCGCCCAGATGGAGTTCTACGACAACGCCGACCTCACCGCCGTGGTGACCCGGGCAGCGGGCATCCTCGGCGTGAGCATCACCGGTGACGCCGCCGCCGAGATCGCCTCACGGTCCCGGGGGACGCCACGCATCGCGAACAGACTGCTGCGGCGTGTGCGGGACTACGCCGATGTCCGTGCTGACGGGGCGATCAGTGTGGACGTCGCGCGTGCCGCCCTCCTCGTCTTCGACGTGGACGAACTGGGCCTCGACCGACTCGACCGAGCGGTCCTCGGATCGCTGGTCAAGACCCATGGTGGAGGCCCGGTAGGGGTGAATACGCTGGCTGTGGCGGTGGGGGAGGAACCCACCACTGTCGAGGAGGTGTGCGAACCCTACCTGGTGCGTGCCGGCATGATCGCCCGGACCTCGCGGGGCCGTGTGGCCACTCCCGCAGCCTGGCGGCATCTGGGGATGGAGCCGCCGGAGATGTGAGCGCCACAGCGGGTGAACCCGGTGTACCCCCCGGGTCACAGACAGTCGCCCGGTGTGGCAGACTGGCGCGCATGGATATCCTTCTTCTCGCGCTGCTCGTCATCGTCTTCCTCGGTCTTCCTGTCCTCCAGATGAGGAAGCAGTCCAGGCAGGTGGGCGCGATCAAGAACTTCCAGTCGCAGTTGGCCCCGGGCATGGTCATCCAGCTCACCTGCGGGATCCACGGCCGGCTGGCCAGTGTCGGCGACACCACGGTGGATGTCGAGATCTCCGAGGGCGTCGTCACCACCTGGGAGCGGGCCGCCGTGCTCAAGCTCGTCGACACCGTTGAGCCGGGTTCCGCCGAGGCTGACCATCTCACCGGGTACCGGCGTGAGGACGACAGCACCGGGGTCGCCGACCAGATCGGCGGGGTTCCGGACGATATCTCCTCCCTCGATGATTCCGCCGGTGACGGCTCCGCCGACGGTGCAGGTGGAGCCGACGGCACCGGACGCAAGTAGCCGTCAGGGTACCTCATGTGACAGGGTGCGATTTTCCCCGTAGGTCACCGGTTGTGGTCTGCACCCAGCCGAGGGGTCTAGACTCTGCGGGGTTGCCTGTGTCCACCGCCGCCCCGGGTCCCTGAGAGGGGTCACGGCCCCGGCACCGACACGGGACCTCGTGTCCGCAGTCCCCTCAAGTTCCAGGAGTAACAAGCGTGAGCTCAACGGGTGCAGCAGCCGCCCGGGCCAGAAAGTGGCCCGTGCGGGCCCTGCTTCTCTTTCTCGCCCTCGTGGTCGTCATGTACAGCTTCGTCTTCCTCACCGGAGACAAGAAGGCTGAACCGAAACTCGGCATCGATCTGCAGGGTGGTACCCGGGTCACGCTCGTCCCCCAGGGCGGCAACCCCACCGGGGCCCAGCTCGACCAGGCCCGGAAGATCCTCGAGAACCGCGTCAACGGCATGGGCGTCTCCGGTGCCCAGGTCGTCACCGACGGCGACACCCTGGTGATCACCGTCCCGGGCGACGACTCATCCCAGGCCCGGTCACTCGGCCAGACCTCCCAGCTGCTCTTCCGTCCGGTTGCGGCGGGTGTCGCCCCCGACGACAAGCTCTTCGCCACGCTCACCGATATGGCAGACCGGTGGGTGGAGAACGGTATCCTCACCGTCGACGAGGCGAACACGAAGCTCAGTGAGGCGACCGAGAACTTCAAGGGCAGTGATTTCACCGTGCCTGACACGGCGCCCACCGTGACCGCGAAGGCGCCGGGGGAGCCCGCGAACTCCATCGAGGAGACCGAGCAGCGCAACGACGCAGTCAATGTACTCAAGGCTGACCGTCAGTCGTCGGACGCGAACACCCAGAACGCCGCGGCGCTTCTACTGACCTGTGACGGTTCCGATGATCCGTTGGCGGGCGCCGATGACGCAGCCAAGCCACTCGTCACCTGCAGTGACACCGGTGCGCCGATCCTCCTCGATGCCGCTCCGCTGCTCAAGGGCGAGGCAGACGGACCCGATGCCCGTAGGATGACCGGCGAGATGATCGACCCGGGCTCCAACATCTTCGGCGGCCTGGACAGCAAGACCGGTCAGATGGTCGTCACGTTCGGCTTCAAGCAGGATGACGCCAATCCCGGCAGCGAGACCTGGGCGGACCTGACCACCCGCTACCTCAGCCAGCAGATAGCCATCACCCTCGACAGCAAGGTGCTGTCAGCACCCACGATCCAGAGCTCCACTCCGGTCGGGCAGGGTACCCAGATCACCGGCGACTTCACGGAGAAGGAGGCCAAGGATCTCGCCAACAACCTGAAGTACGGTGCGCTGCCGTTGAGCTTCACCGGTGAGAACGGCGAGAAGGGGGGCACCGCCGAGACGATCTCCGCCTCGATGGGCGAGGCGTCACTTCGCGCCGGCCTCATCGCCGGCGTCATCGGCCTGATCATCGTCGCCCTCTACGCTCTGGCGTACTACCGTGGCCTCGGTGTGATCGCGCTGGCGTCCCTGGTGACCTCCGGCATCCTCATCTACGGCGGCCTGGTGCTGCTGGGCCGGTGGATCGACTACAGCCTCGACCTCGCCGGCATCGCCGGCCTGATCATCGGTATCGGGACAACGGCGGACTCCTTCGTGGTCTACTTCGAACGCATCAAGGACGAGATCCACCGTGGTTCGACCTTCCGCTCCGCGGTCCCACGGGCCTGGAAGCGCGCGCGGGCCACGATCATCACCGGTAACGTGGTCTCCCTCGTCGCGTCCGTCGTGCTCTACTTCGTCGCTGTCGGCAACGTCAAGGGCTTCGCCTTCACCCTGGGTCTGACGACGGTCTTCGACGTCGTCATCGCCTTCCTGGTCACCGCTCCGTTGGTGATCCTGGTGTCGCGCCGCGACGCGTTCGCCGACCCGAAGCTCAACGGTCTGCACTCCGCGTTCCGGGCAGCCGACCGGCGTCGGGCACACGACGAGGCGGTCAGAGCCGGCTTCGCCACGAAGACCGACAGCGCACCTGTCAGCGCACCCGACGTCACACCCGTCGGGGATACCGGGGTGGTCGGGTCGACCGCCGGTGCCGACGCTCCGACCACCGGAGAGGAGAAGTGACCATGTCCGAGGCTTCAACTTCAACGAGTTCGACGACTGCAGGGACCGCTGCGGTGGACCGGGCCGCAGCGCTCAAACCCGCCGGGTTCATGGAGCGCATGTACAACGGCGAGGGCGGATTCAGGATCGTCGACACGCGTCGACGTTGGTACTGGATCTATGCGCTGGTCACCGTAGCCTGCGTCCTCATCATCGCGATCAAGGGATTCACCCTCGGAATAGATTTCGAGGGCGGTACGAAGATGTCCATGCCGCCGTCCAACGGTGCCACCGAGACCTCGGTCGCCCAAACTTTCGAGGACGCCACAGGCGTCGAGCCGCAGTCCACCCAGACCGTGGGTTCCGGTGACTCGCGGGTCATCGAGATCACCGCGGAGCGGCTCACCGACGACCAGATCCGTGATGCCCGCGTCGCCCTGTTCGACGAGTTCGCCCCGGTGGACAATTCCGGCACCGCCACGCCGGACGCCATCAGCGACTCGACGGTCTCCGAGTCGTGGGGGCAGTCGATCACCCAGCGGATGCTGCTGGGGATGGTGATCTTCCTCGCGGTGGTGTTCGTCTACATCACCGTCCGTCTCGAGCGGGACATGGCCATCTCAGCGATCGTCAGCCTCCTGCTCGACGGGGTGGTCGTCGCCGGCGTGTACTCGCTGGTCGGCTTCGAGGTCTCGCCGGCGACCGTCATCGGTCTGCTGACCATCCTCGCCTACTCGCTCTATGACACGGTCATCGTCTTCGACAAGGTCCACGAGAACACCCAGGATGTGCTGAGTTCGACCAGATCGACCTACGGGGAGCAGGTGAACCTGGCGACGAACCAGACCATCATGCGCTCCCTGAACACCTCTCTGTTCTCGGTGATCCCGATCGCCGCCCTGCTCGTCGTCGCCGTCTGGCTCATGGGCGTCGGTACACTGAAGGACCTCGCACTGGTCCAGCTTGCCGGGGTTATCGCGGGCACCATCAGCTCGATCTACTTCTCCGCACCGCTCCTGGTCACGCTCAAGTCCTTCCAGCGCCGTTACCGGGAACATGACGCCCGCGTTGCCCGAGCCCGCGAGCTCGGCGTGGCCGGTGGCACGGTGGACACCGAGGTGTCCGGCCCGGTCGCCTCCGCCGCCACGGCTGTCGCGGCGGCCCCCCGACCCGCTGATGCCGCCGCGACCGACGACGCCGTAGCCGACACCGTGACCGCCGCTGCCCCGGCTTCCGAGACGGATTCTCCGCAGCGTACTGTCTCCCGGCCCGACCACACGGACCGGGAGCGCGGCAGGTCCTGGCGCCCGGGGATGTAGGAGGCCGACCCACTGTGCGCACCCACCGACAGTCCACCGCCCGCGGAGCTATCGTGGCGACGGTGGCCATGGCCACGGCCGCCGGTCTCGCCGCATGCTCCGGCCCCGATGAGGCGGGCGTCTCGGAGGACGACTTCACCTACGTCCTGGACCGGCCGCTCACCACGACCAACGCGGCGGGCACGCTCGGTGTCGCCTCGGACGCGGCAGCGCTCTCGGCCCGCCTGTACCCGGGGGCGTTCCTTCCCGGCCCCGGGGGGCGGTTGCTGCCGAACACCGACCTGGTGACCGCCACCCCCGACCCGGAGAACCCGGACGCGGTCGACTATGCCGTCACCGACGGTGCCGCCTACTCCGACGGCGCCCCGGTGGTCTGCGACGATTTTCTGCTGGCCTGGGTCGCCGCGCACCGTACCGACCTCTTCGCCTCGGAACCCGGACTGATGACGAGGGTCAGGGACGTGACCTGCGCCGCCGGTGAACGGAGCTTCCGCGTCGACTTCGACGAGGGCTTCGGCGCCCGCTACCGGGAACTCTTCGGCGCCGGCGAGGTCCTTCCCTCCCACACCGTGGCCGAGCATGCCGGAGTAGACAGCGTGGTCGACGCGGTGAACACCGGTGACGTGCCGGCGTTGACCGCTCTCGGACAGTCGTGGAGCACCACGTTCGATCTCGCTGCCACGGACCCGGCGACCGTGCCGACCTCGGGACCGTTCCGCATCGAGTCCCGTGAGGACGAGGGAAACACGGCGGGTGCGGACCGTGGCCCTGTTCTCATTCTGGGACGCAACCCTGAGTGGCGTGGCGACCGCCCCGGACTCGACCGTATCGTCGTGCGTGGCGGGGGAGACACCGCGAGGGCCGTCGACGGTACCGCGGAGGTCACTGACGCGGCGGTTCTCGCCGGACAGCCGACGGATGCGGATTTCACTGCGGCGGGCCTGACCGTGTCGCGGGTTGCAGGGGTCAGGTCCGACGGCCTGACACTGTCGGACGCCGGCGTCTTCGCCACCGCCGACAACCGGCGCGCGTTCGCGTCCTGCATCGACCGTTCCGCCGTCGTCGAGGCAGTGGCCACCGCCACCGGGGCGACGGTTGAACCGCAGGTTCTCCGGGTCGCGACCCCCGGCAGCCCGGCGTCGGAGGCGCTGGCGGATCTGGCCGCCCGCCTCGGTGCCCGGGACCCCCGGGCGACCGCCGCCGTGCTTGACGGCACCACCGTGCGCATAGGTTATCTCGCCGGGCAGCCTCGCCTCGAGGTGATCGTCGGGGCCCTCGCGGCG
>NZ_CACZOO010000015.1 GCF_902782855.1 uncultured Corynebacterium sp.
ACGCCACCGCCCGCGGCGGCCGTGCCCGGGTCCTCGGCAAGTTCGAGGCCTTCAATCCCCTGTTCAGCGTCAAGGACCGCATCGCCGCCGCCCTCATCCGACAGGGGGAGGAGAGCGGCGCGCTGAAGCCGGGCAGCCTCATCGTCGACGTCACCAGCGGCAACACCGGTGTCGCCCTCGCCGGTATCGCCGCCGCCCGCGGCTACCGCACGAAGTTCTACCTGGGGGACACGACCAGCCCCACCAAGCGCAGGATCCTCGAGGCACTCGGCGCGGAGATCATCCCCACCGACAACTCCATCTTCATCGACCCCGAGGGTCTGGAGAAGCTCGTGGAGACGATCAAGGCGGAGAACCCGGACGCCTACTTCACCGACCAGCTCGGCAACCCCGTCAACCGTGCCACCCACTACGAGACCACCGGCCCGGAGATCTGGCGGGACACCCACGGTGAGGTCGACGTCCTCGTCGGCGGGGTCGGCACCGGCGGCACCGTCTCCGGTGCCGGACGCTTCCTCAAGGACCGACGCTCCGAGGTGAGGGTCGTCGTCGCCGAGCCGGGGGAGAACTCCCTGCCCACCGAGGAGAAGCTCAACCCGGACGCCGAGATCGACGGTGTCCACAAGGTCGCGGGCCTGGAGGACGAGCAGCTACCGCCGAACTACGACCTCACCATCGCCGACGAGATCGTCCCCGTCGAGGCGGCCGACGCCTGGGGCACCGCCCGCGCCGTGTTCCGGGAGACGGGCCTCTTCGTCGGCGCGTCCGCCGGAGCCTCCCTCACCGTCGCCGCGGAGCTCGCGACCCGCCCGGAGTACGAGGGTGCGACGATCGTCGCGGTGCTGCCGGACGCCGGGGAACGCTACCTCTCCGCCGGCGTCTTCGACGATCCTGACGCCTGACTACCGTTCCAACACCCGCCCGATCCGCCGCACCGTCTCGGTGAGGATCGCGGCGGGTGTCGCGTGATTGACGCGGAACCAGCCACGGAAGTCCTTTCCGCACCTCCGCCCGTCGGTGCCCGCCACCCCGGCCTGCCGCCGCAGGAGGCTCTCCACGCTGCCGCGCACCTCGTAGCCCCGCAGGTCGAGGAAATCGAGGTAGGTCCCCTGCGGGGGCAGGAACCGGGCACGGGGGAGATGCTCGGCGACCAGGTCCACCAGCAGATCGCGGTGACCCTGGAGGTGGGTGACCAGGGCGTCCAGCCAGTCCCGGCCGTCGTCGTAGGCGGCGATGGTCGCCTCCACACCGAGATGCCCGACGGCGTGACCCGTCCACGTCCCGACGCGGCGCCACGTCGGTGCGTCCTCCGCGGAGAAGACGGTCTGCGAGCAGGTCAGGCCCGGGATGTTCCACCCCTTGGAGGCGGAGGTCGCCGTCACGGTGTGCGACGCCGCCGTCTCCGACAGGGACGCGTAGGGCACATGCCGCCGGCGGTCGTAGATGAGCGGGGCATGGACCTCGTCGGCCC
Source organism: uncultured Corynebacterium sp. (assembly GCF_902782855.1). Lineage (GTDB taxonomy): Bacteria > Actinomycetota > Actinomycetes > Mycobacteriales > Mycobacteriaceae > Corynebacterium. The sequence goes on from NZ_CACZOO010000015.1 coordinate 1,472, forward strand.
ATACCCGGCCACCGTACCGGTCGACGATCCCGACGAGCGGCTCCAGCTGCGCACGGGTGAACACGGTGCCGGTCGGGTTCGCCGGGTTGACCAGGATCAGCAGGGACGCGCCGTTCCAGAACGCGTCCCCTATCCGGTCGTGGTCGAGGGTCCAGGTGCCCTGCCCGTCCACCGTGCTCTGCAGCATCGGCACCTCGACGATCTCCCGGCCGTGGTCGCGCAGCAGGTGGAAGAACGGCATGTAGGTCGGGGTGGGGACGATGACCGGGCCCGGCCGGGAGAAGTGCTCCAGGGTGACCTCCAGCGAGCTCAACACCTCCGGGAGGACGCCGACCTGCGCCGGATCGACCTCCCATCCGTAGCGGTCGGCGAGGAACCGTGTCGTGGACGCCGCCAGGTCCGACTTGCGGGCCACCGTCGTGTACCCGAAGTCGAGGTTGTCGACGCGGGACCGGACGGCGTCGAGGACGGCGGGGGCGGTGCCGAAGTCGCTCTCGGCGACGAAAGTGCCGATGCTGTCAGGGAAGGTGGTCCACTTGGAGCCGCCCCGGGCGCGGAGGTCGTCGACGGTGAGTGTCTCGGCGGTGGCGAGGGACCGGACGAACGGGCCGGTGGCGGTGATGTCCATGGGCCCAGCGTAGGGGCTGGGCGGGCCCCGGGCGAGAGAACTGTTCACCGCGCATGCAGGAAACCCGCCGCAGTGATGTCCACTGCGACGGGTTTCGTCTGTGTCCGGAGGGGGACTTGAACCCCCACGTCCGTTAATAGGACACTAGCACCTCAAGCTAGCGCGTCTGCCATTCCGCCACCCG
>NZ_CACZOO010000016.1 GCF_902782855.1 uncultured Corynebacterium sp.
AGAGTAGGACGCCGCCGGCATTTTAACGTGTGAATTGGGGTCAGGCCCGGTTGGTCATCTTCGGATGGTCGGCCGGGCCTGGCCCCTATTTGTGTGCGTTGTGTTGGTGGCGCTGTTGGTGGTGGGACCAGTCAGCCGAGTCGGTTGTCTGACACCCACCGGGACAACTGATGGCGGTTCGTCTGCTGCGTCTTGCGCAGCACGTGGGAGACATGCGTCTCCACCGTCTTCACCGAGATGAACAGGCGTTCCGCCATTTCCCGGTAGGTGTACCCGCGGGCCAGCAGGCGCATCACCTCCACCTCCCGTGGCGTGAGGTCGTTGATCAGGACGGAGTCCGGGACCCCCTCAACCTCCGCCGACGCGTCCTGAGCCGCCCCGGCTCCAGTGCCGGCCACGGCACCGGCCCCGGACCCGGACCTGGCCGGTGACGCGAACGCGTCGAGCACATAGCCCGCCAGCTTCGGGGAGAAGACCGCATCTCCCTCACCCACCCGACGTACCGCGTCCGCCAGGGCCGCGATGTCGATGCTCTTGGTGACGTACCCTCGCGCCCCGCCACGGATCAGCGCGATGACGTCGACGGGGTCGTCAGAGACGCTCAACCCCAGGAATCTGGGGCGCTCCACCCCACCTCCCGGTTTCTCGAGTACCGTCCTCAGCACCGCGAGACCACCACCGTCGGGCATGTGCACGTCGAGCAGCACCACGTCAGGGTCTGTCTCACGGATCCCTGCCACGGCGTCCGCGACGGTGCCGGCGTCCCCGACCACGGCGAATCCGGGCACCGTCTCGAGTTCCGCGCGGACCCCGGAGCGGACAATCGCGTGGTCGTCAACGAGGTATACGGCGGTCCGGTCACCGGATGTGTTCACTTGTCCTCCTCAGGAATGTCGAGGTGCAGGGAGACCTCCGTGCCGAAACTACCCGAGTCGACCGTCACCGTACCGCCGACCTCCGCCATGCGGGCGATCACCGAGCCGCGGAGTCCGTGACGGTCCTCCGGGATGTGCTCCGGGTCGAACCCGCAGCCGCGGTCCCGGACGAACAGGTCGACACCGCCGGGCGCCACCTCGCAGTACACGTTGACTTCCGTGCGGCCGGAGTGTTTGGCGGCGTTGACCATGCACTCACGGCCAGCCCGGAGCAGTGCCATGAGACCGTCGTCGACCGGTGCATCCGCGCCGACGGTCACCGGCCTGATCTCCACGCCGTAGGTGTCCTCCACTTCGCCGCAGGCCACCCGCAGTCCACCGAAGAGAGTGCCGGTGGACACGGACTCCCCGGCACCGAAGAGCCACTGCCGCAACTGACGTTCCTGCGTCCTCGCGAGCTTGGCGATCTCCGGCTGATCGGACTGGCGCTGGATCACCGTGAGGGTCTGGAGGACGGAATCATGGATCCTGGCCGCGATCCTCGCCCGTTCGTCGGAGGCGGCGCGTTCCCGGGCCGCGGCGTCCGCTGTGCTCCACAGTTTCAGCCACAGTGGGATCAGGACGATGAGAACCCCCACCACCAGGATGACCGCGGCGATGAGGGCGGGGAGGAAGGAATCCGACCCGGGGCCGCCCCAGGTCCGCCAGGCCCAGAAGCCGAGTCCCGCGGTGATGAGCAGGAGGCCGCCGAGCATGCCGGTCCACTGGGCGGCGCCGGGGGAGCGGGCGGGGAACCGGTCGGTGGTGCGTCCCCCGACGCGTGTGGGCATAACGATCTGGTCGGGTCCGAAGGTCCGCCAGACCAGCACCGCGCCGCCGAGGACCAGCACGGTGGTGACACCGACCGTCACCGAGAATCCGACCCCCACCACGCAGAGCACCAGTCCCAGGGGAACCATGAGCCGGTCGACGCCCCGGACCGGGCGTGCGGTCTGCGCGGCGCGTCCGGCGGACAGCGGATTCGTCGCCTCACCGGCGGTGGGCACCTGACGGGTGAGCACCCGCAGCCCGACGTACGCGACCGCCCCCGTCCCGACCGCGAGGCAGGAGACCACGAAGACAAGCCGCACCGTGGTCGCGGCGACCCCGAGGTGCGCCGCCAGCCCGGCACAGACGCCGGTGAGGACCCGCCCCTCCCGTACCCGGTACAACTCGGGTGCCGGGGGAGCCTGGCGGTCAGGCACACTGGTGGTCATGGACTCCAGAGTGCCAGCAGTTCACCGACGGCACATCAGGGATCACCCTGAGAGCGGTCTCCGGGTGAGGAATCAGGGTGCTCCCCGATGCGGAGGAGAGGGTGCACCGCCCAGGATGGGACACATGGACACGACAACAGGATCGACGGAGAATCTCGAGACCCAGGCCCGCCGGATGTGGACGACCCGGCCGGTGCGACTTCCCCGTTCCCAGTCCCCGCAGACGTGGTTCTTCGGTGTGTGTGAGGGCATCGCCGTGCGGTACCAGGTCTCTCCGGTGCTGGTCCGCCTGGTGGTGGGCCTCAGCGTCACCCTCGGCGGCCTGGGGCTGTGGTTCTACCTGGTGGCGCTGCTGGTGATGCCCCGCTACGGGGTTCCGCTCTCCCCGGTCGAGGTGCTGCTGAAGAACGAGCGGGACCCCCGGTACACGCGCGACCGGGACGTCGGCGTCCGCACCCTGGTCGTCGGCGTCATCCTGCTGGTTCTCGGCGGTGTCGGCAGCGGTGGAGTGACCCTCGGCGGGGTGGCCGGCGGTGTGGTCGCGACGGCGGTGGTGTGGTGGCTGCTCCACCAGCGCCTGCCCGTCCCGCCCTCCGGTCTCACCACCCCCCGGGAGGACGCCGCCACCTACCAGGGCGTCGACCTGGGCTCACTGACACCGGCGGAGGGGTTCACCCCGCCGCGGACGACTCCGCCGTCCTGGGATCCGCTGGGCACCGCACCCTTCGCGTGGGACCTGCCGGAGCCGCCGGAGCCCGCACCCCCGGCCCCGCCACGGCGCGGGCCGTGGCGTCGGCTCGGTGGCGCGCTCCTCGGGGTGCTGCTCGCCCTGGTTCTCGCCGGTGCGGCCCTGGTCGCGGCGATCGGGTTCGGCGTCGGCGGTGTCGCCGACGAGGACACCGACACGACCAGCACCCGCCGTTTCACCGGCAGCTCGGTGGTGGTGGATTCCCTGGAGCGGGACCGCACGGTGAAGACGCTGTTCAGCGACATCGACGTCGACCTCGGGGGTCTGCGTTTCCCGACCGACAGGAAGGACGCCACGGTCACGCTGGAGAGCAGGTTCAGCGGCGTGGACATCCTGGTTCCCGAGGTCACGGACGGTGCGTCCTACCGGCTGCGGGTGGACTGCGCACAGGTCTCGGCGAGTGACGTGGACTGCGGACGCCTCGACGGGACGGTCATCCGCTCCACGGGGGACAGGGACGCCGACCCGGAGCGCACGCTCACCGTGGAGGTCCACTCCACGGTGTCCGAGGTCAGGATGCGACAGCACCAGGACGGGTGACGCCCTGCCCGCCCCGCCCCTGCGGCCCCAGCTGCCCCCGCATGCGACGCAGCAGCGCGGTCAGCTGGGCGCCCGCCACCTCGGGGTGTTCGGGGTGCCACTGGACGCCGGTGAGCGGGGCGTCCTCGTGGAGGACGGCCTCCACCACGCCGTCGGAGGCGCGGGCGACGACGGTGAGCCCGGCACCGAGGTCACCGACGGCCTGGTGGTGGGTGCAGCGCACGGGGGAGGAGAGGTCGAGTCCGTCGGCGTCGGCTCCGGGGACCGGCACGACCGTGGTGGTGACGAAGGGGTCACCGCCGTCACCGCCGTCGGCGCGGTGCAGGCGCTCCGTGGGCAGGTGCTGGACCAGTGTCCCGCCGAAGGCGACGTTGATCAGCTGCAGTCCGCGGCAGATGCCGAGCAGCGGGGCCCGGCGGGCCACGGCGTCCCGGATGACGGAGATCTCGGCGATGTCGGCGGCGGGGCAGTGCGTCCCGACGTCCTCGTAGTCGGCGGTCGCACCGTACAGGGTGGGGGTCACGTCCTCCCCGCCCATGACGACGAGCAGGTCGGCGCGACGGGCGGCGGCGAGCGCGGCGTCCGCACCGACCTCTCCGGACGCGGTGAAGTGGACGGTCCAGCCCAGGGCGTCCGTGGCGGCGCGTACCCCGTCATTGAGGACGCCGAGGAGGTCGTGGAAACCGGGCTCGTCGGGCCGGACGGACAGCGGATGGAACACCTCGACGTGCAGGGGGGAACGGGGCGTCACGGGGAGGGAACTCCTTCGCGGTCGGGGTGGGATCAGTCGTGCGGGGTGTCTGCGGGGTAGGCGGTGACGGCCAGGAAGCGGATGGGGAGTTCGATGAGTTCGGTGGGACCGTGGACGCCCTCGCCGTCGAGCAGGAGGGTGTCCCCGGGGCGCATCCGGTAGTCGGTCTCCTGGTAGCGGTAGCTCATGTCGCCGTCGAGCATGTAGAGCACCTCGGTTCCGGGGTGCTGGAACCGGGGGTAGGTCTCCGACCGGTTGTTGAGGGTGACGAGGACGGGTTCCAGGTGCGGGCCGGAGGCGCCGCCGCCCCGGCCACGGAAGGATCCCAGCAGCTCGTAGATGTGGTTGTGCCGGGTGCCCCGGCCGTCGATGAGCGTGCCTTTTCCCGCCGGGGTGTAGGCCACCGGGCGTTCGACCGAAGAATCTCGGAAGAGCGTGGCGACCGGGACGTCCAACGCGGCGGCGAGGTGGGCCACCGACGTCAGTGAGCAGGAGGTCTGGGCGTTCTCGATCTTCGAGAGCATCGCCTTGGACAGTCCGGCGCGTTCCGACAGCGCGGCGACCGACATACCCCGTGAGGTGCGTAGGGCACGGACCCGGTGGCCGAGCCCGACCTCGATGG
>NZ_CACZOO010000017.1 GCF_902782855.1 uncultured Corynebacterium sp.
CGGTGGTGACTAGTCGCGGTCGGTGTTGGCCATGGCCAGCACGTCGAGGCGCCTGTCGAGCTCCTCCTCCGACAGCTTCTCCGGGACGAAGCCCATGTCGATCACGGTCTGACGGATGGTCTTGCCCTCCTTCAGCGCGGTCTTCGCGACCTTCGCGGCGGCCTCGTAGCCGATCGCGGAGTTCAGCGGGGTGACGATGGAAGGAGAGGACTCGGCGAGGGTCTTCATCCGGACCTCGTCGGGGACGATGCCGTCGATGAGGCGGGTCGCGAAGACTCGCGCGGTGTTCGCCAGCAGCCTGGCGGACTCGAGGACGTTGCGCGCCATCATCGGGATGAAGACGTTCAGCTCGAAGTGGCCGGAGGCGCCACCGAAGGCGATGGCGGCGTCGTTGCCGATGACCTGGGCGGCGACCTGGGTGGCGGTCTCGCACAGGACCGGGTTGACCTTGCCCGGCATGATCGAAGACCCCGGCTGCAGATCCGGAAGGTGGATCTCGGCCAGACCGGTCAGCGGGCCGGAACCCATCAGGCGGATGTCGTTGGCGATCTTGTTCAGCGACACGGCGATGGTGCGCATCGCACCGGAGAACTCGACCAGCGCGTCTCGTGCGGCCTGGGCCTCGAAGTGGTTGCCGGCCTCGCGCAGCTGCGAGACACCGGTGAGCTTCTTGAGTTCCTCGGTGACCTTCGCGCCGAAATCGGCGGAGGTGTTCAGCCCGGTGCCGGTGGCGGTGCCGCCGATGGCCAGCTCACCGAGGCGCGGCAGGGTCGCTTCGACGCGCTGGATGCCCAGCTCGATCTGACGGGCGTAACCGCCGAACTCCTGGCCGAGGGTCACGGGCACGGCGTCCATGAGGTGGGTGCGGCCGGACTTGACGATGTGCTCCCACTCGGAAGCCTTCGCGGCCAGCGAGTCGTGGAGCTGGGAGAGGGCCGGGATGAGGTCGGTGACGGCGGCCTCGGTAGCGGCGACGTGGGTGGCGGTGGGGAAGGTGTCGTTGGAGGACTGCCCCATGTTCACGTCGTCATTCGGGTGGATGTCCACACCGGCCTGCTTGGCCAGCGAGGCGATGACCTCGTTGGTGTTCATGTTGGAGGAGGTACCGGAGCCGGTCTGGAAGACGTCGATCGGGAACTCCGCGTCATACCTGCCGTCGGCGATCTCCTTGGCGGCGGCGATGATCGCGTCGGCCTTGGCGGCGTCCAGGTTGCCGGAATCCTTGTTGACCTGGGCGCAGGCTGCCTTCAACAGGCCCATCGCACGGATCTGGGCGGACTCCAGCGGGCGCCCCGAGATCGGGAAATTCTCGACGGCGCGCTGGGTCTGGGCACGCCACAGGGCGTTGACGGGCACCTTGACCTCGCCCATCGTGTCGTGCTCGATACGGTATTCCTGCTCGCTCATGTGTCCTGCCATGTCCTTTTCCTCGGTGATGTGACGGTGACCATTGTGACCCACGCCGGTGACGGGCGCATCAGCCACCCCCGATTCCGGGGGTGAGGTCACCCTTTTTCAGACGTAGTCCTGGACGGAGTAGTCCTGCAGCTTCTGGAGCTGGTGGACGGCCTCGATACGACGGACCGTGCCTGAACGCGAACGCATGACCAGTGAGTGCGTGGTCGCGCCGGAGCTGCGGTACGCCACGCCACGCAGCAGATCACCGTTGGTGACACCGGTGGCGACGAAGTAGCAGTTGTCCGACCGGACCAGTTCCTTCGTGGTGAGGACCGTGTCCAGGTCGAGGCCGGCGTCGATGGCCTTCTGGCGCTCGGCGTCGTCCTTCGGTGCGAGGATGCCCTGGATCTCACCGCCCATGCACTTCATGGCGCACGCCGTGATGATCCCCTCCGGCGTGCCACCGGTGCCCATCATGATGTCCACCGAGCTGGAGGACTCTGCGGCGTGCACCGCGCCGGCGACGTCACCGTCGCCGATGAGCCGGACCTTCGCGCCGGCGGCGCGGATCTCGGTGATGAGGTCGGCGTGGCGCGGTCGGTCGAGGACCATGACGGTCACGTCGGTCGGGTCGATGCCCTTGGCCTTCGCGACGGCCCTGACGTTGTACTCGGTCGGGGCGGTGATGTCGATGACGTCGGCGGCCTCGGGACCCGTGGCGATCTTCCTCATGTAGAACACCGCGGAGGGGTCGTACATGGCACCGCGCTCGGCGGCGGCGAGGACGGAGATCGCGTTCGGTCGACCCTGGGACATCAGGGTCGTGCCGTCGACCGGGTCGACGGCGATATCGACCGCGGCACCGTCACCGGTGCCGACGTGCTCACCGTTGAACAGCATGGGGGCCTCGTCCTTCTCCCCCTCACCGATGACGACGACGCCGTCCATCTGGACAGTGTTGATCATGCTCCGCATGGCGTCGACGGCGGCACCGTCCCCCTCGTTCTTCATACCGCGTCCGACCCACTTGCCGGACGCGAGGGCAGCGGCCTCGGTGACGCGGACCAGCTCCATCGCGAGGTTGCGGTCGGGTGCCTTCATAGGGATGTCTGCGGGGACAGTGGGCTGAGCCGTCATGGCTACCAACTTTCTTTGATGTGCTTCGACAACACCTCCATTCTTCCACGTTGTCGCCGATTCCGGTCGAGGGGGGCCCACGTGACATAATCAACGCCGTGAAGATCGAGAAGCCACGCATGTTCACCAACACCCGGGATCTCATCATCTCGCTGAGCGTCCTCCTGGTGGTGGTGTTCTTCTCCGTCGGTTTCACCGGTCTGTGCAGTTTCAACCCCGGCCCGGCGGACAGGACCGGTCCGGTGCAGGAGGTGGACATCGACACCATCCTGCGCACCGACGCCCGTGGGCTCGGTATCCCGGTGCGGCTGCCCGCCCTGCCGGAGAACTGGGAACCCAATTCCGGGCGCCGCACCATGGTGGACGACGAACCCTCGTCGGAGGCCGGCTGGGTCATCGACGGGGAGGCGTTCCTCGCCCTGACACAGACCGTCGCCGGACTGGAGGACGCCGTCGCCGACGAGGACGACGAGTACCGGGAGAACACCGGTACCTTCGTGGTGCCCGCGTCGGGGTCCTCCACCGGACGGGACGTCACCTGGCAGATCTGGGCCGGTGACGACGTGAAGAGGGTCTGGGCGGCGGACCTGGGGGATGTCCGGCTGCTGATCGCGGGGACCGCGACCGAGGCCCAGTACCGGACCATGGCGGAGGCGGTGACGAAGGCACAGCCGTTGGCGACGGGCGCGGCGTCCAGCAGCACCCCGGGGGTGCCTACTCCGACGGCGTGACGTCACGCTGGGCCAGGGCGTCCTCCACCCGCTTCGATGCACCGTCGAGGTACCGCTCACAGTAGGCGGCCAGGGCCTCGCCGCGCTCCCAGTAGTGCAGGGACTCGTCCAGGCTCATCTGGCCCAGCTCCAGGATCTTGACGACCTCGATCAGCTCGTCGCGTGCGGCCTCGTAGCTGAGGTCCCCGAGCGGGCGGAAGGTCTGCTGGGCATTCTGGTCACTCATCGGTGGACTCCGTTTCCTGGTTGGTGTGTTCCGGTACCGCGCCCGTCGGGGACTTCTCGATCCCCATCGCCGCCGCAGTGACCGATCCGTCGAGGACGCGGATCCGCAGCTGCGCACCCGGCTCGACCTCGTCGACGGTGGTGACGACCCGGGGTGGGGTGTGGTCGCGGGGGACCACCTGGACCACCGCGTAGCCACGCCTGAGGGTCTGGGAGGGACCCAGTGCGTTGACCCGGGCCCGCAGTGACTCGACCTGGTGCCGGGCGGTGCGCACCAGGACGCCGAGGGCGCGGTCGTTGCGGGAGCGCGCGTCCGCAACGATCTGGGACGCCCGGGTGATCGGCAGCATCGGGTCGGCCAGCACCGGCCTGGTCCGCACCGACGCCAGACCCCGTCGCTCGTTGGCGACCCAGGAGCGCAACGCCCCGGCGGCGCGCCCGCGCAGCTCCCCGATGAGCGCGAGCTCGGCGGCGACGTCGGGGACGACACGCTTGGCGGCGTCCGTCGGGGTGGCGGCCCGGAGATCGGCGACGCTGTCGAGCACCGGATTGTCGGGCTCGTGACCGATCGCGGAGACCACCGGGGTCGTCATGGAGCTGACCTGGCGGACCAGGGCCTCCTCGGAGAACGGGAGGAGGTCCTCGACCGAGCCGCCGCCGCGGGCGACGATGATGACGTCCACCCGCGGGTCGGCCTCCAGCTGCTGCAGCGCGGCGATGATCTCCGGAACGGCCTGGGCCCCCTGCACGGCGGTGTTGACGACCTCGAACCGCACCGCGGGCCACCGGTCGTGGGCCACGGCGAGGACGTCCCGCTCGGCGGCGGACTCGCGGCCGGTGACCAGGCCGATACGGTGCGGCAGGAACGGGAGCGGACGCTTGAGCCGTGGGTCGAACAGGCCCTCGGCGGCCAACGCGCGCTTGAGCTCCTCGATCCGGGCGAGCATCTCACCGACCCCCACCGGACGGATCCGTGAGACCCACAGTGAGAAGGTGCCGCGTCCGGAGTAGTAGGCCGGCTTGCCGTAGACGACGACACGGTCACCGTTCTTCACCGGCACCGGCAGACCACGCAGCATCGAGGTGGAGCAGGTCAGGGGGATCGACTGCTCCTGGGAGACGTCACGCAGGGTGATGTAGGACAGTTTCCACGACGGCTTCATGTTGAGCTGTGTGATCTGCCCCTCCACCCAGAGGTGGCCGAGACGCTCGATCCAGCCCTTCACCTTCTCGTTGACGGTGTGGACGTGCCACGGGGAGTCCGGCGTAGTGGGACCCGACGATTCTGACATGACACTGATTGTAGAGGTCTGTCACAGATCGAGGGACGGGTCCTCGCCGCGGTGGCGGCTGGCCCGTGCGGATTCCTCGCGGGCCCGGCGCCGGTCGCTGGCCGCGCGCAACTCCTCGGCACTGCGGGTGCGGGATTCCGGGGGCAGGGGACCACGGTCCGTGGCGGACGTGGAGGCCGCACGACGTGGGCGGGTGACGGTGCGCGCCTGCTGGGCGGACCTGGCCCGTTCCGCGGTGCGTTCGCGGTCCAGGTCGGCGGCACGTTCGATGTCCCGCACCCGGGACGTGACGCGGAGGTTGTTCTCCTCGGCGGCGGTGCTGCGTCTGCGGCGCTGGCGGGCGATACGCTGGGCCCGTTCCCGGGCGGCGGCGTCCAGACGCTGCCTGAGCAGGGCGATGAGCAGACTCACCACGAACGCGGCGAGCAGCCAGAGATAGTTCTCCACCGCGGGGAATCCGGCGGTGAGCAGCGCCGTCTTCCAACTGCCTTCGGAAAAGGACGCGCGGTCAGCGAGGTACCCGACCAGGACGATCCCGGCGTACCAGGTGAAGGGGACGGTGACGACGGTGAGGAAGAGGCCACGGAGCTCGACCAGTGCGGTGCACACGATGGAGGTGAGGAAGAACAGCACCAGGAAGACCGTGCCGATTTCGCCGAGGACCACCCCGGTGAAGACAACCGCCACCGCCACGAGCAGTGGTGCCCACGGGGGGATGAATCCCCACCGGTTCAGGGGCACGTCTTCCGGAGCTTGGGGGTCAGTGGTCACGGGCAGTCATGGTACAGGACATCCCGGGCTGTTCTACTGCGGAGCGTCCCCCGACGTGTCCGTGGGGTCTGCGGCGGCGGTGCTCTTCCGGGTGAGCCGCCACTCCCGCCAGCGCCGGGCGGAGTTCTCGTTGCGCTCGGCGCCCAGGGCTCCGGACTCGGTGGCGAAGGTGATCTCTGCGGCGGACTTCTCCCCGGTGGACAGATCGGTCAGATCCCCGATGTAGCGGAGGATCTCGGCGATCATCGCGGCGACCGGGACGGCCAGGAAAGCGCCGATGATGCCCCACAGACCGCCCCCCACCGTGACGGAGAGCAGCACAACGACCGGATGCAGGTTCATCGCGCGGGACTGCAGGACCGGCGACAGGATATTGCCTTCGAGCTGCTGGACGGCGATGACGATGAGCAGGATGATGACCGCGGTGGTGAAGTCGTTGCCGACGAGGGCGACGAGAACCGACAGCGCACCGGCGGTGAAGGCGCCGACGATGGGGATGAACCCGGCGAAGAAGGTGATGATCGCCAGCGGCCCGGCGAGCGGGACGCCGAGGATGAACAGTCCGAGGCCGATGAAGAAGGCGTCGATGAGGCTGACGAGTGCCTGGGTACGGATGAAACCGCCGAGGGTGTTCCAGCACCGGGTGAGTGCCTCGGTGATGTGCCAGCCGATCCGGCGTCCGGTGATGCGACGGACCATGGGGAGGAACTTCTCCCCGTCCTTGAGGAAGAAGAAGGTGAGGACGAGGACGACGACGAGCGTGACGACGGCTGAAGTGACGGCGGATACACCGGCGACGGCGGTCTCGGTGATCTGGTCGGTGCGGTCCTGCAGCCAGTTCGTGGCCTGGTTGATGGCGTTGTCGATCTGGTCGCTCTGGAGCTCCAGCGGCGGCCCGGCGACCCAGTCCTGGATGGTCTCGACCCCCTCGGTGCCCTTGTCGACGAGCTCACCGGTCTGGTCGGCGACACTCGGGGCGATCGCGGCGACGACGCCGGCGAAGACTCCGAAGAAGACCAGTATCGAGGTCAGGACGGCGAGACCGTTGGGGAAACGCCACTTACGCAACTGCCGGACCAGCGGCCACAGCACGGTGCAGACGATGATGGAGAGGATGATCGGCAGGATGCCGGCCCACAGTTTCGCCGAACCGAGCCAGAGGATGTAGCCGGCGGCGGCGATGACGAGGAAACGGAGGCACCAGCCGGAGAACCAGCGCATCGAGGTGCCGATGACCTCGGCCCGGTCGCGGATCTCCTCGTCGTGGTCGGGGATACCGTTGTCGTCGGCGTCACTGCCGGTCACCTCGGTGACGTCGGGGAGGAGGCGCGGATCAGGGACACCGTCGGTGTCCGCCGGCCTCCTCAGAAGCTCCTTCTGTTCACCGGGGAGAGGGGCGGCGGACTCGGCGGGGAGAGGCCCCGAGCCCATGAGGAAGTCCGCGAAGTCCCGACCGCCGGTGACATCGTCAGGATCCCGCCGTCCGGGGGCGTCTCCGGGGGTGTCATGGCCGTGGGAGGTCGGTGGTCCGTTCTGTTCGCTGCTCACGCGCACCATTGTGCACCACGCGGTGCGGCGGACGTGGGAATTGCCGCCACACCACCTGGTGCCGGTGCGGCACCGGGTACCGGTTAGGATGGACGCCGTGTCTCTTACTCTCGGTATCGTCGGACTCCCCAATGTCGGCAAGTCCACTCTGTTCAATGCTCTGACCCGCAACGATGTGCTCGCCGCGAACTACCCGTTCGCGACCATCGAGCCGAATGAGGGGATGGTGGAACTCCCTGATCCGCGACTCCGGCGGCTCGCCGAGATCTACGGTTCCGAGCGGATCCTCCCGGCGACGGTGACCTTCGTTGACATCGCCGGCATCGTGAAGGGTGCCTCGGAGGGCGAGGGCATGGGCAACGCGTTCCTCGCCAACATCCGCGACGCGGACGCGGTGTGTGAGGTTGTCCGGGCGTTCTCCGATGACAATGTCATCCACGTCGACGGCCGCGTCGACCCGGCGGCGGACATCGCGGTCATCGAGACCGAGCTGATCCTCGCCGATCTCCAGACGATCGAGAAGGCGCTGCCGCGACTGCAGAAGGAGGGACGCAAGGACCGTGACAAGGCCGAGGAGGCTGTCGTGGCGGAGGCCGCGCAGCGGATCCTCGAGGACGGCCGGACGCTGTCGTCCGCGGCGAAGAAAGGCGAGATCGACCCGGCGCCGATCCGTGACCTCCACCTGATGTCCGCCAAGCCTTTCCTCTATGTCTTCAACTCCGACGAGGGCGTGCTCACCGACGAGACGAAGAAGCAGGAGCTCCGCGATCTCGTCGCTCCGGCCGAGGCGGTGTTCCTGGACGCCGCTACCGAGTCGGAGCTGCTGGAGCTGGACGAGGACGAGGCCGCCGAGCTGCTGGCCTCCGTCGGCCAGGATGAGCCGGGGCTCGCGACGCTCGCAAAGGCGGGCTTCGACACCCTCGGCCTGCAGACCTACCTCACCGCAGGCCCGAAGGAGACCCGCGCCTGGACCATCCCGCAGGGCGCGACCGCGCCGCAGGCCGCCGGGGTGATCCACACCGACTTCGAGCGCGGCTTCATCAAGGCCGAGATCATCGGCTTCGACGACCTCGACGAGTACGGTTCGGTCGCTGAGGCACGAACCCACGGCAAGGTCCGTCAGGAGGGCAAGGACTATGTCATGCAGGACGGTGACGTGGTGGAGTTCAAGTTCAACGTCTGACCGGGCAGCGGTCCGGAGCCGGTGGACCCGCGTGTACCAGGATGGGGGTATGACGGACATGACGGACGGGACAGAGCCCACCACCGCCGAAGAGCTGATGCGCTCGCGCTTCCGGGCGTTCAGGGACGCGGATGCGCACTGGCTGCTGCACACCTGGCACCCGTCGACGCGCCCGGCGTCACTCGACATGGGCGACAACCCGGCGTGGCGGGGCCTGCAGATCGTCGACACCGTCGCCGGGGGACCGGAGGACGCCACGGGTGTCGTGGAGTTCCGGGCGACGTACCGGGAGCCGGGTGGGGGAGTGGGGGTCCAGCACGAACGCTCCCGGTTCGTCCGTGAGAGCGGCCGCTGGTACTACGTTGACGGCGACGTCGGCCGATGACGATCCCCACCACCGTCGGACGCTGGTTGCCGGGACTGACGGTGGCGCGGGGTTACCGCCGGGAGTGGCTGCGTCACGACATCACCGCGGGCGTGGCGCTCACCGCCCTGCTCATTCCCGCCGGTCTCGGTTACGCAGAGGTCGCGGGCCTCCCGCCGGTCACCGGACTCTACGCGACCATCGTTCCGCTGCTCGTCTACGCGGTGCTCGGGCCGTCACGCATTCTCGTGCTCGGCCCGGACTCGTCACTGGCTCCGATCATCGCCGCAGCGGTCGTCCCGCTGGCGGTGGCGGGGCCCGAGCGGGTAGCACTCGCAGGGGTGCTGGCACTGGAGGTCGGGGTGGCCCTCATCATTGCCGCCGTGCTGCGACTCGGTGCGTTGACCAGTCTGCTCGCCAGACCGATCCGGATCGGCTACCTCAACGGTATCGCCCTTGCGGTTGTTGTCGGTCAGTTGCCGACGCTGCTGGGATTCGCGGTGGACGCGGATTCGTTGTCCGGTGAGGTGACCGCGATCGCCCGGGGCATCGCGGACGGGGCAGTCGACCTGCGGGCGGCGGCTCTCGGCATCGGATCGGTGTTGGTGATCCTGGTGCTGGCCCGGTGTCTGCCACGGATCCCCGGGGTGCTCGTTGCCGTCGTGGCAGCCACGGTCGTCGTCGTCGTGGCAGGCTGGCGCGGTGAGGTGCCGGTCGTCGGTGAGATGCCGCGCGGGTTCCCGACGCCGGCACTCGGCGGCGTCAGCTGGGACGACGCCGTCTCCCTGGTCATCCCCGCCCTGGGGATCGCTCTCATCGCCTTCACTGACACCGGCGTCCTCTCGCGGACCTTCGCCGCCCGTGACGGGCGGCACATCGACAGCAACCGCGAGATGTCCGCTCTCGGCGGGGCGAACATCGCCAGCGGGCTGCTCGGGGGGTTCCCGGTGTCCGCCTCGAACTCACGTACCCCGGTGGCGGACCGGGCCGGTGCACGGACCCAGCTCACCTCGGTCGTGGGTGCGGGATTGCTCGTCCTGGCGCTCATCGCCGTCCCGTGGATCACCGCTGACCTGCCGCGCGCGGCATTGGCTGCGGTGGTCATCACCGCTGCGGCATCGTTGGTCGACCTCGGTGCCGTGACGTCCCTGTTCCGGGTGGACCGGACAGAGGGGCTGATCTGTCTCGCGGCGACTGCGGGGGTGGCGGTGCTCGGCGTCCTCGAGGGCATCGTGGTGGCGGTGGTGCTGGCGTTCGTCGCCTTCGTCAAGGCGGTCTCCCGGCCCTACCGTGTCGAACTCGGCCGGGTCGCGGGGGTGCGCGGGTTCCACGATGTGACGCGCCACCCGCAGGCCCGGCCTGTCGCGGGCACCGTGCTGCTGCGTTTCGATGCGCCGCTGTTCTTCGCCAACGGCGCGGTCTTCGACGACTGGGTGCGCGACGAAGTCCTCGCCGCCCGGGAACGGGGCCGGGTGATCGAGCGCGTGGTGCTGGCCTGTGAACCGATCACGGGCCTGGATTCCAGCGCGGTGGAGGAGCTCGTCGAGCTCGACGACTATCTTCGACGTCACGGAATCCGGCTCTACTTCGCGGAGATGAAGGACCCGGTCCGTGAGAAGCTCTCCCGGTACCGGCTCACGGTCGACGGGGTACCGCGGTTCAGCCCGGACCGGTTCGCCCCCACTGTCGGGGCGATCGTCGACCGGATCGAGAACGGGGACGTGGCGTAGCCGTCGGAGACGGGGCGGTGGACCCGCCGAGTGGCCGGTCATCCGTCGTTCACGGTCACCAGCGACTACGGTGGACCGGGATGAAGCTGATCAGCTACAACCTCCACCACAACAACGCCGTCACCGAACTGGTGCCCCTGGCGGCCCTCCACGACCCGGACGCGCTGTGCCTGCAGGAGGCGGACACCGCGTCGCTGCCCACCCGGATCGGGGAACTCGAACTGGTGCAGTGTACCTCGGGAACCAGGTTGGGACTTGCGGTCTACCTGCGGTCGAGCCGTTTCGACCCGCATTCCCTGCTCACAGTTCCGCTGGAGAAGTCGCTCCACGACCTGGTGATGAGACCGGGCGAGGAACGGCTGGCCACGGTGCTCGCCTATGACGCGGTCCACGGCGGCGAGGTGCTCATCTCCTCCTTCCATGCCGCGCCGCTGAGCGCCAGCAACGCCCTGCGGCGCCAGCAGATCCGTACCGCCTTCACCGCGCTGCATGACTTCGGGCCCGGCCTGCCGTCGATGATGGTCGGCGACTTCAACTACCCGGTTTTCCAGGCCGGCCTGGCACGGCACGTCGGATCCTACGGGTACAGCCTCTCACGGAGCGACACTTCCACCTACCGGAGCTACGGGGTGCTGCGGGGGCGTTACGATCTCGCCCTGACACATGGCTACCTCGACCCCACAGTCACCTCGCTGCCCCAGGACGGTTCCGACCACCTGCCCATCCTCGTCGAGACGGCGGTGGAACCGGTTCCGGAGCCGGGCCCGGGGGAGCTGGAGGCGGTGCCGAAGACCCTGCTGCTGCCCACCGGTCGGCGTCACCGGCGGCGGCGGGTCAGGCTGCTCTGATCCGGTCGCGGAGTTCGCTGAGGTCCAGCGTGAGCAGGTCGCACTCGCGGAGATGTCCGATGATGTCCGGGCGGGAGTCCGGGTCGGCGGCGAGAAGTTGCTCGCCACGGGTCATCAGTGAGTTGACCTGCTCGAACAGTGCGTTCTGTTCGTCGGTGGGCTGCTCTGACCAGTAGGCGGACTCCAGCACGGTGCCGACCCCGCGGCCTGCCTGGATCCGGTCCCACTCCGCCATCTGACCGCGCAGCGAGTCGGCGGCCAGCACGGAGAGCTCCGTGAGCACCTCGTGCAGACGGGCATCCCCGCGACGTACCCCCCGGTCGGAGAACACCGCCGTCCAGGCCCAGATCACAGTGGCGACCGCCCCGACGACGCCACCGGTGACGAGAACGCCGCCGCCGATGATAAGGGCGAGCTTGAGGGCCCAGGCGATGAGCCAGACCGCCAGACCCAGCACGATGAACAGTGCGCAGCCGGAGCCGCCGGTGGATTTCTGTGACGCCATGCCCATCCCCTCCTAGTCCAGGTTCCAGTCGAGGCCGACACCGGTCAGCCAGACACCGATGAGCACGACGACAGCGCCGCCGATCACGCCGAGGGCGCTCCATCCCGCCGCAGCCGCCGGGCTCTGAACCCGTGAACGGCGGTAGGTGAGATGGGCGTCATACTCCTCCAGGGTCCTGGTCGTGGTGTTGATGACGGCCCTGCGACGGGAGCGCTCGGCGTCCCTGAGCGCGGGGGTGCCGCCGGTGATGTCGGCGGGGGTGGGTACGCCGATCCGTGGCTGCACCGGTGGCGGGACAGGGACAGTGCCGTGGACGGAGCGCCGGTCGGCGAGGACGCTGTCGAGGTCGGAGGTGGGGACCGGGGGAACGGTGGGTGCGGAGTTCTTCGGGGCGTTGTCTGGTGTTGGCACGGAAATGACTGTAGACGAAGGCCAGGACAGCTCAGGCGCCCTCCCCCCAACGGTCGAACAGGCGGGCGACACCACCGGCGATGACCAGCACCACGGATCCGACGAGGAATCCGGCGACAGCCGAGCAACCGGTCTCCACCAGCCACTGCACCGCCGCACCGGTGGACTCCACCCTCTCCACGACATGGTGGACGATGTCGTGCGGCCCGTGCCAGCCCAGTTCGTCGGTGCCGGTGACGAGGATATGGCCGCCGACCCACAGCATCGCCGCGGTGCCCACTACCGAGAGGGTGGCGAGGAGCTTCGGCATGCCGACCACCATCGCCCGGCCGACCCCCTGGATCAGTCCGGTGCGTCCCGCGTCGCCGGAGGCCAGACGGAGGCCCGCATCGTCCATCTTCACCAGCATCCCCACCACCCCGTAGACGCCGACCGTGATGATCAGGGCCACGACAACGAGGATCGCGGCCCGTTCCGGGAGGGGCCTGTCCGTCACCTCGTTGAGCGAGATGACCATGATCTCGGCGGAGAGGATGAGGTCGGTCATCACCGCACCTCTGACCAGAGACGCCTCGTCGTCGGGGCCGCTTTCCGCGGCGGCGACCTGCCCGTCGTCGTTCCCGCCCCGGCTACGACGGGAGACCACCGCGTGCCAGATCTTCTCCGCGCCCTCGTAGGAGAGGTAGGTGCCGCCGACCATGAGGATCGGCGTCAGTGCCCACGGCGCCAGCCAGCTGAGCAGCAGGGCGATCGGCAAGATGATGACGATCTTGTTGACCAGGGATCCCTTCGTGATCTTCCAGACGATCGGCAGCTCACGTGCCGGTGTCACACCGTCAACGAACCCGGGTGCCACCGCGGCGTCGTCGACGACGACCGCCGCGGCTCTCGAGGAGGTGGACGCGGCGGAACTCGCCACGTCACGTGTCGCGACAGCGGCCTTCTTCGCGATGAGGGCTACGTCGTCTAGCAGTGCGAACAGGCCACCGGCCATGGCGGTTCCTTCGGGGAGAAGTCGTGGAAACCCGACAAGTGTAACCCGGTCACCCCACCGTCCACCTTCCGGCCCCACCTGCGGTCACGAGCCGGAGCGCGGGGTCTCACGCGGTGAGGAACTCCATGATCCGGTCCCAGTCGCGGCCGGTCTGCACCAGCCCGTCGTAGTACGTGGCCTTGAGTTTGTCGAGGTTCCGCTCGGTGTTGGAGATGCGCATCTCCTCGGGGAAGAACAGCAGGGCCCGCCCCTGCCTCTCCAGTTCCATGAGCCGCCGCTTCGTCGCGTTGTAACGGTCGGGGCGGGCCACCACCGCATCGGCGACCGCAGGGTACCTACCGAGCAGACGCCGAACCGCCGCAGGGTACCTGACCTGGGGCCGCACATAGTTCCGTGGGCGGGTGCACAGGACCAGGAAACGCTCGAAACCGTCGGACTCCGCGGCATCCACCGGGATGCCGCCCGATCCGCTGAGTGCCCCGTCGACGAACGGCTCACCGTCGACCTCGGGTGTGTTCATGATCACCGGGAGAGTCGAGGACGCCCGTACCCGTTTGAGCAGTGACTCCAGGTCGGTGATGTCCCCGCGCCCCCACCGGACGGTCTCGCCGGTGCGGGCGCTGGTGGCCTCGATCCGGAAGGGCGTCGGGTCGGTGAGGAAAGTGTCGAAGTCGTAGGGGAGGTCGTTGCCGGGGAGCCCGGCGGTCTCGTAGATGTACTCCGCGTCGAAGTACCCGTCACCGCGGATGAGGGACCCCACACCACCGGACGCCGGGGACGCGGTGAATTCCACGAAACTCTCCCGGGCGCGCTCGGGGTCGTGGCTGAGGAAGTTCACGGTGTGGGAGGCCCCTGCGGAGACCCCTCCGACCCACCCGAAGTGCACGTCGTTGACCATGAACTCATGGACGGCGGCGGCGGTGAAGCTGTTTCGCGCACCGCCGCCCTCACAGACGAGAGCGACATCGGTGGCGGTGAAAGGGAGTTCAGTCATTGTCCCGACACTAGTCCGCCGGGGCCCGGGGACGCTCCCGGAAGTCCGCGGCTCATTCGAAACCGGAGCCGTGGGAGTCGAGTGCGGTGGACAGGTTGAGAGACAGCTCACGCAGGACGTCCGACGGGGCGGCGTCCCCCCGGTTGAACCGTAGGGTGTGTCCAGCACTGCGCGGGCACTCCACGGCGGCGGCGATCACCGAGGCGGCAGCCTGCCGCGGCACCGAGGTACTGTCGGTGCGGCCACGGTCCTCGGGGATCAGGGAGATCCCGTCGCGGTCCCCGTCGGTGAGGGTGGAGGGCCCCAGGACCGTCCAGTCCAGCGTCGAGTGTCGCAGGTGCGCGTCCGCACGGGCCTTGGCGTCCGCGTAGAAGTGGAAGGGATCGTCGTCCGGGATACCGTGGTCGGGGTACGAGCCGGACCAGGAGACCATGATGAACCGGTCGGTGTGGGCCTCCTCGGCGGCGTTCATGGTGCGGATCGCGGCATTTTCGTCGACGGCGCGGGTCCGCTCCGGGTCACCGCCGCCGGCC
>NZ_CACZOO010000018.1 GCF_902782855.1 uncultured Corynebacterium sp.
CCGCGGACGACCCGGACGGCACCCTGTTCTGGGCCACGGTCGGCGGCATGGGCCTGACCGGTGTGATCCTGCGCGCCACCATCGAGATGACGAAGACCGAGACGGCGTACTTCCTGTGCGACGTCGACCGGACGAACACCCTCGACGAGACCGTCGCCGCCCACTCCGACGGTTCCGAGGTCAACTACACCTATTCCTCGGCATGGTTCGACTGCATCTCCCCGGAGCCGAAGCTGGGCCGCTCCACCATCTCGCGGGGTTCGCTGGCCACCCTCGACCAGCTCAAGGAGTTCGCCCCGAAGCTGGCGGCGAACCCGCTGAAGTTCAACGCCCCGCAGCTGATGACCGTGCCGGACATCTTCCCGTCCTTCACGCTGAACAAGCTGACCCTGTCCGCGGTGGGCCTGGCCTACTACGCGATGGGTAAGCCGGCGCGGAACCAGATCGAGAACCTCACGCAGTTCTACCAGCCGCTCGACCTCATCGGTGAGTGGAACCGCGGTTACGGCTCCAAGGGATTCCTGCAGTACCAGTTCGTGGTGCCGGTGGAGGCCGTCGAGCCGTTCAAGCAGATCATCCGGGACATCCAGGCCTCCGGCCACTACTCCGCACTCAACGTGTTCAAGCTCTTCGGCCCGGGCAACCGTGCCCCGCTGAGCTACCCGATGCCGGGCTGGAACGTCTGCGTGGACTTCCCGATCCGTCCGGGTCTGGGCGACTTCCTCGACCGCCTCGACAAGCAGGTCATGGAGTTCGGCGGCCGCCTCTACCTGGCCAAGGAGTCCCGCACCTCCGCGGAGAACTTCCACCGGATGTACCCGGGCCTGGCCGGCTGGCTGAAGACCCGCCACGAGATCGACCCGACGGGCGTCTTCGCGTCCGACATGTCCCGCCGCCTCGAGCTCAACTGAGCCCCGCCGAACCTCTAGGAGAACAACCAATGATCAATGCTGTGGGCAAGCCCCAGTCCATCCTCCTGCTCGGCGGTGCGTCCGACATGGGTCTCGCCGTCGTCGAGGAGTTCCTGAAGCGCGGCCCGGCCCGTGTCATCCTCGCCGCCCGCGCGGGCGACGACATGACCTCCCCGGTCGCCCGCTGCGAGGCCGCCGGGGCGTCCTCGGTGGAGACCGTCGACTTCGACGCCACCGCCTTCGACACCCACGAGGAGATCATCGACTCCATCGAGGGTGACATCGACCTGGCGATCGTCGCCTTCGGCGTCCTCGGGGACAACGAGGTGCAGTGGCAGAACCAGAAGCAGGCCGTGCTCGCCGCGCAGGTCAACTACACCGGCGCGGTCTCGGTGGGCGTGCTGCTCGCCGACCGGATGAAGAAGCAGGGCCACGGACAGATCGTGGTCTTCTCGTCGGTCGCCGGTGAGATGGTGCGCCGCTCGAACTTCGTCTACGGCTCCACCAAGGCCGGCGTGGACGGCTTCTACCGCATGCTCGGCGAGGCCCTGCGCGGCACCGGTGTGCGCGTGCTGACCGTGCGCCCCGGCCAGGTGCGCACGAACATGACCGCCGGTCTGGACGACGCCCCGCTCACCGTCGACAAGCAGGACGCCGCCAAGGCCATCGCCGCCGGCGTGGACGCCAAGAAGACCGTCATCTGGATCCACCCGCTGTTCCGCTGGGTGATGCTGATCCTCAAGAACCTGCCGCAGTTCGTCATCCGGAAGCTGCCGATCTAGGTCGACTCCGGGAGTGCGCGGGCCGGGCCGGGCGGGCTCGACTGACCGCGTCCCGCCGGTCTCCCCGCCCCGCGCCCTCCCCATGTCGAGAAAGCACCCTCACAGGTTACTGAACCACAGTTCAGCATGCCGGTGAGGGTGCTTTCTCGACATGTAGGGTCACTCTTCGTCCGAGAGCCCGAGCAGCTCACGCACTTGCTCCGTCAGCCGGAACCGCAATGGCTTTCCGGAGGTCTCCTCCACCAGACCTCGGTCCACGAGATCGACGGTCCGCGGTCGAACGTACTGTTTGGTCCTCCCTATCGACCTAGCGATCACATCAAGTTCAACCTCGCCGCCCACACCGAACAGTGACGCCTGACCGATGATGCCCAGGATCTCCAGAGCCCCCTTCACGACGCCCGCCAACGGAGACCCAGCTTCCTCTTCCAGGATCGTCATCCGAGCGAATACACGGGAAATCTGACGACGCCGCAGCTCCAGGTCCGAGCACAGTCGCCCCTCCGCCTCGGCGATAATGCCCAGCATCTCAGTCACGAAGATGGTGGCATCACCTCGGTTCAGGGACAGTTCCTCCAGGAGTAGCTGGCGGAACGGCTGCAGGCACCACGCGTCACCCACGACGTGAAACTCGGACGCGTCCCCGGAGTGGACTGCCCCGTCGAGGTGCTCTGACGACCACCCCGGATCGCCTCACCCGGAGGTGCGACCCGAACACCCGGACGGTCAGAATGAGCAGGAGTCCGGGGTGGGGTTCCACGGCCCGTTGACGATCGGACACCAGACGAAGTAGTAGAGCGCCGCGAAGGCCATCGGACCGCTCCAGACGATGCTGCCGACGATCGACTGCGCGCTCGGCGGCAGGGCATCGTAGGAGGACTGGATCGGCTCCGGCAGCCCCTGCGCCGCGGCGGACGGGGCGGCGGCGGTCGCTCCGCCGACGGCGAGCAGCGCGGCGGCGGAGACAGCTGCCACCCTGCCACGCAGGCCGTGTCGCCTGCGGGCTCCCCGCGCGGATCCTGCCTCGGAGTGTGTCGTGCGAACGGTGGTTGAGGGTTCGCCGTACATGATGTTCCTCTCCTCTGAAACGAACGGATGTCGGGCGCGGAGTACGCTGCCCCGCACACGTTCCATGGTTTCGTCATCGCGATGAGCAGTCGACACCCCCGTCCTACCAATCCTTGAAATATACCCCCTAGGGGTATACCTTCGGAACTGTACGCACGGCAGGACCATCCGGGCCCCGCCACCGTCCGGAACACCAGTCAGGAAAGGACCACCACCATGGCCACCAGGAACTACACCGTCACCGGCATGAGCTGCGGACACTGCAAGGCCGCCGTCGAGCAGGAGGTCGGCGCGATCGAGGGCGTCACCGCCGTCGAGGCCACCCCGGCCACCGGCACCGTCGTCGTCACCGGCGAAGGCTTCACCGACGAGCAGGTCGCCGCCGCCGTCGACGAGGCCGGCTACGACCTCGCCGACTGAGGCGCCACCAGCTGACAGCATCACCACCAGGCACGACCCCACGAAGGACTGACCGGCCATGACCCAGCAGGCACAGGCGCAACCGCCCGTCGACCTGATCCAGCTCGACCTCGGCGTCACCGGGATGACCTGCACCTCCTGCTCCGCCCGCATCGAGCGCAAGCTCAACCGGATGGACGGGGTGGACGCCACCGTCAACTTCGCCACCGAGTCCGCCCAGGTGGACTACGACCCGGCCAAGACCGACCCCGACCACGTCATCCAGACCGTCCGGAACACCGGCTACGATGCCTTCACCCTGGCCGGGGATGCCGGCCACGAGGCCGACGGGAGCACCGCGTCCGGGGACGCGGCGTCCTCCGCCGTATCCTCTGCCGCAGACTCCGCCGCAGACTCCGCGCAGGACGCCGGAAGCTCCGTACCTGCCGGCCAGTCGAGGATCGACGCCGCCCGCGACGCCGAGGCCGCCGACCTGGCCCACCGCACGATCATCTCCGCGGTCCTCGCCGTCCCCGTCATGCTGGTCAGCATGGTCCCCGCCCTCCAGTTCGACAACTGGCAGTGGGCCGCGCTGACCATGATCTCGCCGGTGTACTTCTGGGGCGGCGCCCCGTTCCACCGCGCCACGCTGGTCAACCTGCGTCACGGCGCGTTCACCATGGACACGCTGATCAGCATGGGCACGACCGCGGCCTACCTGTGGAGCTTGTGGGCACTGTTCCTCGGCAATGCCGGGACCACCGGCATGACGATGGAGATGCACCTCTTCCCCGCGGCGTCCGGCCACCACAGCATGGACGAGATCTACCTCGAGTCCGTGGGCGTGGTCATCACCTTCCTCCTGCTCGGACGCTGGTTCGAGACGAGGGCGAAAGGACGCTCCTCCGAAGCGCTGCGGGCATTACTGGACATGGGCGCGAAGGACGCCGCGGTGTTGCGCGACGGTCGTGAGGTCCGCACCCCCATCGCCCAGGTGCAGGTCGGGGACGTCATCATCGTGCGCCCCGGTGAGAAGATCGCCGCGGACGGCACGGTCACCGACGGCACCTCCTCGGTCGACGAGTCCATGATCACCGGCGAGTCCGTGCCGGTGGACGTCACCGTCGGCACATCGGTCACCGGGGCGACGGTGAACATCTCCGGACGCCTTCTGGTGCAGGTCACCCGCACCGGGGCAGACTCCACCCTCTCCCAGATGGCGAAGCTCGTCTCCGACGCGCAGGCGCAGAAGGCCCCGGTCCAGCGCCTGGTCGACAAGATCTCCCAGGTCTTCGTGCCGGTGGTCATCGCCATCGCCGTCATCACCCTCATCGCGCACCTCGTTGTTGACGGAGACGTCACCTCGGCCTTCACCGCCGCCGTGGCCGTCCTCATCATCGCCTGCCCGTGCGCCCTGGGTTTGGCGACCCCGACGGCACTGCTCGTCGGCACCGGCCGCGGCGCCCAGCTCGGCCTGCTCATCAAGGGGCCGGAGGTGCTCGAATCCACCCGGCGCGTCGACACGGTCGTCATGGACAAGACCGGCACCGTCACCAGTGGTGAGATGAACGTCTCCGGGGTCACGGCGTCCGCCGGTGGGGACGCCGGTGCCGCCGTCGGTGGGGACGCCGACCGCGTCCTCGCCCTCGCCGCCGCCGTCGAATCCGGCTCCGAGCACCCGATCGCCCGGGCGATCGTCCGGGCCGGGGAGGAAGCCGCGGAGAAGGCCGGCACCGGCGTCCCCGAGGTCACCGACTTCGCGACCACCGCAGGCCACGGCGTCACCGGCACCGTCGACGGGCACACGGTCGAGGTCGGACGCGCCGCCGACCGCACCACCCTGCCCGCCGACCTGCAGGATGCCTTCACCGATGCCGAGGCCGCCGGCGGCACCCCGGTGCTCGTCAGTGTCGACGGGTGTCCGGCCGGTGTGGTCACCGTGCGCGACACGGTGAAGCCGACCTCCGCCGAGGCTGTCGCCGGACTCAAGGACCTGGGGCTCACCCCGGTACTGCTCACCGGTGACAATGCGGGTGCTGCGGCGGCCGTGGCCGCCGAGGTCGGCATTGATCCGGGCAACGTCGTCGCCGGCGTCATGCCCGAGGACAAGGTCTCCCACGTCGCCCGGTTGCAGGAGTCCGGGAAGAATGTCGCGATGATCGGTGACGGGGTCAACGACGCCGCCGCACTGGCCACCGCAGACCTCGGTCTGGCGATGGGGGCGGGCACGGACGTGGCGATCGAGGCGTCCGACATCACCCTGATGAACAATGACCTGCGTTCCGCGGTAGACGCCATCCGGCTGTCCCGGCGGACGCTGGGCACGATCCGCGGCAACCTGTTCTGGGCCTTCGCCTACAATGTGCTGCTCATCCCGGTCGCCGCGTTCGGGCTGCTCAACCCGATGCTCGCCGGTGTGGCGATGGCGTTCTCCTCGGTGTTCGTGGTCTCGAACTCGCTGCGGCTGCGCGGGTTCCGGTCGCTGCACGCCTGAGGCTGAACTCCGGCAGGCGGAAAGCTGCCTGCGCGCGACGCACACGGGACGCACCCGGGACGGACCCGGCACAGACCCGGGATGCACACGGGATGCACATGAGACTCGGAAGTGTTACCAGCTTTTTCTGGTAACACTTTTCGTGACCTGGGATAATGTCACATTATGGGCCCGTTACCTGGTAACACTTTTCCAGCCCGGCCAGCCTAGCCAGCGTAGCCAGCGGTTCCAGCCCGGCCAGCGTAGCCAGCCTAGCCAGCGGTCCCGGCCCGGCCAGCCTAGCCAGCGGTCCCGGCCCGGCCGGCGTAGCCGGCGGTCCCGGCCCGGCCAACCCGGCTCCCACCGGACCACCGGACCAC
>NZ_CACZOO010000019.1 GCF_902782855.1 uncultured Corynebacterium sp.
CCCCGGTGGCCCCGGTGGCCCCGGTGGCCCCGGTGGCCCCGGTGGCCGCGGTGGCCCCGGTGGCCCCGGTGGCCCGGGAACGTGTCGCGGTCACCGCGGCGACGAGCACGGCCCCCGCCGCGGCTGCCGCCAGACCGTCGTAGCGGGACAGGAAACTGAGGGCTACGGCCATGCCGCCGGCCATGAGGTCGTGGACGTCATCGGTGCGGATGAACCGCATGAGCCGACGGACCGCCCACGCCATGGCGAAAAGGAACGGCCCCTCGCTCATCCCCGTCCCCGCGTAGAGCAGGACCATCGGGTTGACCGCGAACAACACGGTGACCGTCACCAGGTAGGGGGTGCGCAGACCACGGTCAACCCCGGTGAGCCAGACCTGCAGCACCGCACCTGCACTGAACAGGGCGGAGACGACCACCGCGGCCAACGCCCGGTCGGTCATCGCCGGGATCCACGGGTCGAGCGCGACCAGGGGAAGCTCGCACAGGGTGGTCAGCGGGGTGAAGACGAAGCCGATGTCGACGAGCGCCGGCGAGCGGCTGAACAGGACGGACCGGGCGGCCTGCAGCCTGGACAGGGCGTCCCCGAGGAAGAAGCCGTGGGCGGTGAGCAGTACCCCGACCACGACGTAGAGGACGGCAGCGAGGCCGAAGACGGTGACGGGTCCCGGCAGGGACCGGTTCCGGACGACGCCCATCACTGCTCCAGTCCGTGGGCGGTCTTCTCCCAGTAGGAGGGCCGGAACAGCAGCTGCCACGTGCCCTTGACCGCGGCGATGCTCATGAGCAGCCAGTACACCGGATAGGTCACCACAGCCAGGAGCAGCAGGGGATCCCGCCCCTCACGCACACCGACGAGATTCATGTAGACGGTGAGGGCGTTGCCGGCGATGAGGCACACCAACGAGGGGTAGAACACGGCCGGCGGGAACAGCTCGGCGACGAAGCCGGGTTGTCCCATGATCCAGAGAATGAACAGGTACCAGAACACGAGGTTCACCACCGCGATGACCGGGGTGGACGCCATGAGCAGTGTGAACCGCAGTGCGGGGACGACACCGATGTCGCGCAGCAGCCGGCCCGGGCGGCGCATGTACACGAGCCAGGTCTGCAGGTAGCCCTTGTACCACCGGGACCGCTGACGCAGCCAGTTGATCGTGTCACTGTTGGCCTCCTCCAGGGTCTCGGAGTCCAGCACGGCGGTGCGGTGGCCGTGGGCGGCGATACGCACGCCCAGGTCGGCGTCCTCGGTGACGTTGTAGGGGTCCCACGCCCCGAGCTGCTGCAGGACGTCACGTCGGAAGTGGTTGGAGGTGCCGCCGAGTGGCACGGGGGCGTTCATCCGCATGATGCCGGGGAGCATGAGTTTGAACCACACGTCGTACTCGATGGTGAACCAGGCGGTGAGCATGTTCTGCCGGGCGTTGCGGTAGCTCAGCCGGGCCTGGATGCACACCGTCCGTGCGGTGTGCGTGCGGTCGGCGTCCGCGTCGAGGTCCCGGAAGGCGGCGACGACGCGGCGCAGCTGCAGGGGGTCGGGGGTGTCCTCGGCGTCGTAGATGGTGACGATATCGCCGGTGGCGTAGTGCAGGCCGTAGTTGCAGGCCTTCGGCTTGGTGCGGGGTTCGGCCGCCGGGACCCGGAGAACGGTGACGATCCCGGCGGCGTCCCGGCCCAGGGACTTCTCCGCCGCGGTGATGGTGGGGGTGTCGTCCTCCTCCAGCAGCAGGAGGACCTGGAGTTTCTCCGCCGGGTAGTCGAGGGACCGCACCGCGCCGATGAGCTGCCCGACAACCTCCGGCTCCCCGTAGGCGGGGACCAGGACGGTGTACGGGGGGAGGTCGGCGGCAGGCAGGGAGCGTGCGACGGTGTCACTCACCCGCAGAATGGCGTCGGCGTTGAGGCCGCGGCGGAACATGATGAACCGGTCGACGAGTGTGACCGCGTACCAGGTGACGAAGAACCCGCTGAGCAGCACGAGCGTCACGGAGCGGGCGAAGACCACGCCGACGACGATGACGGCCAGCAGGCTGAGGGAGGTGACCTTCTGGGCTCGGGTGAAGGCGACGGCGGCGGAGTACTCGGGGGTGCGTTCGTAGAGGCCGTGGACGGCGTCATGCAGGGCCGCCGCGGACCGTGCGTCAGGTGTGCTCACTGTTCCTCCCATCGGGCGTTCACGAGACCTGTCCCCACCGCGGTGACGACACCGAGGTCCTTGTAACTGGCGTCGGTGTCCTCGGTGACCGCGCCACCGCGCAGCAGCACGGTGACGATGCGTCCCGCCAGCCCGTTGAGACTGTCGGTGAGCTCGGGGAACACGGCACTGTCCCGGTGGTCGTCGACGGCGATGACGGACACGTCGTGGACCCTGCCGGTGACGCCGGCGTCCCGCCAGCTGAAGCGGAGGCGCGTGTAGGTCAGGTACGCATCGTCGTCGAGCACGGTGTACGCCTGTCCGGTGACCCCGTGTCCGAGATCGATGCGGATCTTCGGGGACCGACGGCCGTTGATGCTGCTGTACAGGCCCTCGTCGCCGAAGAGACCGGCCGTGACCGGCCCGTCGGAGCAGAGGGTGTCGACAACGACGGTGCGGCGTCGGTTCTGCGCGTCCCAGTCCTCGACGACGGTGTCCGCCCGGAGAACCTGCCGCCGGAGGTCTGCACCGGCACCGAAGTAGTCCGCTGCCCAGTCGTAGCGTCGGCCGCCGGTCACACTCCAGCCGTCCGGCGCCGGGACCCCCGGGTCCACACCACCGGCGCCCGGCGCGTCCACGGTCACCGAGGTCGTCGGACGCTCCGGCAGTGGGACGAGGATGAGCACGGCCACCGCTGCGACGAGGGGTATCAGTGCCGTCCGGGTGTGCCGCACCGACGGCGCACGCCGTCGGATCACCGGCAGGGAACGGCGGACGGTGGCGTCCACCACGAGGGTGACGAGGACCCCGGCCAGTGCGGGGACGACGCTCGTGACTCCCCCGACGCCGGGGAGGATGTCCCGTAGACCGGCTTCGCCGACCACTGCGCCGGCGAGGACCGTGAGCAGCGTCCCGACGACAAGTGTGACACCCGCGGCGGCAACCCGGTGACGGGCACCGCCCCCTGCGGCGACGGCGACTCCGACGGTCAGCCCGGCAGTCGCGGCACAGGCCGTCCCCGTCCAGCCACCGCCGCAGAGCAGCGAGATGAGGACGAAGAGCGGACTATTGAACAGGAGCAGTGTCACCCACGCCGGACCGAAGCGGAGTGTCGCCCTGCTGCCGAACAACAGGGCGGAGGCGCCGAAGGCGAAGATGATGAGGCTGAGCATGTCCAGGCGCAGCAGGTCGAACCACTCGATGAGCCGGGGGGCGAGCTGGGTACGCGCGCTGACGGCGAGAACCAGGGCGATGACGCCGATGATCCAGTCCACCTCCCGGTCGTGGATCGGCAGGACCGCCCGTCGTTGCGTCTCGATGCCGAGGAACATCACCAGTGCCATGGCCACGGCCGTGGCGGAGTACGTCAGGCCGCCTGCGGCGCCGTCGGAGAGGGACCGTTCCAGGGAACTCCGGAAACCCAGCGCGCAGAAGAGGACGAGCGTCAGCCAGCGCCACAGGTAGCGGTTCACCGGTCGTCCCGGTCAGGCCCCGAATCGCCGGAACCGGGGGTACGCCGTCGACGGACGGTGCCGAGGACAGCGAGCAGCAGCGCCACCGCCACCACGATCCCGGCCACTACCGCGAGGACGACGGTGGTGCCGGTGCCCCGCCCGTCGGCCGCTGTGCCGTCTGGGCCGTCTGGGCCGTCTGGGCCGTCGCCGGACGTGGTGTCCGTCGGCACACCCACCTCCTGCGGCGCACCGTCCTTCTGCTGGATGACGGCGGTGCCGCGCAGGTCCGCCCACCCGGTACCGGTGCCGGTCGCCGTGGCCCGGTCCAGTGAGCTCAGCAGGGTGTCGAGCAGTGCCGGTCGACCGGTGGAGGTCGCGATGACCTGCATACGGTCATTGTCTGCGTCCCACCTGGTCTGGACGGCACCGAAAGAGGTGTCCGTCGCCGCCTCCCGCCCGTCGACGCTGAGGACGCCGGCCCGGTGACCGACGGGCAACGGAGCGCCACCGGTGGCCTCCCCGGTACGGTCACCGTCGGCGTCGATGACGAGGACGGGCCGGTCGGAATCCACCGTGTCCGTGAGATCGGCGGGGACGGGGCGGACGCGGGCTGCGGTGGTCTCCTGCATCCCGGCGAGAATGCGGGCTGCCCGGTCGAGATCGGCGGCACCACCGTCGGTGAGCACGACATCAACCTCCGGGAGGAGAGCCTGTGGCAGACCCTGGAAACCGTCGGTGAGCGGGGTCGGGTCGGCGGCGTCCGTGGAGGTCACCACGCTGGACCCGTCGATTCTCAGGTCCACGGGCGCGGTGGTGCCGCAGCCGGCCGGCTGCCCACCCATGGTGAAGGCCACGGCGACGGTGTTGTAGCGCCGGACGAGGTCGGCGGGCAGGTCGATGTCCCGGTCGAGGACCCCGTCCGCGGCCGCGGTGGTGCGGTCGACGACCGTACCGTTGACAGCGACGGTGACCTCGCCTGCGGTGACCCCGTCAATGACCGGGGTGTGGCTTCCCGACAGGTGCAGGGAGACGGCACCTGCGAGACGCCCGAGCGCCCCCTGGTCGATACCGAACGTGACCTGTGCGCCACCGGTCCCGGACGCGGTGAGGTCGGCGGCACCGAGATCGGTGAGGGTCCGTGCCTGCGGGGCGAGGACCACGTCCGCCGCCCCGGCGTCAGCGGAGGTACCGTCCAGCAGTCCGGCGAGGTCGGCGCCCGCGGCATCTACGGAACGGTCCGCGGTGAGCAGACGCGCCTGGTCGAGAAGTGCGTCCCCCGTGCCGTGGAGGACGATGCGGGCGTCCTGCGTTCCGGGATCCTGGAGGGTCAGGCCCTCGTCGGAGGAATCGCCCGGGATGACGATGGTGCGCCGGTAGGCCGCTGCGGTACCGGTGTCCGGCGTGGTGCCGGTGTCCGGTGTGGTGCCGGTGTCTGGCGTGGTGTCGAGCGAGGACAGCGGAACCACCCGGATCGTCGGGTGTTGGCTGCGGTACCGTGCGGCGACCGCGGTGACCGTCTCGAGCACGGCGGCCCGGACCGACTCGTCGGGGGTGTCCGGCACCGCGACGGTGAGCGTCCGCAGCACCGGCGGCATCGCCTCCGCGAGTGTCCGCGGGGCGGCGGGGGTACCGGAGAAGTCGACGGCGGCGTTCTGCAGGACACTGGTGAGCGTGTCGAGCGGATCGTGGCACCAGCCGTCGTCGACCGGGGTGAAGGTGGTCCGCAGCTGTACGGTCACGGCACCGTCGGTGACTGCCACCCCGGTCAGCGGGACCCGCAGATCCCCACCTCCTCCACCGTCCCGGGGAGACCCGCCGACCGCCACGCGGCCGATGGTCCGGTCACCCTGCAGCACCTCGACGACGCCGTCGGAGAAGGCCGCCGGAACCTGCAGTTCCCCGGTGAGCGCAGTCGGGGTGAGACCGGGCGGTACCGGGAGGGTGAGCGTGCTCGTGGCGGTGCGGCCGGGCAGCCGCTGATCCGCCGGGGAGCCCAGTTCACGGAAGTTCAGTGTGGTGTCGGCGACGGCCGGGGCCGCGGTGGCCAGGAGTGCGACGACGGTGGCGGAGCCGACGAGAACCGCGGCCGGACGGTGGAGACGAATCACGGTCCACTTTCTTGGAGAGGCGGGGGGCGGAATGCGGGGCTGGCGGACAACCCACGCCCGGTCTGCCCGATGAGACATCCGTAACTTACCCCGGCCACCGGTTTTCCGCGCTCCGGAGGACCGCCGTCCGGAGACGCGCGCGTGGTATTCTCCGTCACACCCCGGGGTGTGTGGCGCTACGGGACACAGTCCCCCGGCCCGCCTGCCGCTACACTGACCACCATGACGTCCACCATTGACGACGAAACCCTCGCCCACCGCCTCGCCCAGGGAACCGGCGAGATCCTCAAGGGTGTCCGCAATGTCGGGCTGCTGCGTGACGGTGAGCTGGGGGACGCCGGAGACTCCATCGCACAGGAGTGGATCGCCCGCGCACTGGCCATCCACCGCCCGGACGATTCCGTCCTCTCCGAGGAGGCCGCCGACGACCTGGTCCGCCTGGAGCGTGAGCGGGTCTGGATCATCGACCCGCTCGACGGCACCCGGGAGTACGCCGGCGTGCGTCAGGACTGGGCCGTGCACATCGCACTGGCGGTCAACGGTACGGTCACCACCGCGGCCGTGGGGATGCCGGACCTGGGGCAGGTCTTCACCACCGGGGAGTCCCGGGTGGTGGCGGGACACCTCACGAACCGGCTGGTGATCTCACGGAACTCCACTCCCCCGGTCGCCGGGCACATCGCGTCGGAGACCGGGATGGAACTGGTGACGATGGGTTCCTGTGGCGCGAAGGCGATCAGTGTGCTGCTGGGCGACAATGACGCCTACGTGCACGCCGGAGGCCAGTACGAGTGGGACAATGCCGCACCGGTGGGGGTGTGCCTCGCCGCCGGTCTACACTGCAGCCGCCTCGACGGCTCTCCGCTGGTCTACAACAACAGGGACACCTATCTGCCGGACGTGCTGATCTGCCGACCGGAGCTGGCCGATGACATCCTCGCTGCCGCCGCCGAGTTCTTCGGTGCGCACGGGAGTTACTAGCCTCGAGTGGTGCCGATGGCGGGGGCGCACAGGAGATTTGTCCAGTCAGGACTGGCTCCACCCTAAGTGAAGGGTACTCATTACCCTAAGTTACGGGTAGATACAAAGTGGCTGTAGGTGTTGCAGTGAAACACTCACCGCCAAGCTTTACTCTCATGCGCATGACCGAAACTCTTGCCGTCCGACGCAGGCCCGGACGCCAGCCGCGTTTCTCCGCCGATGATGTCGTGGCCACCGCCACGCGTATCGGCTTCGACACTTTCAGCATCGCCGGTGTCGCCCGGGAGCTCGGCGTGACCACCGCGGCGGTATACCGTCGCTTCCCCTCTCACAAGGCCCTACTTCACGAATGCCTGTACCGGGCGCTCACCCGGGCGCAACCACTCACCGGGGAAGAGGACTGGAAGACAGCACTGAGGCACACCGCCGACGAGTGGTGGCGGCTGTGCGAGATGCACACCGGGCTCGCGCAGGCGCTGTCCGGAAACCTCGAGCTTGTGTCCAGCGTCATCGCCGAACCGTTCGCGAGCTACACCCGTCCGCTGGTTACCGCGGGCTTCTCGCCTTCCGAGGCACTGGTGGCAG
This sequence comes from uncultured Corynebacterium sp., assembly GCF_902782855.1. Taxonomy (GTDB): domain Bacteria; phylum Actinomycetota; class Actinomycetes; order Mycobacteriales; family Mycobacteriaceae; genus Corynebacterium. Next base: position 7,262 of record NZ_CACZOO010000019.1, read on the forward strand.
CAACCCTTCTGATCAGCGTGCTCAATCACGTCTTCCGACTGCCGACAGAGGGCATCGCCGGACAGTCCCGGGTTCTGCTGCGCAGCCAGGCGGTCGACATCATCATCGAGGGGATCGCACTGGGACGTACAGAGAACCTGGCGTCGGACCTACCCGCCGCGTCCGCCGGGACCCCCACGGAACCGCCGGCAGATCTCTGATGCGGCACAACCGCACATCCGGCTTCCCGTCCCGGGTTCTGGCGACGGGGGTTGGTCTCTCGCTGGTGTTGACAACTTCCTCGTGCACCGGTGGTGACAATGACCCGGCAAACGCCGGAGCGACCCCCGCAGAAGCCGAAGACGCCACGTCCGTTGCGATACTCGGCGCTGATCTGCCTGTCGACACCTATCCGGATGTCAGTGGGCCGCGAGAGGCCACCTGCCCCTACCTGGACGGCCTTGTTGTCGAGAGCCTCACCGGCGAGCGATGGACAGACACCTCGCTCGATTCCCGCTTCGATCCTCCAGCGTGTGTGTTCTGGTCCTACGCACAGGTGCCCCAGGCGGTCGTCTCCGTACGCCGGATGACGACGCACCAGGGTGCCGTCGATGTGGTGAACTGGGCAGCTCCGGTCGAGACGACAACGAAGGCGCTACAACCGGTGGGTTGGTCGGGGGGAAGAGGTGGCACCTCAGACAGCGAGTACGGGGTATCCGGCGGAGGTGCGGTGTATTCCGTTTTCCACCAAAATGTCGCGGTCTCGGTGTGGACTACACAGGACCAGTCGGTGAAGGCCCAGCAGATCACTGAGCAGTCGATCGCAAACCTTGGACTGTGAACCGCAAACTACAGCTCTCCTGAGCGTGATGCGTGTCCACCGCAGTTGACCTGACCGTGACAGGGCCTCGCTGCTACGTTCAAACATGATTCTCTTCACCATTACACCGAGTTGTCAACTGAGCACTGGAACCGACACAGACTCGAACCCCCACTGGCGCATTCACAGCGCATCAACGACCCAAGAGCAGGTCGACATCACAGAGTCACCGGCAGCTCGAATAATCTACGATAAAAGACACGGTCACGGATGTGCACCCTGATACACATAAAGACCGATCACCGTTACACTCTTTCGGAGGCTAGTCACTTCGTACGCTAACGTCTGATCTCCAGAACAGATCATGGAAGGTAGTTCTGAAGCCTCTGAGGTCAGTACCGTCATATCTACTTCATTACATCGTGAGAGCTGGAAATTAGCCGGCATCATGAGAGTTACAAAACTGACCCAAGAATATGAATTAACTATCTCACCGGGATAATTCAGAATAAAGAGGCGATTTATCGCAAACAGTTGATTGCCCCAGGGGGCGAATTAGCGCAAAGCGGAAACCGGCAGAAACTGAAATAATTTTAATATCAACACAGGCCGGATACAATCATGCAGCACCGCAGAAACCCCGAACTATGACTTCCAGAGCGTCATCCCAGTAGCGATCGCGATCCCCGGCAGACAGCGAACCTGTCTTAAACGGGGCCGCTGCAGCGCTGACGATAATCGTCCCGACCGTAACTATCTTCATCAACGACACGTCCAGATCCAGAAGGAGCTCGATGTAGGAATACGATGGGTCTACATTCAGAACTTCGCCGGGCCGCTTCGGCCCGACTTTCATGACGCGCGCCAGGTCAGGATGCTTACAGAAAAGTCGATACCAAGCATTTCCCGCCTGCCTCAACACGCCCTCAATATCGTTCGAAATGGAACTATCAGGCGGATCCAGTTCCGAGATGAGCCTTTGAATGCAAGCCGTCAGAAGAGCATCCCGCGACGGAAACCGACGGTACACCGATGCCACCGCCACCCCCAGTTCTTTGGCCACAGATCCCATACTCAGACTATCCAGACCTTTATCAAGGGCTATACGAACAACGTCCTCTCCGGAAAATAGAGGACGTCTTCCGGACCTGCGACGATCAACTGTGTTCATGAACTAACATTAGCACATGGTTTGATCGCGAACCTTTCGATTTCGACCCCGGAAATCATCATTAGATCCAACCATCGGAGTTCTTGAAGAGATGAAGGGGAGCAATACTCCGACTATCAAACACCACATAGATGAGATACGCCAAGTCCCGCTTCGCGGCTGCAATTAGCCGTGGAGCGGGATCAGGGATAGCTCACCACTTGGTGGCCCAGGTTGGTGGACCGACTACTTCGGCAGGTCGATTCCGATCTGCTTCAGGAGCTGCGGGAACTTGGTCGACAGGGTCAACATGACCGTGACGATGCTCGCGATAGCGGTACCGAAGGCGGCAACCAGCTTGAGAGAGGACAGGGCCTTGTCGGGGTCGAAGTCTCCGTTGGCGTCCCAGGAACCGAAAGCGGAGCTGCTGGTGTCTTTAGTGGGCTCCTTGCCGGTGTCGGTACCGGTGTCGGTACCGGTGTCGGTACCGGTGTCGGTACCGGTGTCAGACTGGCCGGCGGAAAAGGTCGAACCGGTGTCTGCAACCGCCACAGCGGTACCGGACAGGGTAACAGCGGTTGCCGTCGCCGCAGCGAGCATCACTGTTCGCATATTTTTCATGGTTACTCTTTCAGTCAGGACGGGAGATGGTAAGTGAAGACGAATTTCTGCCGGAACAGATCGCAGTGAGCTGTGGAAGCTGCGCCGGCAGACAGTCGCTTTCTACAGCGACGAGATGAGCGAGCCGAACTCCACCGAAAGGGAACCGGAAGTACTGCTTCCCAGCGCCTGGACGGCGTCGTAGAGACGGATCGACAGGCCACTCAGGAAGTCGATCGCAACAGAACCGGTGGTGGTGATGTTCTCGATGACAATGGGGAACGGGATAGCAAACATAGATGATTCTCCTTGTGGCTGGTTGACCCGGGATGATTGTCCGGGTGTTTTGAAAGAAGGGCAGGAACCGCCGAGGTTCCTGCCCTCCCACGCCTAGTCAGATCGGCCAGTTTCTCCGACCCAGACTTTCCGCTGCATCACGTGGGGTGACGAAGCTCCGGCTTTAGGCCTCACCGTTGCGCCGGTTGCGCTGCACCAGCCACGCACCACCGCCGATGAGGATCAGGGCGAGCGCAGCCAGGCCGATGACGGATGCACCGGTGTTGGCCAGGCCGCCGCGGTTGCCCGAAGCGTTCGAACCGTTCCCGGAGCCGTTGGGGTTCTGACCGTGTCCGCCGTTACCCGGGCTGGAAGGATCAGTCGGGTTGCCCGGGTTGGTCGGGTTCGAGGGATCGGTCGGGTTGGAAGGATCGGTCGGGTTGCCCGGGTCGGTCGGGGTACCCGGGTCGGTCGGGGTACCCGGCACCGGGATCGGGATCGGGATGATGATCAGGCCGTCGGAAGCGGTCTTGTTCTCCAGGTCGATGGTGAACGGACCCTCGCCCGTAAGGATGACCTTCGCATCCCTGGACTCGCCCTGCTCATCGGAGACGCCCGCGCCGGACCAGATCACGTCGCCCCACTTGATGTTGGGCACCGAAGTGGTGGCACCGGTCTCCGAGATGGTGATCTCCCGGTTCAGCGGGAGGCCTTCAACGTCGAGGGGCTGCCCCGGGGTCACGGTAATGACCTTGGTCTGCACCTCTCCGAGGACATCGGTCCAGGTGGCGGTCGCCTGGAAGGACGCGAACTCGTCCTTCATCACGTCCTCCCCCTTGGGACCGGTCACGGTCTTCTCGACAGTGGCGGTCGTCGTCGGGTCAGTCGGGATCTCGACATCCGACGGCGGGGACACCGGGTCCGACGGGTCCGGATTGTCCGGAGTCGACGGCGGAGTGCCGGTGGCGGTCGCGACGTTGGCCAGCTCGTCGGTTTCCAGGTCCGCCTCGGTCACGGTGTACTCGGCGGTACAGGTGACGGACTGACCGGGCTCCACGGAAGCGGCCTCTGCCGGGCAGGTGATGTCGAGGTCACCGGTACCGGAGAATTCCTCGTCGTTGATCTTGACATCGTTCAGGGTGACGCTGCCGTTGTTGGTCGCGACGAAGGAGTAGTTGACCTTCTCGCCGGCAACCTGGATCTTCTGCTTGTCCGCGGTCTTCACGACGGAGATGGAAGAGATGCCGACGCTCAGTCGACCGGAGGCCGTCAGATTGTTGCTGTCGGTGACCGTGTAGTTCTGCGGGGTCACGGAACCGGAGTAGTCCTCCTCGGGGGTGAACGTGGCGACGGGCTGACCATCGACCAGTTCGATGGACCACGTTCCCTCACCTTCAACGACCTTGGTGGTCTCACCGTTATCGAAGGTGACCTTCTTGATGTCACCGGAGCCCTTGACGGTCTCCGGGGTCAGCGTGGCAGTCTCGTTCTTGCCGATGTTGGTGGTCGCATCGCCGGTCTCCGGCTTGATGATGACACCGAGCTCGCCGGTGGCGGTCTCACCGTTCTCATCGGTGACGGTGTAGTTCTGAGAGGTCACCGGACCGGTGAAGTCTGCCTCCGGTTCGAAGGTCGCCTTCGGCTGACCGTCGACTATCGTCACGGTCCAGGTACCTTCACCGGGGACAGTCAGGGTATTCGCACCGCTCTCGTCAAAGACGACAGTCTCGATCGCACCGGAACCCGGCTTAGCGGTCGGGGCCAGCTGCGCGGTCTCTCCCTGATCGACGATCACAAGATCATTGCCGGTCTCGGGGAGGACGATGACCGACAGGTTTCCAACGGCAGTCTCGCCACGGGTATCCGTCACGGTGTACTGCTGCGGGGTCACCGGTCCGGTGAAATCGCCCTCGGGCGTGAACTTGGCGACAGGGTTGCCGTCAGATCCGAGTTCGATGGTCCAAGTGCCTTCACCTGGGACGGACAGCTCGGTTGAGCCGTCGGAGAAGGCTACGCTCTCGATGTCCGCGGAACCCTTGACGGTCTCCGGGGTCAGCGTGGCGGTCTCCCCCTGCTTGACGGTGGCCGACGCATCGCCAGTCTCCGGACGGACGTTCACTGCGAGGTTGCCGGAAGCAGTTTCGCCGTTGGCGTCGGTGATGGTGTAGGACTGCTGAGTCACCGGGCCGGTGAAGCCGTCCTCGGGCACGAACTTCGCCTTCGGCTGTCCGTCAACGATGTACACGGACCAGGTGCCCTCATGGTCCACCGTCTTGGTGGACTGACCGTTGTCCAGGGTCACCGCGGTGATCGCGGCAGAACCCTTTTTCGCGGTCGGGTTCAGGTTCGCGTCCTGCCCCTGGTCAACAGTGACTTCATCATCACCGGTGACCGGACGGATCTTCACGTCCAGCGTATTCGAGGCTGTCAGCTTGTTGCTGTCCGTCACCGTGTAGATCTGCTGGGTGACCGGACCGGTGAAACCGTCTTCGGGAGTGAAGCTGGCAGTGACCGCGTCACCGTCGAGGGCGATGGTCCAGGTTCCCTGGCCGTCGACCTTCTTGGTCTTCTCGCCGTTGTCGAAGGCGACGTCGGTGAGGTCACCGCTCCCCTTGTGAGTCTCCGGGTTCAGCGTCGCGGACTCGCCCTGGTTGACGGTCACGGACGCAGCATCAGTGGACAGCGGGGTGTTGATGGTGACGTCGAGGGTGCTCGAAGCTTTCAGTCCGTACTCGTCGGTGACGGTGTACTGCTGCTGGGTGACAAGCCCCGTGTAGTTCTCGTTAGGGGTGAACGTCGCGACGACCTTGCCGTCCTTAACCTCGATCGTCCATTTGCCTTCACCCTCGATGACCTTGGTGGTCTCACCGTTGTCGAAAGTGGCGTCCTCGAGCTTGCCCTTACCGGGGGTGGTCTCCGGAGCCAGGGTTGCAGTGGTGTTCGGGTTGATCGTCACCGCGTCCGGCTCAGCGGCCGGACCCTTGGCGACCCACTGGGCGTCGCACTTGCCCGAGCCGTTCGCCGGAACACTGATCGTTGCGGTGAGACCGTCGCTCGAGAGATCGGGGTTAACGCTCGTTCCGTTGACATCGCACTTCCAGGTCAGGTCATAGGCGTCCTGGGGGGGTGTTTCCACCGACCCGGGACGTCGTGTACCTGACCGTAGAGGACTCTCCACCGGAAATGAACTGCTCTTTACCGGTCGAGGCCTGACCGTCGGAGGATTCAGCGGTGCCCTTCTCCACGTCGGAGATCTTCTCGACGACGTTGAACTTGCCGTCCGAGCCACCTCCCTGGGTGACGCTGACGGACCCCTCTGCGGTGCTGAAGACCACAGCGAAGGCAACGCCCTCCCGGGATGACGCATAGTTGTTCATGAACGTCGAGGAGAACTCGGTCGGCGCGTCTGCACTGACCATCTGGATACCACGCTGATTGCCGGACACATTGCTAAGCCCGATGCAGTCCACGGTGTTGCTACCGAGTCCGTCCAGCGGGCACGCAGGCTCGCCACCGTCAGGGGTGAACTCCGTGTACTGGTTGAGTTCGACATCGCTCTTCCAGCGGAAGCCCTCATCCTTGCCCGTGGACTCGGCATCGGCAGCGACGATGGAGAACCCGTCCTTCACCTGCTGACCCGAGTCGGTGTCGACCACCTTGATGTTCGTCAACGAGATGGTGTCCCGCTCCTGAGCGGTCTCACCCGACGACGAGCTGGTGGCCTGGTAGAACGCGGGCGAACCCTTGGTACCGATATAGCCCTTAGTACCCATCGCGCTGCCTGGCCAGGTGGGGAGAGCGGTCGCCGCGACACCCTGTGCCCCGTCCTCACCCGCAGACACGGTAGCGGTGAAGGACATGGTGTACCTACCCACATTGAGGTTCATGTCCTTGGACACCGAACCTTGGAGGAGCTCTTCGGGCGAAATGGTGCCGAAGTCAGCCATGTCGATCCAGCAGAGCGCATCTGCGTAAGGACCGCCAGCGCCGTAACTGCACCCCTGGGGGTCATTGTCGGCCGCAGCGGCAGGCGCAGCGGTACCGACCACAGTGGCACCGAGCACCAGAGCGCTGACGACCGCCGCAGCTCCGGCACGTCGAGGCGGCGTCTGGCCGGCCCCTTTGTAGCGACGCCAGAAGCGCCGCCGTTCCTGCTCGGACTGAGCGCGCAGCTCAGGTCCGATCTGTTTCGGTTCTCCCATGAGAGCCTCCTGAATCGTAATAGACGTCATGTCGCCAGCACCTTCGGACCCTTATCGCCCAAATCGCACAGTCAACACCTGAGTAGTTTTACAGCGAGATTCCGCAACAGTCATCATCACCATTAGATACTCCCCCTACGAATGCCATTTAAAACCACCCCGAAACTTTCGGTATACCCTCCCCCACCTGCAGTCTTGAGCATCATATTCCGGATCGTCGGCCCGCCTTCAACTCTGATCCAGAAGTCCCGTCGCCATGTCAAAGAACCGGCCAAGCATGTCCACACGACACCCGAGACATCTGCCCGGTGGGATTCAGATCTCCAAATAAATTGGGACGTTTTGAGCAATGTTTCACCCCCGACCTAATTTATCGGCGTACCCGCAATCCAAGCCAACACAGCGAACAAACAGCACTTACACCGCCACATCCCCGTAGGGCATCAACGTCTCGACCCACGGGAACACCACGTCCATCAGCAGGAAGAACAATCCAGCCAC
>NZ_CACZOO010000020.1 GCF_902782855.1 uncultured Corynebacterium sp.
GCCCCGCGCGTTCGGACAGGGCAGCCACGGACATGCCGCGGGAGGTGCGCAGGGTGCGGACCCGGTGGCCGAGACCGATCTCGATCGAGTGCTCCTCAGCCCGGCTCTGCGGGTCGGTGAGCTCGTGGTCGGGGGCGGCGTCGGCGGGCTGGGGTGTCATGGCAACGATCGTAGCTGTAACCCCGGGAAACGTCAGCGCATCTCACCGGCGCCGATGTACGGGTGGAGGCTGCGGGTGAGATCGCCCTCGGCGAAGCGGGACAGCCGGAAGTCGGACGCCGGGATGTCGGGGTCGGAGGAGTCCCCGTCGAGCAGCAGGTCGGCGACGAAGTCGGCGACCGCGGGTGCGATCTTGAATCCGTGGCCGGAGAAACCGACGGCGAGGAAGAGCCCGTCGATGCCGGAGGGTCCCATGATCGGGTTGTAGTCGGGGGTCGTGTCGTAGCAGCCGGCGTAGGTGCTCGTCAGGCCGGGGTTCGGCATGTCCGGCAGGCGGTGCAGGAGTTTGCCGATGGTCCATTCGATGAAGTCGTCGTCGGCCTTGTTGGGGTAGTTGTCCGGGTCGGCCCAGTGGACCTTCTGGTGGTCGGAGTTGCCGCAGAGGATGTCACCGTTGGGTTCACCGGCGAGGTACTGGAGGCTGACGAGGTCGGAGAGCACCGGGACCCGGCCGATCGGCTCGCCGGGGTCGACGAGCATGAGCTGGGCACGCTGGGCACGCACCGGAATGTCCAGGCCGATCGTGTCGCCGAGCCCGGCGGCCCAGGCGCCGGTGGCGAGGATGACCTGGCCGGCGCCGACGGCGGAGCCGTCGGCCAGGGTGACGCCGGTGACGCGTGCCCCGTCGGCGTCGGACTCCCGGGTGAAGCCGGTGACCGTGGTGCCGGTGCGGATCTTCGCGCCCTGCTGCCGGGCGACGACGGAGAAGGCCATGCCGAGCATGGGGGCGTCGCCGCGTCCGCCGAGGGGTTCGTAGGCGATCTTGGCGAAGTCGTCGACGTTGAGACCCGGCCAGAGCTCGCGGGCCTTGTCACCGCCGATGAACTCGACGTCGATGCCGAGGGAGTGCTGCATTGTGATGGTGGCCTCGAGGTTGTCGACGTTCTCCTCGCCGACGGCGACCATGTAGCCGCAGTTACGGAAGCCGCAGTCGTCGCCGAGGATCTCGGGGGCGTTGTGGAGGAACTGCGTGCCCTTCCATCCCATCTTGGCGACCGACGGGGTGCCGTAGTGGGCGCGGACGACGCCGGAGGATTTGCCGGTCATGCCGCCGCAGAGCTGGTCGCGTTCGATGACGAGGACGCTGCGCTCGCCGCGGGAGGTCAAACCCCAGGCGATGGCGAGACCTTCGAGTCCGCCGCCGATGATGACGTAGTCGTAGGTGCTGCCGTACGTGCTGTCGTGGCTGCTCATGTGCTGTTGTCCTGACTGTGGGTGGCGCGTATGCTGGACGAAGATTCGTGGCGTGAATCGGTGACTACTGAGATGAAACATGTTCCGTGTTTCCGGAGTGTAACGACAGGAAGAATGAATGATGACCGACCTCCCCGCTGCAGCGGCACTCGCCGCCGCTCTCGACGCCGACGCCGCCCTCACCACCTTCCGTGGCATGTGGGCCGACCTCGACAAGATCGGCGTGACCCCCACCGGCACCCGCCGCTACTCCTGGACCGAGGAGGACGCCGCGCTGCGCCGCTGGTTCACCGACCAGGCGTCCGTCCGGGGGATGGCGGTGCACACGGACGTCAACGGGAACATCCGCGCCTGGTGGGGTGGTCGCCCAGCCGACGGGGACGCCGGAGTGGTCACCGGATCACACCTCGACTCGGTCGCCGACGGCGGGAAGTGGGACGGGCCGCTCGGCGTCCTCCTCGGCTTCCTGGCGGTCGACGCTCTCGCCGCCGCCGAGGCGCGCGGGGAGTTCACCTGTGCCCGGCCGGTCGGCGTCGTCGACTACATGGACGAGGAGGGGACGCGCTTCGGCGTGGCCTGCCTCGGCTCCAAGCTCATGTCGGGTGCGCTGGACCCGGACACGGCCCGTGCGCTCACCGACGCGTCCGGGGCGAGTCTCGCCGAGGCGATGCGTGCTGCCGGGGCGGACCCGGACCTCATCGGCCGGGACGACGCCGAGATCGCCCGCTCGGGAACCCAGATCGAGGTGCACATCGAGCAGGGCAGGCAGCTCGCCGTTCTGGATGCACCGGTCGGGGTGGCCTCGGCGATCTGGCCGCACGGCCGTTGGTCCTTCACCTTCTCCGGGCTGGCCGACCACGCCGGCACCGCACGTCTGGTCGACCGGAAGGACGCCGCCCTGCCCTTCGCGTCCACTGTCCTCGCGGCCCGCACGGTGGCGCAGGAACTGGACGCCCGCGCGACCTTCGGTCGGTTCCATGTCGAACCCGGCGGACCGAATGTCGTCCCGGCGACGGTGGTGGCACTGCTCGATGCCCGCGCCGCGACTGACGGGGTCCTCATGGAGATGGTCGACCGCATCGTGGTCGCCGCGCGCGCGGCCGGGCGGGAGCACGGCGTGACGGTGACGGCGGAGAAGATCTCCCACGCCCCGGTTGTCGACTTCGATGAGGGGCTGCGTGAGCTGCACGGAAAACTTGCCGCTGAGGCGGGGGAGTACCTGCCCGAGGTGCCGACGCAGGCCGGGCACGATTCGGGCATCCTCGCCCCGGTCATGCCGACCTCGATGCTCTTCGTCCGCTCGCCGCACGGGATCTCGCACTCACCGCTGGAGGATGCCTCGGACGCTGACGTGCTCGCCGGCCTGCGCGCGCTCGTGCGGTCCCTTGCGGTGCTCGCCGGTGATGATTAACGGGGACGAAACAGCTCGTTGACAGGACGGAAAAGGTCTCTCCGTAAGTTTCCTAGTGTTCAACGCTAGACACCACAGGGAATCAACAAGGAGAATCCACCATGGCCATCGACGGCACCGCCATCAACTTCCGTTACCTCAGCGAGCCGGACATGATCGAGGCCGGTGTGACCGACATCGCCCGTTGTGTCGACGTCATGGAGGAGACGCTCATCCTGCTCAACAAGGGTGACTACATGATGGCCGGCCTCAACCACAACTCCCACGGCGCCATGATCTCCTTCCCGGAGAAGCCGGAGTTCGAGGGCATGCCCGCCGACGGCCCGGACCGCCGCTTCATGGCGATGCCCGCCTACCTCGGCGGCCGCTTCAACAACACCGGCGTGAAGTGGTACGGCTCCAACGCGGAGAACAAGAAGGACGGCCTGCCCCGCTCCATCCACGTCTTCGTCCTCAACGACACCGTCACCGGCGCGCCGAAGGCCATCATGAGCGCCAACCTCCTCTCCGCCGTGCGCACCGGCGCGGTCCCGGGTGTCGGCGTGAAGTACCTGTCCAACCCGGACTCCAAGGTCCTCGCCGTCGTCGGCCCGGGCGTCATGGCCAGGACGAACACCGACGCGATCATGGCGCTGCGTCCCGGTATCGGGACCATCAAGGTCAAGGGCCGTTCCCAGCGCGGCATCGACAGCTTCGCCGCCTACATCGCGGAGAAGTACCCGTCCGTGACGGTCGTCGGCTGCGACTCCATCGAGGAGGCGGTGAAGGACGCCGACATCGTCATGGCGTCCACCACCACCGACGCCGCCGGTCCGTCCGCCTTCCCCTATTTCAAGGAGGAGTGGCTGAAGCCGGGCTGCCTCGTCGCCGCGCCGGCCGCCGCACGCTTCGACGACGAGTTCCTCGCCGGGAACGCCCGACTGGTCCTCGACGCCTACGGCCTCTACGAGGCGTGGGAGGAGGAGTACGGTGACCAGGCCTTCGTCCTCCTCGGCATCCCCGGCACCAAGTGGTACGACCTGGTCCGCGAGGGCAAGCTCGAGAAGTCCAGGATCGAGGTCGTCGCCGACGTCGCCGAGGGCACGGCGCCGGGCTGGGACCCGACGAAGATCACCCTCTACTCCGTCGGCGGCATGCCGGTCGAGGACGTCGCCTGGGCCACCGACCTCTACGCCACCGCGGAGGAGAAGAACATCGGCCAGGTGCTGAACCTGTGGGAGAAGCCTGAGCTCGCCTAGATTGCCGCAGTGTTTCCTGAGCCGCCCGGGGACGTCACCGTCCTTTAACCGGGCGGCTCATGTTATGAAACGGCAGGTCATGACAATGAACTCATGACCACAGCGACACACACCACAGACAGACCGCCCGCCCCGCCGGCGACCAGCCTGCCCCGCTGGGCGGACGCACCACCCCCCGTCGACGACACCTCCAGTGAACAGATGCTCGTCCGCTGTGACGGGGACGCGGGCACCGGGGACCACTGGCTCCGCGAACTGCGGGCCCGGGGCATAGAGCCACTCCAGGTGCGCGTCCGCGCGCCCAGGGTGACCTCCCCGACGCTCCTGCGCACCGACGCCGACCGCGGCCTCACCGGTCTGGCCCAGGTGCGGCGCATGCTCGACACCGCGACCGTGGGCCTCCGCCTGCTGGTCACCGGCACGGAATGGCAGGTCCTCACGGTCACCGCCACCGCACTGGGCTGCGGGATGCTCCGCTCCGAGATCCGGGCCGCCGCCACCGCGCCGGGAATCTCCGGCGCCCCGGTCCCGCTCATCGTCTTCTGCGCCCACTGCGAGGCCGAGACGCTCTCCCCGGCCGCGACCCCGGGGGACACCCTCACCTGCGCGGGCTGCCGGCGGTTGCTCGCCGTCCACCCGCACGTCAACAGTTCCCGGGCCCGCTACCTCGGCTCCGACGCGACAGCGGGGGACCTGACATGACCGCCATGACCGCCCCCCGCGTCAGCTCCCTCACCGTCACCGCCGTGGAACGTCCCACCGAACGGGTCCGCGTCCTCCACCTCGCCGCCGCCGACGGGGGCGTCCTCCCCGGGTATTCCCCGGGGGCGAACCTCCGGGTCAACGCCGGCGGAAAGTGGAACTCCTACTCCCTGACCGGTCTCGGTATCGCGCCGGTGGAGTACTCCGTCGGCGTCCTCGACCAGGGGGGCGGATCCCGCTGGATCCACGAGAACCTCACCGTCGGCAGCACGGTAGAGGTCCGCGGCCCGGAGAACGCCTTCGCCCCCGACCTCAGCGGGAGTCGGGTGTTCCTCGTCGCCGGCGGGATCGGCGTCACCCCGGTCGTCGCCTACGCCCGCGCCGCGGTCTTCCACGGCTGGGAGCTGGAGGTCGTCTACAGCCACTCCGCCCCGGAGGGCGCTTTCGCCGCCGAACTCCGCGCACTGGCCGCCGCGGCCGGGGGACGGTTCACCGAGGTCTGCCACCGCGACGAACTCACTGCGGTGCTCACCGAGCGCCTCCAGCACCAGCCGCTGGGGACCCGGGCCTACGCCTGCGGGCCCGACGGGATGATCGGGCTCTACCGCAGCGTCGCCGCGAGTCAGGGCTGGCCGGCCGAACGGCTCCACCAGGAACACTTCGGTGTCTCCGATCTGCCGCCCGGCAACGCCTTCGAGTACCGTGTCGCCGGCGACACGGACGGCGGGACGCGCCGGGTCGAACCCGGGGTCAGTCTGCTCGACGCCCTGCTCGCCGAGGGGCGCCCGGCGCCGTACCTGTGCCGTCAGGGTGTGTGCGGCCAGTGCAGGCTGGAGGTCTCCGGCATCCGCTCCGAGGACCTCGACCACCGCGACCACGTCCTCGATGACGCCGAGCGTGAGGCCGGCGACTGCATCCTCACCTGTGTCTCCCGGGGAACCGGGAACGGAATCCTGGAGGTTTCGCTGCCATGACCGCTCAACTGAACGACCACCTGACCTCCCGTCTCGCCGGCTTCCCGTGGCCCTTCGGTGACGGGGAGCGCACCTTCCGCTACTCGGTGAACGTCGGTGAGGCCCGGAGACCGCAGCCCACCGCCGCAGGAGAATGGGGACGCCACATCGTCGCGATCGACGGGGACTACCCCGCGCTGATCGCCGCGAAGGAGAACGTGTTGCGCACTGATCCGGGCCGGCTCGCCGTCGCCGACCACATGCGGCCCGCCTGCTGGGACGTCATGCTGTGGCTGATGGCGCAGCTGGACGCCGACCACCCGGAGGTCATGCACCTCGACCGCGTCGGTGACGGCACCGGTGCGGGGGAGTACCGGTGGCGCAACGACCTGCTGGACATCGACCGGACCTTCACTGTCGGTGACGAGACCACCCTCGGTGAGAATCCGCTGCTGTTCATCGGGCGCCAGGTCCCGGAGGACCTGTTGCTCGCCACCGAACGGGAGGGGCGGATATTCCTCGACGCCGGCCTGGTGACCTTCGCCAACGACTGGTCGGTGAAGTTCGACGTGGGCATGAGTTTCGCCGAGATCCACGGGCCGATCCCACGCTTCACCGGGGAGGGGATCACCTCCCGGGCGGAGAAGTTCATGATGATGATGACAGGTGAGCGGACGTTCCGCCGCGTCAACTGGACTTTCTCGGGGATCGGGTCGAAGCGGATGGACGCCAGCCTCGAGACCTACGACCGCTGGGGCTGGGAACCAGCCCGGATCGTCGCGGACAAGGACTGGGGGCGGGTGCAGCTGCGCATCGAGCTGGAGCACTTCGTCCGGCTGCCGGTCACCGGTGCTCACCTGTTCAGTATCCGCACCTGCATGCTGTCTCTCGCGGAGATCGCCACGGTCCCGGAATGGGCGTCCCAGCTCGCCGACATCGTCGAGGAACTGCCGGAGGATATCGCGACCTACAAGGGTTTCGTGGAATGGCGGGGGGAGGCGATGGCGTGGCTGCGGGCGACGGCCGGAATCTCGCCTGTCGGAAACAATTGAATCGCTGTTCTTTTACCGGAGGGTAACCGTCGGTAGACGGTGGTGACACAGATTCACCGTAACTTCGAGATCAGCGTTCCGGTCGGGTGCCGGAACGACCGACTTCAGGAGAGTTACGTATGGAACCCGCAGACATTGCCTGGATCCTGGCCGCCGTGGCCCTGGTCCTGCTGATGTTCCCCGGCCTGGCCATGCTGTACGGCGGCATGCTGTCCGGGCGCAGTGTGATCAACATGATGATGATGGTCATGTCGTCACTGGCCGTCACCACCGTCGTCTACGTCATTGTCGGTCACGGACTCGTCGTCGGTGATTCCGTCGGCGGTCTCGGGCTGATCGGTGATCCGTTGAGTTTCTCGTTCTACTCGGATCTCGTCACGGACGACGGTGAGGGGTCGACATTGTTCGGCGCCTTCTACATTCTCTTCGCCGCTATTTCGGTGGCCCTGGTCGCCTCCGGTGCGGCGGGCCGCATGAAATTCGACGCCTGGATGATCTTCACCGTGTTCTGGGTGCTGCTGGTGTACGCGCCCCTCGGCCACTGGGTCTTCTCCCCGGAGGGCTGGATGCGTGACAGTCTCGGCCTGCACGACTACGCCGGCGGTACCGCGGTCCACATGAACGCCGGCGCGGCGGGCCTGGCGCTCGCCTTCGCCCTCGGGCGCCGGGCGAAGACCGAGGAGAAGCCGCACAACCTCCCGCTGATGCTCATCGGTGTGGGCATGATCGCCATGGGCTGGCTCGGTTTCAACGGCGGCACCGCGGGCGCCGCGGACTTCCTCGCCGAGTACGTCGTCCTCACCACGATCCTCGCCTTCGCCGGCGGCATGCTCGGGTTCATCATCATGCAGCGTCTCATCGACGGCGCGTACACCCTGATGGGTCTGGCCACCGGTGGCCTGGCGGGCATGGTGGCGATCACCCCGGTGGCGGACGCCGTCAACCCGGTCTGCGCGATCGTCGCCGGCGCTCTCGGCGCCGCGGGCGCGTTCGGGATGATCAAGCTCAAGGACCGGATCGGTATCGACGACGCGGCGGACGTGTTCGCCGTCCACGGTGTCGCCGGCGCGGTGGGTGCACTCTTCGTCGTCTTCTTCGCGGACTCCGGGACTCCGGCGGGACGCACCGGCATCGTCTTCGGCGGCGACTGGGGACTGTTGTGGCGGGAGATCGTGGCGATCGTCGTGACGATCGGCTTCTCCTTCATCGTCACCTACG
Source organism: uncultured Corynebacterium sp. (assembly GCF_902782855.1). GTDB lineage: Bacteria > Actinomycetota > Actinomycetes > Mycobacteriales > Mycobacteriaceae > Corynebacterium. The sequence goes on from NZ_CACZOO010000020.1 coordinate 7,988, forward strand.
TCATCGCGAAGGCGATGAACGCGGTCCGGCCGATCCGCTTCGAGGAGAACGTGGAGATCAGGGGTGTGGACGCCGCCGTCCACTCCGAGCAGGCCTATGACCGCGTCATCGAGTAGTCCGGCAGACCTGTCCCCGTAAGTTGCATTGCAAGAGGCATCGTTTACGGACCTGAAACCAGCCGGAGACCACGGGGTAAAAGTGGGGCCATAGGTTTCTTAGTGTTCAACCAAATCCACTAAGGAGAGATTCTGTGTCTGATCCCACCGCCACCACCGTTGACCCGTTCCTCGTCACCAAGGGCTTCCAGGAGAACCTGCCCCAGATGCCTGTCGAGGAGTACCCGGGCACCGAGGGTTTCATCGACGACGTCTACCGTGACCCCTCCGACTCCTCGCTGTGGTCCGGCTACTTCAGGCTGAACCACACCGACGCCCCGCTGGACTACCTCTACACCTACAACGAGATGAAGGTCGTCCTGCAGGGCACCTTCCGCCTCGAGAACGCGGACACCGGCCAGGTCGAGTTCGCCGGCCCGACGGACGCCATCTTCTTCCCGAAGGGATCGCGGATCCTGTTCTCCACCGAGGATCCGTCCGCGCTGGCGTTCTACGCCCGCTGCGAGGACCTTCCGGAGTAGAGGGGGAACCACCGTGCCTGTCCAGATGTCGACGACGACCGTCCCGAGGTTCACCGCCACGGATACGGTACCCACCACACCGGAGCGTCCCGCGGGCGCCCTTTACCGGGACCACAGGGTGGAGATCTCCGCCGGGAACTTCGCTGCCACCGAAGCGGAACTCCGCGCCCTGTGCGCGACGGCTGTCGTCGGGGACAGGGTGCACCTCACCGGCCCGGAGGAGGGGCTTCTCCTGGCCGCCGCCCTGCTCCGGGACCACGGCTTCGGCGACGACGAGATCCTGCTCACCTGCACCACCCCGGGCAGCCCGTTCGCCGACCCTGACCTGCGGCGGGTGAACTGCTGCCACTGCCGCACGGTCTCCACCCTCCCCGTCGCCGTCGGGGACGTGGTGGACTGCGCCGGGTGCGGACGCTCCGTCGTCGTCTACCACCACTTCTCCCGACGCACCGCCAGCTACCTCGCCTACCAGCCTGAGGAGGAGTAATGACCACCGTCCTGAGCTCCCCGCGCGTCCCCCGCGCGATCCGCCCCGAGACCCTGGAGATGACCGTCGCTGCCGTGGAGCCGCTCACCGACGACATCCGCCACGTGGTCCTCACCACCGGCGGGAAACTCCCGCCCTTCGACGCGGGCAGTCACA
>NZ_CACZOO010000021.1 GCF_902782855.1 uncultured Corynebacterium sp.
AGGACGACGGCGGCTTCGACAGCGGCATGGTCTCCGGCGCCGGTGTGCTGATCACCGGCTCGGTCGTCACCGCCGGCGAGGCGCGCACCCTGTTCGGGAAGGATCCGGCATGAGTGACGTGCGGCGGGTCGCCCTGTACCTCGGGTCGGCGTCCGGAGACTCCCCGGCGTACGAGGCGGCGACGGTGCGGACCGTGCAGGTCCTCGCGGACGCCGGGTTCGAGCTGGTCTACGGCGGGGGGTCGGTGGGCCTGATGGGTGTCGCCGCGGACACCGCGCTGGCCGCCGGCATGCCGGTCCACGGGGTGATCACCCGTCATCTCATGGACGGCGAGACCGGTCACCTGGGCCTGGACACCCTCGACATCGTCGAGACTATGACCGAGCGTAAGGAACGGATGGCGTCGTTGGCGGACGCCATGGTCACCCTGCCCGGTGGTATCGGCACCCTGGAGGAGTTCTTCGAGGTGTGGGTCGGGCAGGTGCTCGGTGTGCACCACAAGCCTGTCGCGCTCGTCGACGTGGACGGTTACTGGCAGCCGCTGGTCGACATGCTCGACCACATGGTGGCCCGTGGCTTCTTCTCCGCGACACACCGTGACCGGCTGATCCGGGTGGATGATCCGGGGGAGTTGCCGGTCGCGTTGGACCTGTGGACCCCCGCTGCGGCAAAGTGGAGCAGGTGAGCGAGATGAGTGACGACAACAGGCGGCGCCGGTCCCCGGAGGTCGGACCCCTGGGTATGGGCCATGAGCCGCAGGTCGACCCCTTCAAGGGCCTCAAGGGCATGATGGCAGGCATCATGATCATGGAGGCGCTGGCCGTCTTCCTCATCCTCCCGACCATCGGCAAGATGTGGGAGGGTAAGTACGCCACCGGGTTCAACATGACCTACATCGCCGTTCTGGCGGTGGCGATGACCGTGGCATCCTTCCTGCAATTCCGGAAGTTCGCGGACCCGATGAACATCGGGCTGCAGGTGCTGCTGCTCATCGGTGGTGTGGTGGTGCATCCGCTGGTGCTCATCGTGGCGGTGCTGTTCATCGCCGCCTGGTGGTACACGTACTACCTGCGTGGGCACCTGAAGCAGCGGATGGAACGGGGACTGCTGCCGTCGCAGCACGTGTGGATCGACGAGAACAAGGACTCGCGGATGTAGTTGACGTGTCAACCAAGTCGGGCGTATAACTGGTTGACATGACAACTACTCCCCGTATCGGCATCCTCGCCGGCACTGTCCGTGACGGCCGCAACTCCATCAAGGTCGCCGAGTGGGCGCGGCAGACCCTCACCGCCGCCGGCATCGACGCCACCTTCGAGGTCATCGACCTCGCCGCCCAGGAACTCGGCAAGTTCACCTCCGCCACGCCGCCGCGCATGCACGAGGGCGCCTACTCTGAGCCGGAACTGGCGGCCTGGTCGGAGAAGATCGGCGGCTTCGACGGCTTCCTGTTCGCCACCGGTGAGTACAACGGTTCCGTCCCGGGCGTCATGAAGAACGCCGTGGACTCGCTGTTCGCCGAGTGGACCGGGAAGCCGGTCGGCTTCATCGGGTGGGGTTCCACGGGTGCGTCCTCCGCGCTGGAGCACTGGCACACCGTCGTCACCTTCCTGGGTATGAAGCTCGTCGGCCCCGATGTGAAGCTCCCGTTCTCCGAGGTCTTCCCGGACTTCCGGTTCGCCCCGGGCGAGGCGCAGGACGCCGCGCTTGTCGAGCTGGGCAAGGCCGTCGTGGACGCCGCGTGAGTCCACCGGTTCGCCGGGCAGCGCCGGGGCCCGGGTACCTTTTCACCCACCCGTGGTACGGAATGCTCACCGGCGTCCGGTACCCTGACCGGCATGACTGAACGCACACTCATCCTCATCAAGCCGGACGGTGTCCAGCGTGGCCTCGTCGGCGAGATCATCGCACGCATCGAGCGCAAGGGCCTGACCCTGGCGGCCCTCGACCTGCGGCTCACCGACCGTGCGACCGCCGAGAAGCACTACGCCGAGCACGAGGGCAAGCCCTTCTACGAGGGTCTCGTCGAGTTCGTCACCTCCTCGCCGCTCATCGCGGGCGTCGTCGAGGGCGAGCGGGCCATCGAGGCCTGGCGTCAGATCGCCGGCGGCACCGACCCGGTGTCCGCCGCGACCCCCGGTACCATCCGCGGCGACTTCGCTCTCTCTGTCGGCGAGAACGTCGTCCACGGTTCGGACTCCGTCGAGTCCGCCGAGCGAGAGATCGCCATCTGGTTCCCGGAGCTCGCCAAGTAGCGACTCCGCCCCTACCATCCCTCAGATCGCACTTCGGGAACCCCGGCGACCTGCGGGGTGGTGTTTTTTCGTCGGCAGGCAGTCAGTGGTGGGCGGGGTCTTTCCGGAAGGACGCCACCACGGCGTCCATTCCGGCCGGGGTGAGGCTGACCCAGTCCTGTCGCACGTTGCCACGCTCCCGTTCCGTGGTGATGAGGACTTCCCTGCGCTCGCTGAGCTCACCCAGGGCCGCGGAAACAGCGTGCGGCCCCAGGGTGAAGATCTCGGCGACGGCGCCGTCGAGGGCGTCCCGGCGTATCTGCCTGCCGCGCGGGAAGGCGCTGACCGCGTAGAGGACGGCGGCGACCGCGCCGGCGTTCTCGGCGGGACGCCAGTCCGGATCCTGCTGGAGAAAGGTGGCCAACCGGGGCAGGTCGGCGGGCAGGGAGTCATTGACGGCCCACCAGCAGATCGCTCCGGCGGTGACGAGTCCGCCGAGGACGACCGAGAGAGCCCATCCGAGGACGGGTGAGCTGATGAGGTCGACGACATTCCGGACGAGAGAGCCGGCGAGGACGGCGACGAGCGGCAGCCACTGGTCCCGGTGCGTCCACCAGCGTCCGCGGAGGGGGACGTTCCCGCCCTCCAGGACGGAGGTCTCGTCATCGGGACGCATCGGTGCGTGACCGTTTCCCCGTAGTCCACGGGCTTTGTTGCGGATGCCGATCCAGAAGGAGACCAGCAGGAGGACGACGGCGAAGGGGAGGAGGAGCCAGACCAGGTTGAGTGGCGAGATGGCGAGGGTGAACACCACGCCCGTTCCCACGGCGCCGAGAACACGCAGACCCCGGGAGGGCAGTGCGCTGGCGTGAAGGCTCAGGAGTTTCTCGGCGTACTGTTTCACTTTACCGAGGTTAACAGACGTGTGGCGTGCTGTCCGACGGATTTTGCCGTGGGGGTTGTGCCTGGGAGGGTCAGGATTGTGACAGAATGGTCGGTGGACGTGCAGCACCGGTCGGTCAATCAAGACCCGGGCCTGATGTGCGCACGGGCATCGAGAACTTCCACACATCAATACTGCGACGACCCCGGTCCACGAAGGACTGAAGGTCCGGTGAGAGGCAGCGACATGCGCCCGCCGGACTGACGGTCGCCGCACCTGTACAAGGAGAACAGTGGCTAAAACCAGCCAGGAACTCGCGGCCTCCGCTGCGGGAATCACAACCGAAGACATGGGGGAGAAGGTCCGCGTCCACGCGCTGGCCAAGGCTCTCGACATTCCCAGCGCCGAGCTCGTGCAGGTGCTGACAGGGCAGGGGATCGAGGGGAAGCGTGCCACCTCGACCCTGCCGAAAGCACAGGTGGGGGAGGTTCTCGCCGCCCTGGTCGCGGCCGGCGCCCCGGCTGAGTCGAAGCGGCAGGAGCAGCAGGAGCAGCAGGAGGCGCCGGAGAAGAAGTCTCCGGCGACGCACGCGCGCAAGGCTGCACCGGAGAAGACCCCGGCCAAGAAGACCCCGGCCGAGAAAACCCCGGCCAAGAAGACCCCGGCCAAGAAGACCCCGGCCGAGAGGACGACCGCGAAGAAGGCTTCCGTCGAGGACGCCCCGGTCGAGGTCAAGGCTCCGGAGAAGGCCGTTGAGAAGTCTGCCGGGAAGGCGACCGGGGCCGAGAAGAAAACTCCGGCGAAGCGTACCCGCAAGGCTGCGACGAAGCAGACCGTAGCCAAGAAG
>NZ_CACZOO010000022.1 GCF_902782855.1 uncultured Corynebacterium sp.
CACCCTTTCGGGCCGGTGACCGGCGGTGTCGGTCGCGCTGACTCGACATAATCTACACAGGTGCTCCAGGCACCACAAATGACCAGGTAGAGGCCATTTTCACTCTGCAGCTCCGCGGGGCGTCCCGAATCCGGACCACTCCGTTGTGTCCCGGTCCGTGCGCAGGGAGCACCGGGAGACCAACCAGGCCGCGAGCGGGACCACCGCCAGCGATCCGACCACGAGAACGGGCACACCGCCAGACAGGCTCGACCACCCCGCCCCCCACCCGGACGCTCCCGGGGACCACACCAGGTAGAGCAGTCCGACAACGGACGCGGCACCGACCATGACGGCGATGATCGAGGCCCATCCCGGGAGGGCTTTGTCCACCAGGGCCGCGACAATGCTCACCAGCACCACGATCACCCCGGTGGCCGCCCCGGCGACGAGGACGGGGACCGCGTCCGACGGTTCGTCGATCGCCGACAGCGGATTGGCGTCCACCCAACCCAGTCGGCCGACGAACACTCTGTCCAGGCCCACAGCCGCACCGGCCCCGACCACGCCGGCGACCGGCACCACCGCACTTTCCCGGAGCACCACCTGCCGCCATCCTTTACGGGAGCCGCTGAAGACCAGCTCCGTGGTGAGTATCCGGGACAGTTCCTGACCAGTGATGATCGCCGCCATACCGACCACGATCATCAGGACCGGCATCACCGTGTCCACGGCGGACGGCAGGCCGATCCGCACCACGATCTGCCCCACGACCAGCGCGACGAGTGCCCACAGCACAGGACGCCACCGCCGACGGACCGCCACCACGACCAGCTGCCGGCCTCCGGATCCCGCGGCCGGGGGGCGACGGACCGGGGAGCCCGGGCAACGCTCGGGGGACTTCTCCGGAGTCGCCGGTGTGTCCCCGCTCGCCCCGGTGGGGATCGCCCGCACCACCAGCAGGACCAGGGCCAGTACCGCGCCCGCACCCAGGCACCACCAGGGCAGGCCACCGGACAGGACATTGGCTGCGGCATTCACCCCGAAGGCGACCACACAGAAGACCGCGGTCACCAGGATCACCGTGATACGGTGCCGCCGCTGGTCGGCGGTGGCGAATCCGAAGGCCCGCAGCTGCTCACCGGTCAGTGCCACGGTCATCATCAGTCCACTGGGCAGGAGCCCGAGCAGAACGACGGCGCTGATGCGGTACCACGCCCCCTCGCTCCCCATGACGATGATGAGCACCTGGAACACCAGCGCGTAGACGAGGTACATCCGGTGCGAGAGCACCGTACTGCGGCAGATCCGCAGGTGCGTCCGCCAGGGCAGGACCCCGGCCCTCCCCGCCTGGCCTGTCAGTCCTGTGTGTCCTGTCTGCCCTGTCCGCCCTGCCACTGGCATCACCGCTCACCGCCCCTCGCGAGCACCGCGTGCTCCAGATCGGGTTCACTGAGCCGGAGTCCGAGGTCGCGGGCACATTCACCGAGGGCGGCATCCGTCACGGAGGCCGCCAGGGTGACACGGCGCCGCCCCGCTGCGGCGTCCTCCCTGAGGACGGGAATCCGCAGGTTGTCGAGGAGGGACGCCACCGCAGCCGACGCCCCCTCGACGACCGCCGTGGCGCGGGTCAGGTCATCGACCGGGCAGACCTCGGTCACCCGGCCATGGTCGATGAGGATGACGGAGTCGAGGAGCAGCGCGGCGTCCTCCACATGGTGGGTGGAGATGATCCAGGTACGGTCCGGGTCGGCGGTGATCTCGTCGAGCAGGACGCCGTACAGCAGGTCACGGTTCTGGACGTCGAGGCCGAGGTACGGTTCGTCGAGCAGTGTGACCCGCGCGCGGACGCCAAGCCCGATCACCAGGCTGGCCAGGGTCTTCTGCCCGCGGGAGAGTCTGGAGAAGTTCGCCTCCGGATCCACGCAGAACCGTTCCACCAGCCGGCCGGCGAAGGATTCGTCCCAGGTGGTCCAGCGGGCGGCGGCGATGTCCATGAGCGTGCGCACCGACATGTCCGGCGGATAGGGCACGTCCGCGCCGGCGAGAACCAGGTGGTCGAGGACGCCCGGGTTGTCCTGCAACGGCGGCCCGTCCGCACCGAGGGTGAGGACGCCACGGACGCGGACCTGCCCGGCCAGCGCCCGCAGCAGCGTGGTCTTGCCCGCACCGTTGCGTCCGATGAGGCCGTAGACATGACCGAGGGGAATATCACAGGTCACGGCGTTGAGCGCGGTGGTGCGTCCGAAAGTCTTCGTGACGTTGTGGAGGTGGAGGGCGGATGCGGTTGTGAGGGTCATGCTGCTGCTCCTTGCCTGTCGCGGGGCTGTCTTGTCTGTCGGGAACGGATGATGCGGGTGCTGATCCAGTCCGGGCGGCCGGTCACCACCTCATGGCTGGCGTAACTGAGGAAGACCAGTGTGACCAGCCCGACCCAGGCGATCTGCAGCCATGAGCCGCCGACCTGGGTGAGCCCGTCCCACCGGGACTGCGGGCAGAAGGTGAGGAAGACGTTGACCATCAGGAACCAGAGGATCGCCGCCCCGATGTCCTCGTAGGAGAAGACGACGGCCAGCGCACCGGCCAGGACCCCGGCGGCAGGACGAGGAACCAGTTGCCGACGGTGCGTTCGGCCCGCAACCGGTGGTGACGGTGGTGACGGTGGTGACGGTGGGGCGTCCATGGCAGCTCCGGCGTCCGCAACGTCCTCCACGGAAAGCAGCGAGAGGCTGACCGGGCCGAGGCCCGGCGGCGTCTGCGGTGCTGAACCCGGGTAGCGGAGCGTGAGGTCGCGTGAGGTCG
>NZ_CACZOO010000023.1 GCF_902782855.1 uncultured Corynebacterium sp.
CCTCCCGCCAGGTCATGGTTTCGGACGCTGCGGTGGCGCCGGCCGGGAACTCTGTGACGATGTGTCGGAGGCAGGCGTCGACGAGGTCCCTCCGGCCGGGGAAGAGCCGGTAGAGGGCGGGTGCGGTGACCCCGAGTTCCTCGGCGACGCCGCTCATCGTGAAGTCCATGATGCCGGCCCGGAGCGCGGCGGCGACCGCGTCCTCCGCAGCGAACCTCGGGGGGCGTCCGACAGCGCGCCGCGGCGGCCGGGCTCCCGGGGGCACGGTGTGCGCCGGGGTCACCGGAGCTGCCGTTCGTGGCGGAGGGGGACCGCGAGTGGCCCCGTCATCTCCGGGAAGTCGGGGGCCAGGGCGGTGAGACGGTCGAGGAAGGTGTCTACGTGCACCCGGTACCGGAAGTGGTGTTCGTCGGTGAAGCCCGCTCCCGGGTACTCGCCGGGTGTGGGGAGGCGACGTTGCAGAAGGGCGACCGACGTGGTCGCCAGGTCGGCGAGGTACTGGGTGGCGAAGACGATCTGGGACGTGGTGAACCCCTGGTGCGTCAGCCCCCGGACCATGTCACCGGTCGGGTCGAGGGGATCGCCGAGGGAACGGGGGAAGGTCCACATCACCTCGTCCAGTCCGGGGTGGCGCAGCAGGACCGCCCACAGCTGCTCGGCGAGGGCGGAGAGGTACTCCCGCCACGGCAGCCCGTCAGGCACCGGGGTCTGCTCCCGCCCGATGGCGGTGAGACAGGCCGCAGTGAGGGCTTCCCGTGTCGCGAAGCGCCGGTACAGGGCGGGGGCCGTGACGCGGAGCGTCCGTGCGACGTCGGCCATCGTGAAGTCGGCGACGCCGAGAGCGAGTGCTGCACGGACGGCGTCGTCTGCGGTGAAACGTGGGGGTCGCCCACGAAGGGGAGGATGCGTCACAGGGGACGTGGCACCACCTTGGGGAACGGGGCCGGTCGGCGGGGACCGCACGAGTCGTGCGTTCCGTTTCCAGTCTAGGCCCGACGACCTCGGAAAGCGTAGTGGGAGGTGGCGGGCCGGATCACCCGTCGCTCACCCCGGGGAGGAGGTTCCGGTAGGGGCCGGCGTAACACGGCCAGTCCGGGGCGGTCTCCGCCAGATGGTCGAGGAAGAAGTCGACGAGCTGACGCCACTGGGCACGGGCACCCTCGACAAGGTCTGAGGAGTGATGGGGTCCGGTGAGCACGAGGTGGAGGCGGTTGGTGGCGGCGGTCGTGAGGTCCGCGATCCCGCCCAGTGCGAATGTCGCCTGCGCGTCGCTGAACCCGTGGCAGGTGACGCCGGCCCGGAGGATCTCACCTGCCGGGAGCAGCTTACTGGCAGCCTGGTGCCGGAGCATCAGGATGAGGTCCAGGCCCGGGAATCTGTTGAAGAGTGTCCACCATCCCTCGGCGACATCCTCCAGGAACACCCGCCAGTGCACCCGTGAGGTGGGTATGGTGATGTGCTCGGCGATGGTCTCGAGGCATGCGTCGAGCAGTGAGTCGCGGGAAGGGAAGCACCGGTAGAGGGCGGGTGTCGTCACGGACAGTTTCTTGGCGACCGCAGCCATGGTGAACCGGGATATTCCGACGTCGAGCGCCGCGCTCACGGCATCCTGCCGGGTGAACCGCGGCGGTCTTCCGGGGCGCAGTCTCGGGGTGTCTCGCTGTGTCATGCAAGTGGCGACCGTGGGCATCTGTTCTACTGGCCGTATCCTCTGTGTTCCGAGGTGAAATAAAGTGTTTCGTCGTGCCGGAAGAGTGCGGTACGCCCTCGGGGAAGTGAATGAAATGAATCTATTCAAGGGGAATACAGTGAGGGATTCCACTTTCGCGGTCATAATTAAGTCAAGGGGCCGACCGGACTGTCGGGAAGACTGGCCGATCGGCGACTGATGAGTATTAGAAAATACTCGAACCCTCTCCTGCTGACGCTAGAGAGGGTGAGGGTTGGTCGTCCTAGAGGATGGAACCGACGACGCCGCCGAGGAGGCCGAGGAGGCCGGTAACGAGGAGTCCGACGGTGCCGCCGAGGCCGACGAGAAGTCCACCAAGCATGGTGAGTCCTTTCAGGTTAGGGGTAGTGACATTGTGCTTTCGGGGGTACCCGAAACGCAGAATTCAGTCTATGAGTCGGTCAGGTCCGCGTAAAGAAGGCCCCTTGTCGTGGGGGTGGGGTGTGTGGCGTCGCACTGGCCGCAGCGGTGGGTATCGCAACAGGTCAATGCGGTTTTATCGGGGCTGTTCGGCGGTGGTTCCGCAGGGGTTTTCCGGGGGTCCGGCCACCCCTTTGCGTGGGTGGATCAATTACTGAATGGCAATAAAGAAATAATACTCAGGGCGGATACTACTTCCGCTGACAATTCTACCACCGACATAGTTTGTCGCGTAACTAAGTGGGATATAACTAACTGAGGATTGTCTTTTCCAGTCCTCCGCGTTACGGTAACGGCTAATTGTTGATTGTCCTTGAGGGTGAGGTGAATTGGTCGTGGAGGTTGCTCAGGAGCACGGCCCGTGGGACGGAAGCTCCCTGTTCGGCGGCGACGCTCCCGCCAAAATTCACGAGCCGACCGCGGGTGAGATCACGCTCGACTTCGTGGCCGCGAGTTTTTCGGTACCTGTCAGATACCTGCACGATGTCGGCCTGACGATGTCTGACGGCGACGTTCCCGATTCCGTCGTCATGTCCACCGCCGAAGGCGTCATGGTGAGCGTCTGTGTTCTCGCGGAACCACTCGACGACCGTCGCTGGTGCAGCGGCCTCGCCGCCGACACCGCAACCGCCGTGCGCGGGGAGTTCGAACCCGACGCGGGGTACACGGTGGGTCTGACCGACGGTGTCTTCGGCCGGGAGGTCGTCGTCACGGATGCCGCCGGGGTGATCCGGCTCATCAAGATCGGGGTGGACGGGCCGAGGTGGACCGCCCTCGTCACCTGTCACGGTCCGGCGGTCACCGATGAGGACCGGGAGGCAGTGATCCGGGTGCTGGAGACCATGACGGTCTACCGGGGCCGGGCCGCCTGCGCTCCCGACGCTCCGTTGAGCATGCAACTCGTCAGCCGCACCGAGGCAGGGGACTGACCGTGCACACGGCACTCGGGCGGGTCTGGGTCCCTCCGTAGGACTGCGCCCGGCACCTCACCCCCTTCCATCTCAGAGTCAGAGAGGACTCCCCACCCACCATGCGTTACCCACGTCTACTTCTCGGAGCTCTCGGCGTCGCGGCCCCGGCAGCAGGACTTTTCCTGGCGCCGAGCGCGGCCGCCGCTGAATGGCCCGCCGACCTCAATCTGGACCAGGCACTCGAGGGAGCGGCAGCGACACTCGCCGACTCCCCGGTCACCCCGCCGCTGCCGACCCTGCCCGCCCCGGTGATCCCCGTCGGGGACATCCTTCCGGCCAACCTGCTGCGGAAGAGCACCGCGGTGGAAGCCCCGGAGGCCGTCGTGTCCACCGTCCCGGCCCCGGCCGCCGGTCCCGACCCGGCGGTGGTCGGCGACGCCGTCGCCACGGCACAGCTGCTGGCTGACCCGGCCGCCGCCGTCGCCCCGGTCCTCGATACCGTCCACCAGAACTTCGCCGCAGTCCTGGACTCGCCGGAGTACAAGGTGTGGGTGGACTCCACCGACAACCCCTTCGCCCCCCGTGCGGGGGAGGGCGTCGACCGTGCCGTCGCCGGCCTCGATTCCCTCGTCAGCTCACTGACCCGTTTCCCGGTCGAGACCCTGCAGCAGGTCATCGTCGAGGCGGGTGGCCCGAAGGTTCTCTTCGCCGACCCGGTCGCCGCGGTGAGCGGTGTGCTGGAGAAGATCGGCGGACCTGACGTGTTCGCCGTCATCGGTTCCGTGATCCCCTCCCTCGATCTGGTGCCCCTGTCCGTCCCGGTCGCGGCCCTGGCTGCGCTCGCGGCCCCGCTGTTCGGCGGGCTGTTCGCAGGTAAGGCGCTTCCCCTGACCCTCGGGGCCCTGCCGGTGGTCGCCGGCGGACTGCAGCTCCTGGTCTCCGCACTGGCGGCCGGCCTGCTGAACCTCGGCCCCGCTGTGCTGGGCATCCTCGCGCTGCCGGTGGCTGCCATCGGGGGAATCGTCGCCGCCCTGGTCGGCGGACTGCTGCCGGTGCTCGGTGGCGGACTGCAGTTCCTGGTCTCTGCGCTGGCGGCCGGCCTGCTGAACCTCGGCCCGGTGCTGCTCGGCGTCCTCGCGCTGCCGCTCATCCTGCTGGTCGGCGCCTTCGCGCTTCCTGTGCTGCTGGTCGGTGGCCTGCTCTTCGCCGTCTTCGGTGGTGGACTGCAGCTGCTGGTCTCCGTACTGGCGGCGGGCCTGCTGAATCTCGGCCCGCTGCTGATCAGGGGCCTGATCGCACTGGTCACCGCGCTCGGCCCGATCGCGCTGCTGGGAGGTCTCATCCTCATTGTCGCGCTGCTGGCGTCACTGGTCCTGCAGGGCGGAGGGATCTCCTGGAACCGCTTCTTCGTCTGGTTCGGCTCGCTCGATCTCCGGTCGTTCGACGTGGTCGTGGCCCAGATCCGCGCAACCTGGGACTCCTCGGGGATCAAGCAGACCATCGACAACCTCCTCAACGGCTGGAACAGCACTGATCCGGGCAAGTTCACGGAGGGTATCACCGCGCAGTGGAATGCCGTGACCGGCCGGATCCAGGCTTTCTGGGACAGCATCTCCCTGAACGGCGGCTTCGTCTTCGGCGTCGGTGGTATCGATCTCCGTGGCATCCTCGGCGGGCTCAACGGTATCGGTGCTCTGCTCGGGCTCGCTGCCGCAGCGGTTCTCGGCGTTGCCGCCCTGCCCCTGCTTCTGCCGCTGATCGCTGGTGGACTGCAGCTGCTGGTCTCGGTGCTCGCCGCCGGAGGGCTGAACTTCCTGCCGCTGCTCCTCCTCCTGGCGGCAGGTGCCGGCATCGCCGCGCTGTTCAACTCCGGCATCACGCCGTTCGCCGCCAAGCGAGCCGTCACCGTCGCAGCGTCCCC
>NZ_CACZOO010000024.1 GCF_902782855.1 uncultured Corynebacterium sp.
CCACAGGCCGTCGGGTGAGCCGGACGGAAGTGAGATATAGGTCATGCGGGAGCCTCCGTGTTTTCGGTGGTGTTTTCGGTGGTGTGCTCGGTGGTGTTGTCGGCGGTGAAGATCCAGCGGGGGACGGTGGCGGTCCGCCGGTGACCGTCATCATCGTCCCAGGTCACCTGCTCGGTGCCGCCGGCGGACGTTCCGTGCCGGATCGCCAGGTGCAGCAGCCCGACAACGGACGCCAGGCCCTGCGTCGCCGGCCGGTGGTGCAGCACCTGCGCAACCGAGGCGGTGACCGGCCCGGTCTCTCCGGTGCCCGATCGATCCACGGCCGATCCGCCCAGTTCGGCCAGTTCGCCCAGTTCGGCCAGCACGGCACGAATGTTCGCCTCGAGTTCCTCCAGGTCGATCTCGCTGGTCCGTACCGCGGCGAGCAGGGTGGTGGCGTCCACCGCATCGGTCGGAACCTCCTGCGGGGCGTGCTCCACCGTCTCCGCGCCGGGGTTGCGCAGTGCCAGGGCACTGACCGAGGTGACCGGCATGCCGATGCGCACCAGGGGAGTCTCCATCCTGCGGTAGGCGCGGACGCCGTCACCGTCACCGGAGACAGCGTCCGCTGCCGCGGTCCGGGCCCCGCGCAACAGCTCGACCATCCGCCGGTCCTCGGCGAACTCCTCGGAAGTGACGTAATTGCGCAGGCTGCGGGCCAGTCCGGTCATCACCTGGTTGACCTGGGATCCGGCGTCCTCCATGGAGCGGAAGAGTCCGCGCAGCCGGGTGCGGACCGGTACGGGCAGGCCGGCAGCCTGTGGGCGAGAGAGGACCTCGCTGATCCACTGGTCGATCCAGGCGGCCCGTTCCTGGTCGAGCAGGACGCGGTAGAACCCGTTGAAGCTGCGTCCGGCGTCGGACTCGCCGATGAGGTCCACTCCGTCGAAGATCTCGTCGAGGACATCCCCGCGGGACCCCTCGGGATCGAGCAGGGACCGGCGCAGTGCGCGGTTGAGGTCCTCCAGGTCGCGGGAGACACGGGCGAAGTCCGCGGGGATGGCGGACGCCTGGTCGAGGATGTCGGTGACCCGTTCGACAACCTCGCCGGTGCCGAGGACCTCGTAGTCGCCGTGCGAGACCCGTTCGATCTGACGGTCCAGTTCCTCCCGCCGGGCCTGCAGTGACTCCAGACGGGTCGATATATCAGGGTCGATGTCCCGGGCGAGCGTCCGCAGGGACTCGGTGAGGGATTCCACCCTCGTGGCAGTCACCGCGGACCGGGGCTGTTCCCAGCGGGTGACCGCGTCGAGGGCGGCGAGGGTCTCCTCGGCGGGTTCGAGGGTTTCACCGGTGGCACTGGTGCCCGGCCTGCGGATCAGCCATCCGGCCTTGACCCAGTCGGTGCAGTACTGCTGGGCGGTCCTCGGAAGGTCGAAGCGGTCCGGGTAGCGGGTGGTGAGTACGCGCAGGTCCGTGGCGAGCAGCTCGTAGAGTTCGGAGGCGGGACGCTGCCGGGTGCCCTGCGGGAAATACTCGTCCACCATGGCGAGCACGACCGGTGCCAGCGGGCTGCGGAGTAGGGCGACCGCGGGTGAGGCAGTTTGCAGACGGGAGACCGACAAGGCCCGTGCTTCGATGCTCATGGGCGTCATTGTGGCATGCGGGGTGGACGGCAGGGGGTGCAGCCCGGGAGCTTATCGAACACTGCGGTGCTCCGGCGCCCCGGTGTCGGCCTTTCTCCAGTCGGCTGTTCGGCTGAGCGGTTCACCCGCCAGCTGACCATATGCGGGCCCATACAGCAGCCGCACTCACGCGGACACCCGAGCCGACCCCTCCACCGTGCCGTCGCGCCGGGCGGTCCACCGGTTCTCCGGCACCTCCAGCCCGTAGGACCCGCGCAGTGTGGTCCCCGGGTACTCCGTGCGGAACAGGCCACGCTCCTGCAGGATCGGCACGACCTCGTCGACGAACACCTCCAGACCGGTGGGGTAGGCCGGCGGCATGATGTTGAACCCGTCGGCCGCACCCGCCCGGAACCACTCCTCGATCGTGTCCGCGACCTGCACCGGCGTACCCGTGAACACGCGGTGCCCACGTGCTCCCGCCAGCCGGCCGAGAAGCTGACGCACCGTCGGTCGCTCCCGCTCGATGATGCCGGCCACCACCTGCGACCGGGAGTGGTTGTTGTCCAGCGTCCGTCCGGTCGCCCGAACCGCGGACAACGGAATGACCGTGTCCAGGTCGTCCTCGGTGAAGTCCAGGTCGAACAGCCCGTTGAGCGTGGGCAGGGTGAACGCCGGGTTGATCAGCTCGGTGAACTCCGCCTCCAGCTCCCTCGCCTCCTTCTCCGTCGCGCCGATGAACGGCGACAGCCCGGGCAGGATCCTCACGTCCGCCCCGGATCTGCCGGACGCCGCCGCCCGCGCACGGATGTCCCCGGCGAAGTCCACCGCGTCCTCCAACCGCTGGTGAGCGGTGAAGATCGCCTCGGCGAAGCGTCCGCCCAGGGCGCGGCCCGCATTCGAGGACCCTGCCTGGACCAGCACCGGGTGTCCCTGCGGCGAGCGGGGCACATTGAGTGGCCCCCTCGTGGCCAAGGACCGGCCCCGGTAGTCCGCCGGATGCACCCGCGCCGGGTCGGCGAAGCGGCCGGCGTCGCGGTCGATGACCAGGGCGTCCTCCTCCCAGGAGTCCCACAGTGCCAGCACCGCCTCGACGAACTCGGTGGCGCGGGCGTACCGTTCCTCCGCCGAGGGGTGCCCGGTCAGCCCGAAGTTCGCCGAGGACACCTCTGCCGCGGTGGTCACGATGTTCCAGCCGGCCCGGCCACCGGAGATGAGGTCGAGGGAGGCGAACGCGCGGGCCAGGTTGTACGGCTCGTTGTAGGTGGTGGACGCCGTCGCGACCAGCCCAATGTGCTCAGTGCGCGCCGCGATGGCGGAGAGCAGCGTCAACGGTTCGAATCCCGCCCCGGGGCGCAGCTCGACGTCCCCGGTGACGGCGGGACTGTCGGCGAAGAAGATCGCGTCCAGCAGACCACGCTCGGCGGTCTCGGCGATGTCGATGAAGTACTCCGGGTCGAACAGTCGCTCCGGGGTGGTCGACGGGTGCCGCCAGGCGGCCTCGTGGTGTCCCTCCGGGTAGACGAAGGCGTTGAGGACCAGCTGGTCGGTGAGGTGGTGCTCGGTCATGACAGTTCTCCTGTGGCGTAGGGGTTGAAGTCGTTGGTGTAGAGGTCCTCCGGGTCGAGCTCGCCGTCGCCGAGATCGCCGCTGCGGACCAGCCAGTCGGTCCAGATACTGAACTCCTCGGGCTGGATCACGCCGCCGCGTTTCGGGATCGACGAGCTGCGGTAGTACTCGGCCAGTGCCGGGTCCTCGTTGCGGTCGCGGCCCTCCATGATGGTGCGGTAGCGGTCGACCACCTCGGTGCGGTCGGTGGTCTGCAACCAGGCGATCGCCCGCGCGATGCCCCGGGCGAAGTCCTCCACGGCCTCCGGGGAATCCCTGATGAACTGGTCGCGGAAGACGTAGGAGCCGTAGGAGAACTGGTCGAAGAGGTCCTTGTCGGTGAACAGTTCGCGGTACTCGCCGGACTCTTTCGCGTGCTGCAGGAAGACACTGCTCATCGAGCCGACGTCGATCTGCCCGGTGCGCAGGGCCTCCTCATTGTTGACCGGTTCAACGACCACGAGATTGACCTTCCCGATCTCCTCGGGCGTGAGTCCCTGCTGGCGCAGCCACTCGCGGGTGATGAACTCTCCGTGGGCGCCGAGGGTGTTCATGCCGACGGTTCTGCCGATGAGATCCTTGCCGGTGCGGATGTCCGAGTCCTTGCGCACCAGGTAGCCGTTGTAGGTCTCCTCGTCAGCCCCGTAGGAGTCGACGACGGCGGTGATGTCCGAGCCGGACGCCCGGAGCTTGGCGATCGCCCCGTTGAAGGCGGAGCCGAAGTCGGTCTCGCCGGTCGCGACGTTCTGGATCGCCACCGGGCCGGAGGAGGTGTCACTGACCCGGTTGAGTGCCGTGTTCTCGAAGAATCCGAGGTCATCGGCGAGTTCCGGGAGGGACACCGTCCCCGGTGTGCCCTGGTAGTTGAGGACGTAGCGGCCGTCGTCGTCGACGGTGGCTCCGGTATCGTCGCCACAGGCGGCGAGGGAGAGACCGAGGGCTCCGGCGGTGAGGACGCCCACCGCCGCGCGCAGAGTGTTCTTGAGTGTGTGCGTGAGTGTCGTCGACAGGGTCTTCATCACCGCCACCTCTCCAGCCGGCGCTGCACGGCCAGCAGGCCGAAGTTCGCGATGAGACCGAGCACGGCGATGGTGATGATCCCGACGTACATGTTGGCGATCTGGAAGTTCAGCTGTGACGCCTGGATGAGGTACCCGAGTCCGGACTTCGCACCGATCATCTCCGCGGCGACGAGGACGAGGATGGACGCCGCCGCCCCCATCCGCAGGCCGGTGAAGATCGACGGCACGGAGGACGGGAGCACCACCTTGATGAAGATCTGGTGCGGACGCAGGTTCAGCGACCGGGCCGAGCGCACGAGGAGCGGGTCGACGGTACGCACCCCGGTGACCGTGTTGAGCAGCACCGGGAACAGTGCGGCGTAGACGACCAGGGAGATCTTCGAGGTCTCGCCGATGCCCAGCAGCAGGGTGACGACCGGCAGAAGGGCCAGCGCGGCGGTGTTGCGGAAGATCTCGAGGAAGGGGGTGAGCAGATCGGCGAGGAAGGTGTACCACCCGATGAGCAGGCCGAGGACGACCCCGGCGACGGCGGCGAGGGTGAATCCGACGAGTGACCGGGTGAGGCTGGCACCGAGGTGTTCGGCGAGTGTGCCGTTGGCGAGGAGCTTCTGCCCGGCGGCGAGAACGTCGCTCAACGGTGGCAGGAATGTCGGGTTCACCCAGTTGTTGCGCGGGGCGATCTCCCACAGGGCGAGGAAGACGATGATCAGCGCGGACCGGGTCAGCAGGCGTCCGCCGGGGACGCGGTGCGCTCCACGGGTGAGGCGGGGACGCCGTGAGGCGAGCCGTCCCGGACCGGATCCCCGGTCGGCGGGGGAGGAACCGGGGGAGGTGCCGGTGGTGGAGTAGGCGTCGGGCGTGGTGGACGCGGTGGACGCGGTGGACGTCGTGTGGGGCGTGTCGGGGGCGAGGGTGGTCATCGGAGAACTCCTGCGGCGGCGGTGGTGGTGGTCTCCTGCTGGAGCTGCAGCCACAGCCGGTGGCGCAGGTCGCTGAAGGCTGCGGTGGAGCGGACGTCGGCGACGGTGCGGTCGATGTCCACTGTCTCCACGGTGCGGATGCGTCCCGGGCGGGCGGTCATCACGGCGATCCGGTCGGAGAGGTAGACAGCTTCATCGATGCTGTGGGTGACGAAGACGATGGTCTTCCCCGTCTCCTCGCGGATGGTCAGCAGGAGGTCCTGCAGGGATTCCCGGGTGAAGGCGTCGAGGGCGGCGAACGGTTCATCCATGAGCAGGACCGAGGGGTCGTGGGACAGGCTCCGGGCGATGGCGACGCGCTGTTTCATTCCGCCCGAGAGTTTGGACGGGTAGTGGTCGGCGAAATCTCCGAGTCCGACAAGGTCGAGGAAATTCCGGGCAGTGTTCCTGCGTTCGCGTCGGCTGCTGACGGAATTCTCCAGGACGAATTCGATGTTTCCGAGTGCGGTGCGCCAGGGGAGTAGTGCGTACTGCTGGAAGACGATGCCCCGGTCGGTGCCCGGGCCGGTGACCGGCTCACCGTCAATGCGGATCTCACCGCTGGTCGGGGTGGTGAGTCCGGAGAGCAGGTCCAGTAGGGTGGACTTTCCGCAGCCGCTGGGTCCGAGCAGGGAGAGGAATTCCCCGTCGGTGATGTCGAGGGAGGTGTCGTCGAGTGCTGTCAGGGTGTCGCCGGATGCGACGGGAAAACTTTTCGTCACATTCCGGACGGATATTCTGGGTGGTCTGTTGTTCATGGCCGGGAATGCTGTCAGTCATTCCCGGATCGGTCAACAGGTTTCATTCTTGTCACTCTGAACAACGCGGGGGCGGTTGACAGGGGCACCACCGATGACCCGCAGATGAGCTACAGCAGTCCCAGCGCCTCGTCGATGCGGTCCTTCGCCGGCTTCGTCAGCCGGCTGATGGCGAAGACACCCAGCACGGCGCGGTGGAGCTTCTCGCGGGTGTCGGGGTCTTCGCCGGATAACGAGGGCTGCCCGGCGAGGACCAGACGTGCCGCGCAGGCGATCTCCCCCAGTGGAATCTCCGGCAGCTTGCGTCCCTCCGAACGACGCACGTGGTTCCACGCGTCCGGGCCGGCGGCGGTGGGCCAGACGAAGGTGGTGGACGCCTCCCCGGACGGGGACTCGCTGTGGATGAGTTCCGTGGGGATCAGCGCGTCGATGGTCCCGTTGATCCTCATCGAGGTCTTCTGCCGTCCGAACCTCTTGGCCACCGCGGACCACAGGTGATCCAGGCGCACCGGAGCGGAGTCCGAGATCATCGCGGCGACACTCTCGCGCAGTTCGGCCACCCGGGCGGTCGAGAACCCCGCCTCCAGTTCCTCCCGCTCACCGAGCGGGGAGCCGGTCTGCAACGGGACGTAGGCGACGTCGGTCGGCAGCGGACTCGCGTCGACCGGGGAGTCGACGGCCCCAAACTGAGCGGCCCCAAACTGAGCGGACCCGGACGGAGCGGACCCGGACGGGACAGGGGCGACGGAAGGCTCCGCGATCTCCTGCGTCGGCCGCGCGGCAAAGGGATTCGCGGGGCTCGACGTCACGGGAAGCGTGAACGGATTGGCATGTGCCGACGCGGGCCCGGCGTGGACGTCCTCGTCGGTCCACTGGACCGCCTCCGACTCCCCGTCGGCGTCCTCGTCGGAGCGCCCCAGGATATCGTCGACGATGTCCTCCACCTCGACCGCGTCGACCGCACCGGCCGCGGTGACAGTACCGGTGGCGTCAACGACCCCCTCGCCGAGCTCCGCCAGGGCCTGCTCGCGTGCCGCGGCCTCGGCCCGCTCCTCATCGGCGATGCGCTCACGCTCCGCCGCCAGTGCGCGCTCGGCCTCGGCGAGAACCTTCGCACGGGCGGCGTCCTGCTCGGCGATCCTCTCGCCGGCGGCGTGGATCTCGGCGTCCACCCGGTCGATGACCGCCTCCCGGTCCTCGATCCACTCCGGCAGCCACACCCGCACGGTGGACGCCCAGTGCATGAGCTTCCCGAGCAGTCCGGGGGTGAGATCGCGGTCGGCGACGGTGGGCATCTCCGACCACCGGTCACCGTCGGTGAGGATCGCGGCATGCCAACGCTCGTCACCGGCCGGGCGCGCGACCAGGTCGAGTGTGTAGGACGACAGGCCGAAGTCGGTCTCCACGATCCAGCCACGGTCCCGCAGGGCCGCGGCGAGATCATCGCGCAGGACGTTGGTGTTCACCGCGGCGGCGTTGCGGGACGCGGCGGGCCCGGCGTGCTCGATCGCCGCCTCCAGGTAGCCGCGCAGGTCACGTAGCCCGGCGGAACTGGTCCGGTTCGGGTCGATCTCGGTCGGGTCGAAGGAGCAGAACAGTTCCACCTCCTTGCGCGCCCGGGTGACCGCCACATTGAGACGGCGCTCGCCTCCGGTGCGCGACAACGGGCCGAAGTTCATCGGCATCGACCGACCGTCCGACTGCTTCGAGAACGCCGTGGAGAACAGGATCACGTCGCGCTCGTCACCCTGGACGTTCTCGAGGTTTTTCACGAAGATGCCGTCGGGCCCGGGCACCAGACGCCGGGTCACCAACGCATCCCCGCACTCCTCCAGCAGATCGAGGATATGGTCACGCTGCGGCACATTGAAGGTCACCACGCCGATCGACTCATCCTTGGTCAGCGGATCATTGACCCGTCGGATCACCGAATCGACGATGGCACGGGCCTCCACCGGATTGGTGCCCAGCGTTCCCAGGCCCGCCTTCACGTCCGCCTTGCGGATGAACTGGCCGTCCACCCGCGCCACGGACACCCCCGCGCCCGGCACGCCACCGGGAGACGGGAGACTGGAGAGATGTCCCTCGTAGTAGCGCTCATTCGAGAAGGCGATGAGCGACTCGTCCTGGCTGCGGTAGTGCCAGGACAACCACAGCTGCGGCAGACCGGACTCCACCGCCTCCGACAGGATGGACTCCAGGTCGTCGACCGCGGTCATGGCGTCCGTGCTCTCCGCGGCATCGGCGTCCTCCGGCAGATCGTCACCGCCACCCGTGGTCGTCTTGCCGATCCGGGTCGGCGGCATCTGCTTGCTGTCACCGACAATGACCGCGGCACGGGCGCGACCCAGCGCGCCCACCGCCTGGTCCACGGTCACCTGGGAGGCCTCGTCGAAGATGACGAGGTCGAAGGTCACCGCGGTCGGATCGACGAAGGTCGCCAGCGAGGCGGGGGAGACGAAGAAACAGGGGGCGACCGAGAGGATCTCCTCGCCGAACTCGCCCAGCAGGGTACGGAAGGACTTCGCGTTGCGCTTGGCGTCGAGCTGACGGCGCAGCAACGCCGCGCGGCCGTCGAGGCGTCCCGGGGTGAACGGACGTTGCGCGAGCAGCCGGGCGGGCAGGGCACGTGTGGCCTCCTGCTGCACTTTCCCGATCGCCCGGGTCAGCTCGGTCAGCTCGGATTCGCGCAGCGTCCGGTGGAACGACCGCAGGTTGAACCGTCGGCTGCGTTCGGACACGGACGCCTCGGCCAGGCCCCGGCGCAGTGCCATGTCCAGGTCCCGGGGTGCGAGAGTGCCGTCCTCGACGCGGGCGACGAAGGCGGTCAGCCCCGCATCACGCAGGGGTCTGGCCGCATCCTCCCACTGGACGGCGCGGGTGATCAGCAGGTCACCGGTGGCGGCAAGATCCGTGGCCCAGGCGTCCGCGCAGGTCAACCACGCCTCGATCCGGGTGGCGGTACCGGTCGCGTTGACCCACTGCGCCACCGATTCAGGGGTGGCATCCAGTGCGGTGCACCAGGACGCCCAGGCGTCCTCGATATCGGTCAGGGTGTCCGACAGTGCGGCGTCCAACCAGGCGGACTGCATCCGGCCCGTCAGTGCCAGCAGCTCCGGGGCCGTGGAGGAGTCCGCGACAGCCTGGCGCAGGTCATCCCCGCGCTGCCACAGATCCGCCGGCAGGTCGGGATCGGCGGGGGAGCGCCCGGTGAAGGACTCCGCCCCGGGGATCTCCGAGATCTTCCGGTCGATGTCCGCGGCGACGTCCCGCAGCTGGGTCAGCCGCAGCAACTGAGGTTCCACCCGCTCCGGCGCGTACACCGTCTCCACGTCGATCTCCGTCACCGACGGGGGCACCGCGACAGCCAGTGCGGAGCGGTAGGCGTCCAGTCGCTTCTTCCTGCCGAACATGCCCTTCCTTGTCGCCTCCAGCGCCGCCAGTACCGGGGTGGGGTCACCGGAACGGATGAAGGACGCCGAGAACAGGGACGCTGCCCCGGCGAAGTCCCCCTTGAGCCGGTCGACCTCGGTGGCCAGGGACTTCAACCGCTCCTCGGAGTGGGCCAGGCGTGCGCAGTCCGCCGGCGTCAGTCGACTGTCCTCGGGGATCGCCTCCACGGTGCGCAGCTGGTCGATCAGCGCCGGAACGTCATCGTCCTCCAGCAGTCCCGTGATCTCCGGCACGGCGGTGAGGACCGCGCGGGCCTCGGTGAGCCGGGCATGGGCGGCGAGGATCCTCTGCTCCGCCGCCGGAAGAGTGCCCACCAGCGTCCACCGGGTGATCGTGGAGAAGTCGGTGATCTGGGCCTGGGTCGCCAACCCGGAGACCATCGACTGCATCTTCTCCACCGGCATCGACGGGGCGGCGACGACCTTCTCCGGCACCGGGGCTACCGGCCCCTCGTCCATCGACGTCAGCGTGGAGACCGCCGACCACAGCGAGTACCCGGCGCCGTTGCGGTCGTGGATCTGACCGGGGTACTCGGCCAACGGGGCCAGCCTCGACCGGAGGTTCGCCACCGCGTTGTCCCACAGGTGCATGTCGTAGTGCACCTCGGCGTCGACGGACTCCTTGAGCTGCTGGCGGATCGCCGCCGGCTTCTGCTCGGTGCCGTGCAGGTCCAGGGTGAACGGGCCGAGTCCGACCCGGGCCAGCCTGTCGCGCACCACATCGAGGGCAGCCTGCTTCTCGGCGACGAAGAGGACTTTCTTCCCCAGCGACATGCAGTGGGCGATGAGGTTGGTGATGGTCTGGGACTTGCCGGTCCCGGGCGGGCCCTCCAGGACGAAGCTGTACCCCTCGGCCGCCGCGGTGATCGCCTGCAACTGGGCGCCGTCAGCGGACACCGGGAGGGCGAGCTCATCCTCGCGGGCCACGACATCCCTGGCCGCCACTCCGGTGGCCTGTGCGACCGGGTCGACGAACGCGTCCCCCGCCTTCGTCGTCAGGTGACGGAACACCGGGGCGTCCAGGAAGGTCTCCCAGTTGTCCCGGAGGTCCTTCCACATGCCGTAGGTGGAGAACTTCGCGATGATCAGCCGGGAACACTCCACCACGGTGTAGGGCAGGTCGGACTCGATGAGCGCGGCGGAGATGGCGGACAGGGCGTGGGCGATGTCCAGCCCGGAGGCGTCGAGCTTCGGCCGGGCCAGGGCGTCGATGGAGACATTGTGGACCTGGCGCAGCCACTCCACCAGGCAGTGGTTCGGGGTCGCTTCAGCGGTGGTGTCCACCTGGAGCTGGAACCGCGCGTTGCCGCGTCCGCCCACGATCTTCACCGGAATGAGGAACAACGGAGCCAGGGCAGGCTTGCCCGCGGAATTCTCGTGCAGCATCGCGCCGAGGGTGAGGTAGAGATTCGAGGAGCCGGTCTCCTCGGTGTAGGTGCGCACCGAGCGATTGAGGTTGCGGAACCAGGAGGCGTACCGGGCGTCGGTGAGATCGGCGTAGACGCGGTGCCGGTCGGTGAGATCCGCGGCGACCTGCTCGGCCGGCAGTTCGGTGATGCGGTGGATGCCCTGCAGCCGACGGTTGTCGGAGACATCGTCGACCGGGTGCACGGCGATCCTCTGGCCGGCGTGGATCTGGTCGTCGAGTTCCGCGAGACTGCCCGGGGCCAGTCGGAGGTCCAGGACCTCGGGGCCGGGACGCATGTTCAGCAGCCGGTTGCGCAGCGAGAGGTCGAGCAGTTCCCGCTTCCACTTCTGCACCCGGACCGGGGACGGGTCGTCGACGTCACGGAAGACCGCGGAGGTCGCGTCCGCCCCGGAACCGTCGCCGGTGTCCGGCAGCGCCCAGGAGTCGGCGGTGCCCGCGGTGCCCTGCGTCTGGTCGGTGAGCTGTTCGGTGAGCTGTTCTGAGGCCTGGACGGTCGGTGAACCGGCGGTGCCGTCGGAGAACGGCCGCATCCCGTCCCGGTGTGACCCCTTGATGTCGATGAGACCGTGGACCACCGTGTCCCTCAGCTGACGGCGGGAGTTCTCCACCACCGTGCGGAAGGAGCTGTCGGCGTCGTAGAAGACGGCGTCCACCGGCAGGACCCGGCCGCTGCGGATGTAGTTGTTGATCACCGTCGGCTCCGTGATCACCGGGGTGGGCAGCGGGTCGTCGGACAGCAGGACACCGGCCATCGCGTGGCCGGGGAGCATGATGACCACCGGCAGCAGGCCGCACTGTTCCGCGACGGCCGCGTACGTCAGCGACAGGTCGATGCAGGTGCCCATCCGGTCGCTGAGGACCCGACCGGAGGTTCGGACGCGCTGACCGGAGTACTCGAAGGACGCCGGCGGGTTGATGTAGCGGATATCGTGGGCCCGCAGCGCCTCGAACACCGCCGCGGCGATTTCCACGGTGCGCTCCGGGCCGCCCTGGTTCCCGCCGACGGAGCCGTCGCCGGTGTGCTGCCGCAGAATGTCGGAGACAGCGGTGAGCACCGGGGTGACCGCAGGTGAGTTCGGCTGGACCCACGCGGCGAGGGACTCGTAGTAGAGCGGGGAATTGAACCACTCGTCGGGAGCGAGGATGTCCAGGTCGACGGTCTGCTCGTCGGCACGGTCGCCGACGGTCACCAGGACCGTCATATCGCCGGTCCGCGCCTCGGTGGAGGCCAGGGTCCGCGCGGTCGGGACCCGCGTGGCGGCGTGTGGCTCCAGGTAGCCGCTGGTGCCGGGTTCCAGTGAGGGGAAGGGGATCGGCCCGCTGGAGAAGAGCTGGTCACCGTCCACGGCGGCGGAGATGGTGAGTTCACCGGCGGGGGACGCGGCGGATGCGTCCTCGGGGAGGGAGAGTTCGATGAACCTGACGACCGGGATGCGGTTGTGGGCGAGGGCGTGGTTGGTGACCCCCATGTAGAACAGGCTGATTCTCAGGTCGTCGAGGTGCAGGTCGATCCGGTTGTACAGCGAGGTGGTGGGCATCCTGATCATTTCTGTCGCATGAGGGTGCCCGGAGCGGGGCACAGCTGTGAGTGTGAGACGGTCTGAGTCTAGTACTTTCCGCCCCAGCACCAGTTGCTCACCTCATCCCCGGCAGTCAGACGTCGCCGCCACCCCGTTGAACCGGTCGCCGAGCCAGTCCAGGGCCTGCTGTGTGTGGTTGGCCTGGGGGATGGCATGGCCAAGCCCGGTGCCCGGCAGGACGACCGGGGTGTCGTCCGTGAGGAACGTCACCGTCGCTCCGGAGGCGCAGTAGTCCTCGGCGAGCTGACGGGTCTGGCCGTAGGGGATCGTGTCGTCGTTGGTGCCGCCGAGGATGAGCACCGGCACGTCCACCGGCCGGTCGCCGAGCAGGTAGTCCGGTCCCATCAGGACGCCGCGCAGTTGGGCGTCCTGATGGATGATGTCGCCGAAGGAGCGGCCGTCGCGGGTCAGTTCGCGCGAGTTGAACATCATCGAGGCCATGGGGTCGGTCGGGTCGATGCCGCTGAGGTCCGGGGCGGAGGTGTCCATGGTGAAGGTGCACTGCCCGGCGGCCTCGGCGAGGAACGCCTTGCCCTCGTCGTTGAAGTACCTGTCAATTAGCGGGGTCAGCTCCGGATTCCGGGCGATCGCGCCGTTGAGGGCGAACCCCAGGACGGTGCCGCCCATGGAATTCTCGACGGTGTCGGTCACATCCTCCAGGTTCGCCGGCGGGGCTCCGGCGAACACCCCCTTGAGGTTCAGTCCCGGGGCGTAGGACGCAGCGAGTTCCGCGGCACCGGCCGTTGCCCCACCACCCTGGGAGTAGCCGAAGAGGGCGACGGGGGAGTCCGCGGGCGCGCCGGCGAAGGAGAGTCCGGCACGGGCGGCGTCCAGCACCGTATGGGCTTCCTCAGTGTGGTTGACGTAGGTGTGCTGGCCGGGTGTGCCGAGGCCGATGTAGTCGGTGACGATGACCCGGTAGCCGGCGGCCGAAGCCATCGCGTAGAAGGGGTACTCGTAGTTCAGGTTGATGTTCCCGGAAATCGGGTCGGCGCTGGCGAGGAGATTGCCGGCGCGTGAGGGTGCGCAGTAGTCGCCGGCGCCGCGGGTGCCAGGTGCGAAGACGATGGTGGGTGTGGGGCCTTCACCGGTCCAGGGGCGGGCGGGTTCCATGACGAAGCCGCTGGTGGCCACGGGTGAGCCGTTCTGGGCGGTGGTGGTGTAGAGGATCCTGTCGGCGCGGGCGGGGGTGCTCGGGGCGTCCTTCCGGTCTACTGCGGCAAACCCGGCGAGCAGGTGCGGGGCGAACTGGTCACGGATCAGGCTGCCCGGGGTCGCGGGGATGAACGCCGGGGGAGTGTAGAAGGGGTCGTCCGCGGGATGTGCAATCGTCGGGTCCGCCGCCACCAGGGCCGGTGGGACGCCGGGGGCTGTGGCTGTCGAGCCTGTGTGGCCCGAGTCGTTCACTGTGTCGGCGGCTGTGGTGGCTGGTGTTGCTCCGGCGACGGCTGTTCCAGCAGTGGTGAGCACGAGGCAGGAAAGAGTGGAGAGCCCGGCGGTGAAGATCCGGTGAGTGAACGTCATGCCGGGATTCTAAGGCAGATGAAACCACAACCGTGGTTCCCGTGCGCGGGTCGGGTGCCTCAGGTTGGAAAATCCCGGCCTGACCACCCTGAAGCACCTGACCTGGCGGGGAGAAGGTGGCACCTGCGCGGTACTGTGATGCTCCCGGAACCTGAAGAATTCACGGCAGTGCAGGGCGGGGACACCTCTCCGCGGTGCGTCCGCAAACGAGAGGATGACGATGACCGGCAATCAGTGGGGAAGCCGGGGAGGAGACCTGTCGAACCCGTTCGTGGGCGAAGCGGACCGGCAACGGAAGCGGCGCACCACCTTCGTCATCGGCGGAGCGGCCGTCGCGGTGCTCGTGGTGGTCGGCCTGATCCTCGCCTTCGCACCCGGCAGGGGAAGCGGTGGAGAAGATTCGGTGGACGCCGGCGACGGGCCGGTCTCTGGAACGGCGGACCGTCCCGCTGAACTCACTGACGCCGGGTGGGAGGGGACCTCTGCGATGTGCGCCGGTGACGACCCCTGGTTCTATGCGGCCCAGGGTCTCGACAGGTACCAGGTGGTGATCTGTCTGCATGATGAGGGAGACCCGTCCGACCCACAGGGACGGGCGACCTACTTCCATGACCGGGACACCGTCGACAGTGGCTCCTGGGAGCGCGGCAGTTATCCCGTGTGCCCGTACGACGTTGAGGCGGGGGAGCACCGGCAGAGTCTCGGCGTCGACGGTTCCGTGGAGTTCAGCGCCACCGGCCGGATCGACGAGATGTACGGACATCCTGATGGGTTTGTCCGCTACGAGGACTACTGGTACGACGACTCCCCCGACCCCACGGATCTCTACATGTGTCCGGAGGGCTGACGGGGCAGCCGGCCCGGCGGAGTCGTCGAAGGCCAAGCCGGATGCCTCAAAAACCCCGTCCGACCGACCTGAAACGGTCGACCGGGCGGAGTGGGGGGGCGGAGAGTAGGGGTGGAGTGGGGGCGAGAGGGGAGGCGTCCTGCGGGCGTCCTCCCGGGGTGCGTCCTACCGCGTCGCGGAGTGGACGCTGTTGGCTTCGCGCTCCAGGTCCTCGATCTCACGGTTGAGTTCCTCGGCGTGGAGCGCGGCCTCCTCCTCGGTCTCGGCGGCGGGGTTGGAGCCCCACATCGGCCGGCCGTTGGTCTCCGGCAGGAAGTGCAGGGCGACCAGGCCGACGGCACCGGCGAGCATGAGGTAGAACGCCGGCCACATCAGGTTGCCCGTCGCGGAGATCAGCGCTTCCATCACCGTGGAGGTCGTGCCACCGAACAGGGAGATCGACACATTGAAGGCGATCGCCAGGGCGCCGGCGCGGACCACGGTGGGGAACAGGGACGGCAGGGTCGACGGCATCATCGAGGAGAAGCAGATCAGGGACAGTCCCATGATCAGCAGGCCGAGGAAGACACAGACCAGGTTGTCGGTCCGGATCAGCAGGATCGACGGGACCGCCAGCACGATCAGTGACAGGCAGCCGACGAGGACGATCGGGCGGCGTCCGATGCGGTCGGAGAGCCTGCCGAACACGGGGATGAGCACCAGACAGACCACCATGACGATGATCTCCATGATGTTCGCGGTGAGGCTGGTGATCTCGTAGCCGTCCTGCCGGTCGCCGACCTCGTCGAAGTAGGAGGGCATGAAGGAGGTCAGCATGTAGTTGGTGACGTTCCAGGCGATGACCAGGCCGCAGCACACCAGGACCGAGGGCCAGAGGGAGAGGATCTTCCGGAACTCGTGGCCCTCAAAGTCGCGGGCGTCGTGGGACTCGGACTCCGGGGCGTTCTTCGCGGCCTCCTGGGCCTCGAATGCGGGGGTGTCCTTGAGCTTGGTGCGTAGGTAGATGCCGATGAATCCGAGCGGGAGGGCGACGAAGAACGGCAGGCGCCAGCCCCAGGACATCATCTGGTCGTCGGTGAGGATGCCCTCCAGGATCACGGCGACGGACGCACCGAGGACGTAGCCGCCGAAGGTACCGACCTCCAGAAGGCTGCCGAAGAAGCCGCGCCTGCGGTCCGGGGCGTACTCCGAGATAAAGGTCATCGCGTTGGAGTATTCGCCGCCGGTCGAGAAGCCCTGCAGCAGCCGGCAGGCGAGCAGCAGGAAGGGGGCGAGCATGCCGATGGCGGCATAGGAGGGGATCAGTCCGATGAGGAAGGTGCTGGTCGCCATCATGACCATGGTGATCGCAAGGACGCGGTTACGGCCGATGCGGTCGGACAGCGGGCCGAAGACCAGGCCGCCGAAGGGGCGGACGAGGAAGGAGACGGCGAACAGGCCGGCGACGATGATCTTGCCGGCAGCACCGGAATCCTCCGGGAGGAACACCCCCTCGATGGTGAGGGCGAGGTAGCCGTAGACGCCGAAGTCGTACCATTCGGTGACGTTGCCGATGGCTGCGGCGTTGATGGCGCGTCGGACGGTGGCGGGCTCGGTGACGGTCACGTCTTCTGCCTGCCACCTCTTTCCCCTGGTCGGGGTGGTGGGGGTTCTCGGGTGTGATCCGAACATAGCTGTGGTCAGCCGTCCTTCCGGGGTTCCGGGGTATGCGGTGGGCGGGGTCGTCCTGGTCCGCTGTCCTTTCGTCGGGGTTTCATGTGCCGGGTCCCGGGCACGGGTGTGTGCGGGGCCGTGGTGACGCCGGTTAAGGCCTCTGATAATGAAAGACGGGTTCTACTGTATATCCGACTTATCAATGTGGGCAAGCTGATTGTTGTTCATTGTTAGTCATATATGGTATGGTGACCGGCGTTTACGCTGGTTGCTGTGGTGAACTTGGGGTGAACTAAGTTGCCGCAGGTGGAGGTGCTTTTGGTCTGGTGGTCAGGCGGGTGGAGCTGTGTCAGGAGGCCCCCCGGCCCGCTGCGGGCACGATCCTGCACGGCGCCGGAGCTGAGAAATTCACCCGAGATACTTCCTGACATGAGCCGGGGCCGTCCCACACGCCACAGCGGTCGGCGGTCGGTGCGCGCGGCCGGGGCCCCGGGGGCCGGGTGAGAGCCCCACCGGCTACCGGGCCGGCGGTGTGACGGCGTGCCGGGCGACCGGGAACCGAAGTCGCTCGGGCCGATGTGCGCGATGACGCCAGAACACCGGCTTCACCAGCTCAGTCACACCCACGTACACCATCGCGACGAGTACCGTCAGGCCGACCAGGGACCACGGAATGACCTCCAGGTGCAGCAGGTCGCCGACCGGGGAGAGCACCACCCCGAAAGCCACCACCGCAACGAGTGCGGACAGCAGGACCAGGATCCCCGAGGGGCGGGACCGCCATGCCGGGCCCCGCGTCCGCAGACTGAACAGCACCAGTACCTCGGTGAGCACCGAGCCGAGGAACCACGCCGACTGGAACTCGGACTCCCCTGCGCCGTAACCCCAGCGCAGTACGGCGAAGGTGATCAGATCGAACACCGAGGACAGCACCCCGAAGACGAGCATGTAGTTGCGGATCAACCGCATGTCCCACCGCTGCGGGTGGCGCAGCTGCCGGTCATCGACCCGGTCGGTGGCGATCGCCGTCGCCGGCAGGTCGGTGAGCAGGTTGATCACCAGGATCTGGGACGCCAGCAACGGCAGGAAGGGGAGGACGACCGAGGCGACGGCCATGGAGATCATGTTCCCGACATTCGCGCTCGTCGTCATCTGGATGTACTTCATCGTGTTGGCGAAGGTGCGACGACCGGCCCGCATCCCGTCGAGCAGGGCTCGCAGATCCTTCTCCAGCATGACGATGGACGCTGATTCCGCCGCCACATCCGCAGCCCCGGTCACCGAGATGCCGACATCCGCAGCCCGCAGCGCCGGGGCGTCGTTGATGCCGTCCCCCATGTATCCGACGGTCTCCCCGCGTCGGCCGAGGGCGCGGATGATGCGCTCCTTGTGATGCGGGGTGGTCTCGCAGAACACCCGGATCCGCCCGGACCGGTCGACGAGATCCACGTCGGAGAGGGCGTCGATCTGCGCACCGCTCATCACCGCCGCCGGGTCCAGTCCGAGTTCGCCGGCGATGTGGGTGGCGACCGGTCGGGCGTCCCCGGTGATCATCCGCACGGTCACCCCTGCATCGGCAAAATCGGCGATCGTGGAGGCGGCGTCCGCCTTCACCGGGTCGGCGAAGCTCAGCAGCCCGACGAGGGTGAGATTCTCCTCGACCGGGAGGTCGTCCGCCGACCCCGCACCGTCACCGGCCGGTTGCGCGGTCGCCACCGCGAGGACGCGGAAGCCCCGCGACCCGAGATCCTCGACGACGCCGCGGACGTCTGCGACGCAGTCGGACAACGGTACGGTCGCACCGTCGATGCGCGCCCCGGTGCACACCTCCAGCACCTTCTCCACCGCCCCTTTGGTGACCAGTAACGGCGAGCACACGCTCTCCGGATCTTCGACCAGCACGGACATCCGCTTACGGGTGAAGTCGTAGGGCAGTTCGGCGAGCATCCGGGACCGTGACAGGTCGAGCCCGGCGCCGTGGGCGGCCCGGATGACCGCCTGATCCATGGCATTCGCCTTGCCGGACTGCAGCACCGCATTGAGTGACGCCGTGCGCAGCAGGGCAGGGGACTTCTTCCCGTGCAGGTCCAACGGGGCGGAGAGGTGGATCTCTCCGGCGGTCATCGTGCCGGTCTTGTCGGTGCACAGTGCGGTCATCGCGCCGAAGTCCTCGATGGCGTTGAGCCGCTTGACGATGACCCGGTGCCGGGCGATGACCTTCGACCCCTGGGCCAGTGACAGTCCGACGATCGCGGGGAGCAGCTGCGGGGTCAACCCCACGGCCAGGGACAGGGAGAACAGGGCAGAATCGACGACCGGACGGTCGAGGACGAGGTTGACAATGAAGATGACAGCAACCAGTGCCACCATGATCCTGGTGAGCAGCAGTCCGAAACGGGTCATTCCGCGCTCGAATCCGGTGGGCCTCCGCTTCTGGGCGAGGGACTGTCTCACGCGCCCGAACTCGGTGTCGCGTCCGGTGGCGGTGACGACGGCGGTACCACACCCTGAGGCGATGTGGGTGCCGGAGTACAGCAGATTGCTCCGGTCGGCGAGCGGGGTGTCCGCCCCGGTCACACCCGGTTCCTTGTCCACGGGGAAGGTCTCCCCGGTCAGTGAGGACTGGTCCGACTGCAGGTCGGTGGCGGTGAGGACGACGGCGTCCGCGGGCAGGACATCTCCACCGCCGACCCGGATGATGTCACCGGGCACCACATCGTCGAAGGGGACCTCACCGGGCGATCCACCGCGCACCACGGTGGCGGTGAGCCGCACACTGCCCAGCAACCGGTCCATCGAGGCCTGCGCCCCGCGCTCCTGGGCGAAGTCCAGGAGCCCGGAGAGGGCGACGATGAGCAGGATGATGACCGTGTCCAGCCAGTCTCCGAGAACACCGGCGATGAGCGTGGCGACGATGAGGATGATGATGATCGGGCTGGTGAACTGCTTAACCAGCAGCCGCCACGGTGCGTTCGCCCCGGAAGCGGTGACCGCCCTCGCCCTGGTGGCGGGCAGACGACGGGCCGCCTCGCCCGCGGACAGTCCGTCAGGGGAACCGCCGACAGCGGTGAGGAGATTCTCCGCGGACAGGGTCCAGGGGCGCTCCGGGAGGTCCGGCAGTGCGGACGCGGTGGTCGGTGTGGAGTTCACACCTCCGGTTCTACCCCACGTGGAGGTCCGCCGTTCACGTGCGTCCCGGCGTCCTTCGCCGCCCACCGCAGGCCACGGTTCAGCAGCCGCATCACACCCCGGTACGCCCACGGCAGGTTCACCTGGGCCCAGCGCCCCACCCGGATGTCCGGGCTGGTGTACAGCAGGTAGCGGCCCTTACGCACACCACCGACGATCGAGGACGCCGCCTCCTCGGGTGTCACCGCGATGCCCTGGAACAGGCCCTTCGCCTTCGCCACCCGTGGCTTTGACTGGTCGACCCCGTCGATGTCGATGGTGCGGACCAGGGGAGTGTCGACCGCCCCCGGTACAGCGCAGTGCACCGCGATCCCGGAGGACGCCAGGTCGAACCGCAGCACCTCGCACAACCCCAGCACACCACCCTTCGACGCTGCATAGGCCCCGTGCCACGGCAACCCCAGGAACCCCGCCGCCGAGGAGACACAGCACAGGTGCCGCGAGCGTTTCCGGCCCGGCAGCAGACCGAGGAGGCGGCGTCCCTCCCGACCCGTCAACGCAGGCGCGTCAGCCATGGCGGGCACCAACGCCTCGACCACGTTCACCGTGCCCAGGAGATTGACGTCGATGACCTTCACCCACTTCTCGTGCGGCAGCGTGGTCGGATCGCCCCAGACAGCGATGCCCGCGACATGGAAGACCTCCTCCGGTGCGCCGTGTGCGTCCACCAACGCAGCACCCCAGGCCGACACCGCCTCATGGTCGGCGACATCCAGGCAGGTCACGTCCACGACCGCACCGGGGGTGGCGTCCTCCAGCTCCGTCCGCAGCGACGCCAACCCGGCCTCGTCCCGGTCGGTGAGTGCGAGGCGGCGTCCCTCCCCGGCCAGGGTACGGGCGACCTCCAGCCCGATGCCGGACGCCGCCCCCGTCACCACGCTGTAACCGCTCACGCCACCCACCCCACGGCCTACTCGAACTCGAGCCCGAGCACGGCGTTCTCCACCAGCTCAGACAGGGACGGGTGCGGCCAGTACTGCCCACGGGCGAAGTCGACCAGGTCAAGATCGAACTCGATGGCGGTGACCAGCAGCTGGATCAGCGTCGCCGCCTGCGGTCCCATGATGTGCGCGCCGAGCAGACGGCGCGACCCGGCGTCCGCGATGAGCTTGCAGAATCCGGTGGTGTCTTCCATCGCCCAGCCGTAGGCGACATCGGCGTACTCCTGCACCTTCACCGTCACGGTGCGACCGTTCTCCTCCGCCCACGCCCGCGCCTCGGCTTCGGTCATGCCGACATACCCGATCTGGGGGTGGCTGAACACCCCGCCGGGGACGTTGTCGTGCTTGAACCGCTCCAGATCGAACTCATCGGGGGAGGCGACATTGTGGAACACCGCCCGGGCCTCCTGGTTCGCCACATGCTTGAGCTCGAGGTCATTGGCGGCGTCCCCCAGGGCCCAGACCCCGTCCGCGGAGGTGCGGCCGAACTCGTCGACGACGATCTTTCCCCTGTCGTCGATCTCCACCCCACCGGCAGTGCAGTCCAGCAGGTCCGAGTTCGGGACACGCCCCTGGGCCAGCAGCAGTTCATCACAGTCGATCTCCCGGCCGTCGTCGAGGGTGACGGTGACCAGACCCCCGTGCTCGCGGGCGCCGGTGACCGTACGGCCAAGCAGATTCGTCCACTGTGTTCCGGCGACCTCGGTGAACCGGCTGCTCACCGTCTCATCGAAACGACGCAGCAGCGTATCCGACCGGTTGATGACGAACACCTCCACACCCAGGGCGGAGAAGACGTGGGCGAACTCCACGGCGATGATCCCGCCGCCGAGGATCACCATCGTGCGCGGCAGCTGCTCCATCCGCATCACGTCGACATTCGTGCGGTAACGCACCCCGGACTCCTCGATCACCGGCGGCACCCAGGTGCGCGTGCCGGTGGCGAGGATGACCTGGTCGCCGGTGACGGTGGTGGCATCCTCCCCGGTGCCGATCTGCAGCGTGCGGTCACCGGTGAACCTGGCGACATCGGAGTACAGGGTGATGTTCGGTGTCTCGTCGCCACGCCGGTACTCCTCGCCGCCGCGGGAGATCGGGTCGATGCGACGGCCGAAGACACGTTCCTTGAGACCGTCCCAGTCGATGCGCCAGCGGGGCGGCTCGACCGGTTGCCCGGTGCCGGGGTTGACCGGGAAGAGCCCGTAGCGGGACGCCTCGGAGAGCTCGCGGGCGACATCGGCGGTGTAGACGTACATCTTCGTGGGGATGCACCCGACATTGATGCAGGTACCGCCGAAGACGCCTTTCTCGACGATGGCGATCCTGCGGTCGTTGAGGTCCTCGGGGATCGAGTTGCCCGAACCGGTGCCGA
>NZ_CACZOO010000025.1 GCF_902782855.1 uncultured Corynebacterium sp.
CGGCACGGACGGCACGGACAGCACGGACAGCACGGACGGCACGGACAGCACAGACGGCGTCCCCACCCCGGGCGCCGACGAACTCACCGACATCGTCCACCTGCTCACCGCGACCGACGCCTCCGACGCAGAGAAGGAGAAGTACCTCGAGTCGGCGGACGCCCTCATCGTCCCGCAGACGGTCTCGCGCATCGGACTCTTCCGCGCGCCCCGCGGCGGTTCCGAGATCACCGGCCCGGTCGAGCGCGACGGTGACACCGTCACCGCGCACCTCAACGCCCGGTCACAGGGAATTCCGGATGTGTCCCTGCCGATCACCTTCGTCCACCGCGACGGAACATGGCGGTTGTCCAGCGCCTCGGTCTGCACCGGCGTCCGCACCGTCGGTCTGCCCGTCTACTGCAACGCCTGAGGACGCCATGATCACCACCACCGATCTGACGTGCACCTTCGGGCGCCGTCGACCCGTCACCCCGCTGCGCAACGTGTCCCACACCTTCCCCGACGGCGAGGTGACCTGTGTCCTGGGGCTCAACGGCACCGGCAAGTCCACCCTGCTCCGCCTGCTGTGCGGGGTGCAGCGTCCCACCGCCGGACGCGTCCTCGTCGACGGCCGCACACCGGACGCCTGGCCCGCCCCGGGGCGCCGGACCGGCATGTTCCTCGACACCGCCGCCGTGCACCCCGGCCACACCGGACGCCGTCACCTGCGGTGGCTCGCCGCGTCCTCCGGGCTGGACGCCACCGGGGCCGACCGTCGGCTCACCGAGGTCGGGCTCGACGCCGTCGCCGATGAGGTGGTCTCCGGCTACTCCCTGGGGATGCGTCAGCGGCTCGGCATCGCCGGCGCGCTGCTCGGCGACCCGCCCAATGTGGTCCTCGACGAGCCGCTCAACGGTCTCGACATCGCCGGTGTGCTGTGGCTGCGCCGACTGCTGCGGAAACTGGCCGGGGACGGCAGGTGTGTCATCGTCGCCAGCCACCACCTCAGTGAGGTGGAGCTCTCCGCGGACGCCGTGCTGCTGCTGGAGGGTGGGGCGGTCGCCGCCGCCGGGACCCTGGCCGAGGTCCGCGGTGGCCACACCACCCTGGAGGACGCCGTCGTCGCCCTGGTCCCCCGGGCGTGCGGTTCCGCGGAGGTGCGGCGATGAGCGCGTTCCTGCGCAGTGCCCGGGCCGAGGCCGTCCGCCTCGGTGGACGCCGGGGTCCGCTGCTCCGGGCGTCCCTCCCCCTGGGGTTCGGTCTACCGCTGCTGGTGAGTCTGGTCGTCGCCGGTGTCGCGGAGAAGCTGCACGGCGACACAACCGACGGTGCCGGTGGTCTCGGCGAGGCGCTGATCCGGGTGCGGGAGATCGACACGACGAACTCTGTGTACTGGGTGATCTCACTGGGGATCACGGTGCATGCCGTGGTGGCGGCCTACGCGCAGTCCACGTCCACCCGGGGTCCGGTCGGGGAACTCCACCGTCACCTGCTGCCCCGCACCGGTCCCGATCTGCTGGCCCGGTGGTTCGTCACCGGCGCTGTCGCTGCGGCGTGCTCGGTGGCGGCGGTGACCGCGCTGCTGCTCGCCCTGCCGGTGGTGTTCCCCGGGGTGTACGGGTCCGTGGCGGTCGGGTCGGACGCCGGCCTGCGGTTCCTCTGGACGGTACCGCTGTACGCGGTGGCCGCGTCCGGCATCGGTGTGGGGGTCGGCGCGCTGGTCAGGATACCCGCGGCGGCGGTCGCGGTGCTGACGTTGTGGTCCCTGCTCGTCGAGAGTGCCCTGGTGTACATCCCGAAGGGGGCGGATCTGCTGGGGTGGATGCCGTTCCTCAACGGGCAGTACGCGACCGGGCAGGACATCGCACTGGAACCCTCCTGGGGGCCGGACGGAGCACTGCTCTACGTGTTCCTCATCGCCGCCCTGCTGGTCGGTGCCGGGGTCACGGCACAGAAACAGTGACAGGAAAACAACTGTTGAGGCATAACTGTTGACGGTTCTGCGGAACCCCATCACTGTATTGTCTCCAAAAACACCCCCGGCACCCCCCACGGTTCACGCCCTGTGGACTACCCCGCGAAGACCACGGATAGGCGCCCTGAGCTGGCCCTCTGAGGTGACGATCCCCGCCAGCCGGCAGGTTGTCGACCCGGGCCTGTCCTAGCGGTGGCACCACGGTCCTTGTTAGCGTCCGGGGCACACCATTTTCCCCACCGGAAGGATCTACCGTGACCGACACATTCACCGGAGCTGTCGTCGAGGAGTTCGGCGCTCCCCTCGTCATCGAAGATGTCGCTCTGCCCACTCCCGGACACAACCAGGCTCTCGTCAAGCTCATCACCTCAGGCATCTGCCACACCGACCTCCACGCCGCCCACGGCGACTGGCCGGTCAAGCCGGAGCCGCCGTTCGTCCCGGGACACGAGGGCGTCGGCGAGGTTGTCGAGCTCGGCCCCGGCGACCACACCGTCAAGGTCGGTGACCTCGTCGGTAACGCGTGGCTCTGGTCGGCCTGCGGCAACTGTGACCAGTGCCTGAAGGGCTGGGAGACGCTCTGCCCGAACGCCGAGTACGGCGGATACACCGTCAACGGCTCCTTCGGCACCTACATGTTGGTGGACACCCGCTTCGCCCCGCGCATCCCGGAGGGCTCCGACCCGCTGGAGGTCGCCCCGATCCTCTGTGCCGGCGTCACCGTCTACAAGGGTCTCAAGGTCTCCGAGACGAAGCCCGGCCAGTTCATGGTCATCTCCGGTGTCGGTGGTCTCGGCCACCTCGCCGTGCAGTACGCGAAGGCGATGGGCATGCGCGTCATCGCCGTCGACATCGCGGACGACAAGCTGGAGCTGGCGAAGAAGCACGGTGCAGAGTTCACCGTCAACGCCGCCGAGGTCGACCCGGCCGAGGCAGTGCAGGAGTACACCGACGGTGGTGCGCACGGCGTCCTCGTCACCGCGGTGCACCCGCAGGCGTTCGGCCAGGCGATCAACATGGCGCGCCGCGCCGGCACCATCGTCTTCAACGGCCTGCCCCCGGGAGAGTTCCCCGCCCCGATCTTCGACATCGTGCTCAAGGGTCTGACAATCCGCGGCTCGCTCGTCGGTGACCGGCAGGACCAGGTCGAGGCGCTGGACTTCTACGCCCGTGGCCTCATCCACCCGACAGTGACCGAGTGCCGCCTCGAGGACGTCAACGAGGTCTTCACCAACATGGAGAAGGGCAAGATCGACGGACGCATGGCGATCCGTTACTGATCTGCCGATGTCCGCAGTTACTGTTCCACTGCCCGACCGAGACGGATCTGTGTGCGGATCCAGGCCACGACGTCGTCTTTCGTGATGCGGTCCTCGACGAGGTCGACGACCATGTCATCCTGGTGGCCGCTGGACCGCTCCGTGAGGCGGATGCCGTTGAGGTTGAGAAACGTCGTGAAGGCGAACCAGGCTGTGCGCTTGTTCCCGTCGAAGAAGGCGTGCGCCTTCAGGACGCCGTACAGCAGTGCGACCGCCTTCTCCTCGAGAGTCTCGTTGAGATCCTGCCCGAACATGGTCCGGAAGGCGGCATTCACCGCCCCGTCCAAGGCACTCGGACCGGTGACCACATGCACGCAGTCATCGAGATGCTGGTTGATCCTGATGATCTGCGGCGACGTGACCTTGACGGTCACCGGTCATGCAGCCGTCGCTCGGTTTCCTTCCAGGCTCCCTTCTCTCTCATGAAGGCCGCCCAGAACTCCTCGTCAGACGCCACCCGGTCCTTGCCCACGTCGACGGTCGCCCCGCCCCCGCCGTCGTGGCGTCCTCAACCGTGTTGTCGTGTGCAGCTGTCATGATGATGCCCCTTCCTGCACCCGGTGCCCTGTGAGCCACCGACACTACACGGTGCTCTGAACAACGGGAACCCCGCGAGTCACGCCTTCCCGGTGCGCTCGCGGTGGCTGCAGCCCGGCCAGCAGCACGGACGCCGCTTCCCCTCCTCCAACTCCTCGCAGGTCCGCCGGATGCGCCGGGCGCGGGTCTTCGCCTGCTTCGCGTCCCCGACCCAGCAGATGAACTCGTTGCGCCCCAGCGGGGTGCACGCCTCCCACAGGTCGAGGACGCTGCGCGCCACCGCGTCACTGCCGTCGTCGCCCGGACCGCGGTCACCGCCGAGGATGGCGTCCCGCAGGTCATCGGGCAGTTCGTGGACGACACCACCGGAGACGGTCACTTCGGTCACTTCACTCATGGGCATGACGCTACACGTGCCGGGCCCGATCCACCCGTGCGCGTTCACGCGCATTCACACGCATTCACACGCACATTCACACACATTCACACATCACTGCACGCGAAAGCCCCGGCGTGCAATCATTCACACACCGTGCTGATCATGACGATGCCATGTCGTTGTCTGTCGTCGTCTCCGAGAATCCGGCCCTGCATCCGAAGTCCTACCAGTGCCTCCATCAGATCCCCCGGTAGAACTCCACGACGACCCGGCGGGCCCACGCACGGTCCAGGCTCCCCGCGTTCTTCACACACCCCGCGTCACATGTGATCAACAGACTCTTGACCTCATCGCTCTTCCACTGTCGCGTCCAGCCGACCACTCCCCGGAGTTCGATAACTGGGTCTACGGGGATCCACATGTCGATGCTGCCGTCGAAGATCACCGAGGTTCCCCCGTCAGATGTCATCTCGAGACTCTTGACTTCCCAGGCTATGTCCCACGGTCGCCCTACCGGACGGCTGTCGACACTGATCGAGA
>NZ_CACZOO010000026.1 GCF_902782855.1 uncultured Corynebacterium sp.
CCGCGAAGTACGGGTCGAGCTGATCGATCACCCAGGGGATGCTGAGCACCGAAGGGGCGCCCAG
Source organism: uncultured Corynebacterium sp. (assembly GCF_902782855.1). Lineage (GTDB taxonomy): Bacteria > Actinomycetota > Actinomycetes > Mycobacteriales > Mycobacteriaceae > Corynebacterium. The sequence continues at coordinate 65 of NZ_CACZOO010000026.1, forward strand.
CGCGGTGGCCGCGACCGTGTCCAGCTGCGGGTCAGACCCGCGCCGGACGGCACGCAGGTCAGACCACCCCGGCAGGTCGTCCGGCGTCTCCCCGGAGATCCACAGGACCGGGAGGTCCACGTCGAGCATGTCGGTGTTCTCCGCGGAGACCACCTTCCCCCGCCCGGACTCCGTCCCCCGGACCCGGTCGGCCGCCGAGACCATGCCCAGGTCGCTGAAGAACCGGTTGGAGGCGTCCGCCGGGGAGGTGATCACGGTGAAACTCTTCGCACGGTAGGCGGCGTAGACGAAGGACGCCCCCTCCACCGCCGGGTACCGTTGCCCCACCCCTCCCATGGCGCGGTCGACCGCGGCGATCGCGGACGCGGCGTCCTCCTCCCGGTCGACGATCCTCCCCGCGGTGGTGGTGACCTCTCGCCAGTCGTCGACCATGCCGTCACCGACCGTGGCGACGGTCGGGGCGATGGCGGCGAGCCTGTCGTAGGTCTCCCTGTCAGGCAGGTAACCGGCGAAGATCACGTCCGGGTTCTTGTCCGCGACGGCCTCCATGCCGAACGTGGTGACCAGGTCGGCGGAAGTGACCGTGACCGGGACGGTCTCCCCGGCGACCGACGTGCCACCGGTGCCCTCGGGCGCCCACGGCACCCCGTCGGAGAACTGGCCGTTGACGACCTGGGTGGCGACCGGCTCACCGAGCTCAGCGAAAGCGTCGGTCCAGGTGCGGCTGAAGCTCAGCGCGTGCCCGGGGTGCACCGGCACCTCCGTGGTGCCGAAGGCGTGGGTGACGGGGACGGTCGCCGCGGCCCCACCGTCGCCGGAACCGTCGGCGTCCGAGCATGACGCCATCCCCAGGGCACAGATCAGTGCGGTGGCGAGTGCGGAAGTCACGGTCAGCGGGCGGCGTCGTGTCACGTGGGTCATGAATTCTCCTGTCGTATCAACTGAGCCTCAGCTCACTTCACCGCGACGAGTGTACGGTCGTGCGCATGCCGCCAGTTGACCGGAACAGTCAGAAAGTTGAACTGACATCCCCGCACCTGTGGTGGGTACTCCGCGGCACTCTCCACCTGACCACCCACCACCGCGACGCCCCCGGACCCGCCACATCGCCGCCGGGACCGCGGTCTCCGTCGACCGGGGCGTGCGCGTCAGCGTCCGCCGCGCCCCGGACACCACCGCCCTCGGCTTCCCCGTCCCGGAGGACGCCACCCTCCCCTTCACCCCGGACAGCCCTGTGACCTGCGGTGACATTCCAGATGACTGGTACGGGACCCTCATCGCCCGATTCGCCGAAAGCCTCAACTACCTCAGCACCCCCACCGGGGCACACTCCGGCGACCGGCCCCTGCTACCCCGGATGCCGGTCGACCCGGCGGCCCGGACCGCCGCCCGCATCCTCCTCTCCGACCCGGCCGCCCACCCCGGCGTCACCGACCTCGCCGCCGCCGTCTTCGTCTCTCCGTCGACCCTCACCCGGCGCTTCCGCGCGGAGACCGGGCTGACCGTCAGCGCCTGGCACGCCCGGCTCCGCCTCTCCGTCGCCGCCGGTCTGCTGGCGGACGGCTGCACCGTGGAGTCCGCGGCCCACCACGTCGGACTGTCCTCGGCGTCCACCCTGTGCCGGCTCGCCCGGCGGCACACCGGGGCGACCCCGGGCCAGCTCCGCGACCGGCCCGGTGGAACCCCGGTGGCGGGCGGACAGGAGGAGACCCCGCCGACACTGAGCACCTGGCCCCGGGTCAACCGGTTCCACGTCCTGCTCTGGGCATGGCGCGGCGCGTGCCGGGTCACCGTCGCCGACACCACCACCGACCTCCGCGAGGGCGAGCTGATCTGGCTGCCCGCCGGACTACCGAACCACATCGACATGGACCCCGGCGCACTGGTCCTGCCGGTCGGGGCGCGCGCCGGGCGTCCCTCCGGTGACCTGGCGCCCACGGTGATCGTAGCGGAGGACCCCGGGGACACGGCGGACACGGATGCGCTGCTCGCCGCCCTGGGCCGCGAGTACGACCCTGTCGCCACGGAACAGACCGATGTGGTGGACCGGCTGTTCTACGGTTTCCTCGCCGGGGAGGTCGACACCCACGGGTCCCGGCTGCTGCGCAGGATCTCCGGGGACTTCCGCCGCCACCCCGGCGTCGACCGTACCCCGGCGCAGTGGGCCGAGCTGCTGGACTGCACCCCGGTGGAGCTCACCAGGGCGCTCAGGTTGTCCGGCGCCGACAGTGTACGGCAGTGGACGGCACGGGTGCGGATGGGGGCAGCCCGGCGCCTCCTGGCGTCCGGGATCCCGGTCGGCGCGGTCGCCCGGCACCTGGGATACAGCGGCACGGCGTCCTTCAGCCATGTCTTCCGCCGGGCCCACGGGGTCTCACCGGGGAACTGGCACGGCTACGTGTGAAGTCCTGCCGGTTCAGATCTCCGGCGACTCCCGCCGCGCCGCCGAGGCCAGCGCCGCGCGGAACGCCCGCACCGCCGGGTGCCCGGTCTGCCCCTCACGCACCGCAGTGAACAGGCGGCGCGCCGGCCCGCCCGGCAGCACCTGTGCCCGGGTCTGGTCCAGGAACGGTCCGACCAGAAGTGACGGGATCACCGCCACCGCGTGCCCGGTGCGCACCAGGTGCGCCTGCAGCAGCGGGTCATCGGTGTCGCACAGCACCTTCGGGACGACCCCGGCGTCCGCCAGCATCCGCCGCACCCACTGACCTCCCGGCAAGTACTCCGGATCGACCGCCCACTGGGCGTCCGCCAGGTCAGACAGTGACGCCGGCTCCGGCCAGTCCGCCGGCATCGCCAGCAGCAGCGGATCGGTGAACAGTTCCTGGCGCTCCATCCCGGGGCGCACCGGGTCCGGTTCATCGGGCCACTGGTCACCGATCACCAGGTCGTAGAGGTGCGCGGCGAGCCCGTCGAACGCCGCACCGATCTCGCGGTGGAGGACCTCGATCCGCAGCTCCGGGTGCCGCGACTTCACCAGCGTCAGCGCCGTCGGCAGGATCGAGACCAGCGCCGAGTGGAATGAGGTGACCCGTAGCGTCCCCGAGACCGTGGGGGTGGACGCCGCCAGTTCCGCCTCCGCCCGGTCGAGCACCGTGAGGACCTCGTCAGTGCGGGCGACGAGCCGGCGGGCGGCGTCCGTCAGTCTCACCCCGCGCCCCACGGGTTCCAGGAGGGGGACGCCGGCCTCCCGCTCCAACTGGTTGAGCTGGTGGGAAACTGCGGAAGGGGAGTAGTTGAGCACCCTGGCGACCTCGGCGAGGGTGCCGCGGCGGGAGAGCTCACGCAGCAGCGTCAGGCGGTGAACGTTCAACATGATTCACCATTATTGACCGGATACCTGAGCTGGACCAGTGAATCGGTGAGGACGCAGAATACAGGGGTGACGACGACCTCCTCCGGCTCCACCACGACGATGACCCTCCCGGTGCTCTGCATCCTCGGTTCCTGCGCCTCCCTCCAGTTCGGGGCGGCCACCGCCGTCGGTCTCTTCGACGACCTCGGCACCTGGGGCGTGACCCTGCTCCGGCTCGGGATCGGTGGCCTGGTCCTGCTCGCCGTCTCCCGGCCCGCGGTCCGGGCGTGGAAGCGCGGCGACTGGCGGTCGGTCATCCTCTTCGCCGTCACCATGGCCCTGATGAACGGCTTCTACTACGCCGCGATCGAGCGGATCCCCCTGTCCGCGGCGGTCGCCCTCGAGTTCACCGGGCCCCTGCTCTTCTCCGCGCTGACCTCTAAGAACCGTCGGGACCTCATCTGGGTCGGATTCGCGACCGCAGGGATGGTCGTCCTCGGCGCCGAGTCCGTGCTCGGCGGGGCGGACCTCGACCTCGTCGGGGTGCTCCACGCACTGGTCGCCGGCGGATTCTGGGTCGGTTACATCATCTACTCCGCACAGGTGGGTGCCCGGATCCCGGGGACCGGCGGACTGGCGGTGGCCATGGTGCTCGGCGCGGTGCTGCTCGCCCCGGTCGGTGCGCACGGTGCCTTCGCAGGGGTCACCGGCGGCGACGGCGGACTGATCACCCGGCCGGGACTGTTCTGGTTCGCCGCGGGGACCTCCCTGCTGGCCTCCGTCCTGCCGTACACCCTGGAACTCGTCGCCCTGCGGCGGATCTCAGGGGCGGTGTTCAGCATCCTCGTCAGTCTGGAGCCGGCTTTCGCCGCAGCGGCCGGACTGATCCTGCTGGACCAGCACCTCACCGCCTACCGTGCGGTCACCATCATCCTGGTGATCTGCGCTTCGGCGGGGATCACCTGGTCACAGCACCGTCACCGGGACGACTCCGGTGTCACACCGACGCCGCCACCGGACCCCGGTGATGCGACCCCTGACGCAGCTACCCCGGATGCCACGACCCTGGATGCCACGACCCTGGATGCCACGACCACGGCGTCCTCGTCGAAGAGCATCTCCTCGGTCACGTCGCCACGGGAGAGTTCCGGCCACTCCGCCAGGTAGTCCTGTCGGTAGAGCCAGGGGGAGCGGTCACCCTGACGCGGGGTGAGGTGTTGACCGCGCTTGATGTAGCCGGCGTCGAACTCAAGGAGCTCACGGCGCTCCACGCCCGGGCCGGGGATGGCGGGGGCGGCCAGGCCAATGTCGTGGTCGGCCATGTGCCGCCACAGTCGGACGACATACCGAGCGGTGAGGTCCGCCCGGGTTGTCCAGGACTGGTTGAGGTAGCCGACGGTGAAGCTGATGTTCGGCAGGCCCGAGAGCAGGACGCCCCGGTAGGCCACCAGTTCTGACAGGTCCACCTCCTCGCCGTCGACGGACGCGGACGCCCCGCCGAACATCTGCAGCTGCAGGCCGGTCGCCGAGATCACCGTGTCCGCCGGCAGGACGCGCCCGTCGGTCAGCCGCACACCCTCCGGCACGAACCGGTCGATCGTCGCGGTGACGACCTCGGCCGTGCCGGCCTTGATCGCCCGGAAGATGTCGCCGTCCGGGGCCTTGCAGACGCGCTGGTCCCAGGGCTTGTACGGGGGAGTGAAGTCCCGCCTGATCTGCTCCGGTGTGAGCCATATCCGCTGGAGACCCTGGAGGAACCACCGGAAGGCGAAGGGGAGGTGACGGGCGATGTACCACTGCGTCATGTCGCGGACGATGTGGTTGCCGCGCGCGACCTTGTGCGCCAGTTTCCCGTTCCACGGGATCAGCCGGGTCCAGACGGCCGTGATCGTGTCGAAGTCGGGGAGGGCGGCGACCCAGGTCGGGGTGCGCTGCAGCATGGTGACGTCCGCGCCGAGGTCGGCCAACGCCGGGAGGAGGGTGATCGCGGTGGCACCGGAACCGATGACGACGATCCGCTTCCCGTTGACGTCGCCCTGTTCGGCCGGCTTCCAGGCCTGCGCGTGGATGAGGGTGCCGCCGTGGGCAGTGAAGTCCTCCTGGCCGGGGTAGTGGGGCAGGAAGCCGTCGCGGTGGTCGTAGTAGCCGCAGGCCAGGTGCAGGCGCTTCGCCCGGATGACAGTCTCGGTGAGGTTTCCGTCGGGGGCGTCCGGCCGGTCGTCGGGACCGTGGTCGTGGGCGCGGACCGTGGTGATCTCCCACAGCCCGGACGCCGTGTCGAAGTTGACCGACTTCACCCAGGTGTTGAGGCGGATCCGGTCGAGAAAGCCGTCCTCGCGGGCGGCGTCCCGCAGGTACTCGCGGATGTCAGCGCCCGCGCCGAGGGCGTGCGCCCCCTGCCACGGTTTCCAGGGCAGGGAGAAGGACGCCATGTCGGAGTCTGAGCGGATACCGGGGTAGGTGAAGGTGGTCCAGGTGCCGCCGAGGTCGGTGTTCGAGTCGACGATCTCCCAGTTCCAGTCCGGGAAGTTGTGGGCGACGTGGTGGCCCATGTCGATGCCGCCGATGCCGGCGCCGACGATGAGGAGGTCGAGTGGTGCGGGGGTCTCGGTCATGGTCACACCGTAGCCGGTACCGGCATTCTGTAGTGAGCGTGACGAAAGCTCCGGGGGTGGGGCGGGTGCCCCGGGGATCAGAGGCGGTGCTTGCCGTCGTCGATGTCCCCGTCGCTCTCGTCGCGCTC
>NZ_CACZOO010000027.1 GCF_902782855.1 uncultured Corynebacterium sp.
CTCACGCTGCGCGGTGAGTGCCGGGACATCGCCGGCAGGGGAGCAGGTGCAGAAGACCCCGGTGCCGGGGGACGACCGTGGTCACACGTGGGCAGTGGCAGCGACAGGGGTGTTGCTGCGCAACGGTGCGATGACCTCGTGGCCGAAGCGCTCGACCTCCTCCTGGAAGTTGAGATGCCCGGTGAGCACGAGGTCCACACCGATCGACCGCAGCTCCTCGATACGCTCGCTGATCTGGTCGGCGGTACCGATGAGCCCGGTACGGAAACCGTCGTTGTACTGCACGAGATCCTCCAGGGAGGAGTTCGCCCACATTCCCTTGCCGTCGGCGGTGGACTGGCCGGCCTGCTTCACGGACTCCGCGAATCCCGCCACCGCCTCCTCGCTGGCCTGCGCGATGATGTCGCGCAGTTTGTCGTGGGCCTGCTGCTCGGTGTCCTCGAGGATGACGAAACCGTTGACACCGATCCTCACCTCGCGTCCGGCGTCCTCGGCGTGACGCCGGACCTGGTCGATCTGGAGCTTGAGCTCGTCGACCGGGGCACCGTTGAGGAAGTACCAGTCAGCGAAATGGCCACCGTTGAACTGTGCGGCTGAGGAATTGCCGCCCTGGAACAGTTCGGGGGCGATGGTCGGGTGCGGACTGACGGAGTAGTCGTGGAGGCGGTAGAAGTCCCCGTTGAACTCGGCGTGGTCGCCGGCGAAGATCGCGCGGAGGACCTGCAGGAACTCGCCTGAACGGCGGTACCGTTCGTCATGCTCCAGCCAGGGCTCACCGAACTTCTGGAACTCGTCCTTCAACCAGCCGGAGACGACGTTGAGGGCGAAGCGGCCCCCGTAGAGCTCACTGGCTGTCGTCGCGAGGTTGGCGAGGATGGCGGGCTGCCAGAACCCGGGGTGGACTGCGGCGATGATCTTCAGCTTTTCGGTGGCCTCCAGCAGGGCCAGGGAGAAACTGACCGACTCGTGCTGCGACTCGGCACCGTAGGAACCGAGGTAGCGGACCTGGGTCAGCGCGTAGTCGTAGCCGACCTGCTCGGCGGTACGGGCCAGACGGCGGTTGTAGTCGATGCCCCAGTCGGTGGTCTGCTCGATGTCGGAGACCACCAGGCCGCCGGAGACGTTCGGCACCCAGTAGGCGAACCGGAGATTGTCGGTGATGCTCGTGGTGGACACTACAGTTCTCCGATCGTGGTGATCTGTGAGCCGTGGAAGACCAGCGGCGCGGCGGAGGGGGCGTGCTGGACGAGGTGGTCGACCTGCAGAACCGCGGTGACGTGGTCGCCGGTGTCGAGCTCGTTGACGATGTGGCCGGTGAGGTGGACGGCGGCGTCCTCCAGGAGGACCGCGTCGCGGTCACTGTCCCAGGTGATGCCGTCGAAACGCTGGTCGACGGGGCCGGCGGGCTGGCGGACGAGCCCGGCGTGGGCGGTGGTGAGGACGGAGATTCCGAGGTGACCGGCGGTGCGCAGCAGCGGCCAGGAGCGGGAGGTCTTCTGGACGCTGACGGCGACGAGGGCGGGCTCCAGAGAGAGGCCGACGTACGAGCCGACGATGAGTCCGACCGGCCGTCCGTCGATGACGGCGGCGAGGGTGGTGATCGGGGTCGGAATCGACGCCCACGCGGCGCGGAGCTCGGTGGGGGAGGGGACCGCGGGTGCGGTCCGGGATGCGTGGGATGAGTGGGATGAGCGGGGGGCTTGTGTGGACTGGGTTTCGCGGGGTTCGCGGGGTGACGCAGTGGGCGCGGTGGATGTGGTTGGTGCTGTCATGCCTACGAGTAGACCACTCGGTCTGGGGCTGGTGCCACGGTTTGCCCAACCCCTGAATGGAAGGGGGTGAGGCTCATTCCTGAGGCTCATGACGGCGTGGGACGCTGTCGCCCCGACTCAGCGCACCCCGGCGGACCAGGCGAAGACCAGCCCGTCGCCGGTCAGGTGGTAGCGTCCCACCGCCTGCTGCTTGTAGACCACCGGATTATGCACCGCCAGTGTCCGCGCATTGCGCCAGTGCCGGTCGAGGTCCAGCTTCTCCGACACGACCGAGGCCCCGCCGGTCTCGAAGGCCTCGGTCACGGCGTCCAGCACCAACGGCACCAGCGCCACCTGCGCCTCGGACGCCGCCAGTTCCGCAGCGTCGATCAACGCGACGTCCTCCGGGGAGCCGAAGGACGACGCCACCGCGTCCGCCACCGCCAGGACCGCAGCCCGGGCGACCGATGCCGCAGCGTACACCCGGCCGAGCACCGCCTGGATCAACGGATCCTCCCGGGGCAGGTCCGCCGGGGCATGGCTGAACGTCCGCTTCCGCGAGATCACCCGGTCACGGGCGTCATCGGCGGCGCGCCGGGAAATCCCGGCCAGCGCCGAAAGATGGAAAAGCTGCAGGTAGGCGGTGTCGATGACATGTCCGGCATCCCCGTATCCGCCCTCGGTCACCGTACCGGCGGCCACCGGCACCGCGGTGAACACGGTCGTCCCGGAGCCGGTGAGCCGCTGCCCGAAGCCGTCCCAGTCGTCGAACTGGTGGACGCCGGGCGCGTCCGAGTCAACCAGGACCGTCACCCGCCGCCCGTCAAGGTCCGCGGCGACACTGACCACGTCCGCGTAGAGCGTTCCGGTGGAATAGAACTTCGTGCCGTTGAGCTGGTAGTTCCCGTTGTCCGTGGGGGTCAGCCGTGTCTGGTACCGGTCGACCGCACCGACCCCCTTCTCCGAGATCGCGTTGCCGTAGATGACCCCCTCCCCGGCGCGGCGCAGCCCCTCGGTGTCCCCGGCGGCGAGGAATCCCTCGACGGTGGAGAAGTGGACCCGCAGTGCCTGGGTGAGGTTCGGGTCTGCTGTGGCGAGGTCCGTGAGCAGGGCGAAGGACTGGCGGACGGAGGCTCCCAGGCCGCCGTGTTCGACGGGGACACGCAGGGCCGTGAAGCCGGCGTCCCGCAGCTGCCGGATCTGCTCATGGGGCAGCTCGCGGTTGCGGTCACGGTCGGCGGCGCCGAGGGCGATACCGTCGAAGACGGGGCGGAAACGGGCGGCGAGGTCGGCGTCGGTGGGGAGGGCGGTGGTCATGAGGTGGCTCCTGTCAGAGTGGCGGAATCGGTGGGTACGGCGGAATCGGCGGGCGTCGCGGCGGGCCGGAAACGGGCGGCGGGATGGTTGTCGGGGACGCGAGGACCGGTGTGGTCGGGGAAGAGTTTCTCCCGCAGTGTGCCGGGGGAGTAGGAGGTCGGGTACTCGCCGCGGGCCTGCAGTACCGGGACGACATGGTCGATGACGTCGCGGAAGGTGCCGGGAGTGACGGTGTAGGCGAGGTTGAACCCGTCGACACCGGTGGTGTCGACCCACTCCTCCAACTGGTCGGCGATCGATTCCCCGGAGCCGACGAGCACCGGCCCCAGTCCGCCGATGCCGCCGAACTCGGCCAGCTCGCGGACGGTCCATTCGCGGCCCTCCTCACCTGCGGAGCGCTGGAACGCGGCGACGGCGGACTGGATGGCGTTGGACTCGATGCCGGCGACCGGGTCGTCGAGGTCGAAGGCGGAGAAGTCCGCGCCCATCCAACCGGATATCAGTGCCAGGGAGCCCTCGTGGTCGATGTAGCTGCGGTAGTCGGCGGCCTTGGCCTGCGCGGCGTCCTCGGTGGCGTCGGTGATGACGGTGAGCAGGGCGTAGATGACGATGTCGGACCGTGAGCGTCCGGCGTCCTCGAGCTTGGCGGTGAGGGTGCGCACCACTGCCGCGAGCTTGTCCTGTGTCGGTGCGGCGATGAACACGGCCTCGGCGTGGGTGGCGGCGAAGTCGCTGCCGCGGGAGGACGCCCCGGCCTGGAAGATCACCGGTGTGCGCTGCGGTGACGGCTCGGAGACGTGGATGCCGGGCACCGTGTAGTGCTCACCGGCGTGGTTGATCGGGTGGACCTTCGACGGGTCGGTGTAGACGCCGGAGACCGGGTCGGCGAGGACGGCGTCGTCCTCCCAGGAACCTTCCCACAGTTTGTAGAGCACCTCGAGGTACTCGTCGGCGTGGTCGTAGCGGGCGTCGTGGTCGAAGGTGTCGAGCTGGCCGTGGGACTGTGTGTTCTCCGCCGCCGAGGGCAGGTAGCCGGTGACGACGTTCCACCCGAGTCGCCCGTCGGTGAGGTGGTCGAGGGTCGTGATGCGTCGGGCGAAGGGGAAGGGGTGCTCGAAGGCGGTGCCGGTGGTCAGCCCGAACCCGAGGTCGTCGGTGACCGCGGCCATGGCGCTGACCAGTGGGAGCGGGTCGTTGACGGGGACCTGGGTGGCGGTGCGCAGGGCGGTGTCCGGTGAAGTGCCGTAGAGGTCGTAGAGTCCGAGGACGTCAGCGAGGAACAGGCCGTCGAAGTACCCGGTCTCCAGCAGTTGTGCCAGCCCGGTCCAGTAGTGCAGGTCCGTGTAGTCGCGTGAGTGGTCCTCGGGGTGGCGCCACAGTCCCGGCGACTGGTGGACGACGCAGTTCATGTCGAAGGCGTTGAACCGGATGCGGCGCGTCATGCGGTGACCTTGTCGGTCGTCCGGTCGGTCGTCCGGTCGGTCGTCTGCTCGGTCGTCCGCTCGGTCGTCCGGTTCCGGAAGGACGCGGCCAGCGCGGCCACGTCCTCCGCGGTGCGCAGGGTGAGGGCGGGTGCGGGTTCGGAGAAGAGGCTGAACAGGGCGGTGGCGTAGGCGGGGTCGGTGGCGGCGTTGCTGAAGAAGGCGCCCGCGACCTCGGCGTACAGCGGATCGCCGAGGAACAGCGAGGTCACGGCCACTCCGGCGGCGCCGTGGTCGGTCCAGTGGGCCTCGAAGAGGTCGGTGAGGAGGTCGGCGTCCCAGGCCTGATCGGCGGTCTCGGCTGCCACCAGTCCGTCGACGAGGGCGGCTACCTGCCAGTCGCCGAGTTGCGCGCCCTGCCCGGCGATCGGGTCGACGGCGATGGCGGTGTCGCCGAGCGCGGCGACGAGGTGGCCGCCGGCGGTGTACCCGACCGGACGCCGCACCCGCGCGGTGACCGCACCCTTGAGCCAGGAGTGCGGGTCGGCGTCGACGGGACGCAGCAGGTCGAGGTCGTCGGCGACATCGGGGAGGACGCGGCGGTGCAGGTCCTGGAGGATGCGCAGGGCGGACTCGGCGTCCGTGGCCTCGGCGAACGCCTGCTCGGTGGCGGTGCCGGGCCTGGCCCAGGCGAGGATGACCCAGGATTCGAGACCGTCCTTGTGCAGGTACGGGCCGACGAAGACCTCCCCCTCCTCGTGGAGGGAGAGCAGGGCGTTGTTGACGGGGCGTCCGGTCGCGTCGGTCAGGCGGTCGGACTGTTCCCCACCGGTGCGTCCGGTGAAGACGTGGTCGGAGGGAAGGCCGGTGGCGGTGACCGTGAGAACCCGGCGCTGGGGGCCGGTGTACGGGGTGCGGTCGTGGTCGGTGGCGAAGGCGTCGGCCAGTCCGCCCTTGCCGGTGGCGAGGAGGGTGAGGTCGTGGGACGCGGCGATGCGGTCGAGGTCGGTGGGGGTGACGGTGCCGACGTGGAAGGCACTGTCTGTGGCGTCCTGGTGGGTGTCTTTGTCTTTGTCTGGGTCGGCGAGGTCGAGGAAGGCGTCGAGCCGGTCGTCGGCGCGGAGCCGGGGGTCCACCGACTGGGCCTCGTAGGAGTAGCTGGCGGGGAAGCTGTCGACGCCGGTGGGGTTGTCCGGGTTGGCGAGGCCGGCGGCGCTGGCGGCGAAGTGTGCGGCGGGGATGCCGGCGTAGGGGTCGTCGATGATCCGGGCATCTGCTGTGCGGGAGGCGCCGAAGAGGATGGCGGTGCCGGTGGCGGGGACGTTGTTGAGGAGGGAGTCCCGGGTGCGGTCGGAGTAGAGGTCGACGCGGAAACCCGCGCGGGCCAGGGCGAGTGCGGCCCCGGTGCCGGCGAGTCCCGCGCCGATGATGGCGATGCTGCGTGATGGGGTAGTCATGTCCCTGAGTAGACCACTCGGTCTGGTGAGGGTGCCACGGATCGGAGCGACCTGAATGAAATGGACTCACGGGGTACCACTGCGGGAGCAGGGGGCTGCACGGTCGCTACCAGTACCGAGGGGGCTGCACGGTCGCTACCAGTACCGAGAAGCGGAAGTAAGGTACCTGACTTCCGCCTCTCGGTACTGGTAGCTGCACGGAGTGGGGCATGAGGTGGGGCTGGGTACTGGTAGCTGCACGGAGTGGGGCATGAGGTGGGGCTGGGTACTGGTAGCTGCACGGGAAGGCAGAGCAGGGCGGGCCGGCAGATGGGCTGCCGTAGTCTGGGGTGCGTGAGGTCGGAGAGGCGGAGGTGGCACACGGGGTCGTCGCTGCTCATGGCGGCGGGGATCACGGCGTCGCTGCTGGTGGTGCCTGGTATGGGTGGGGTGTCGCAGCTCATCGGGCTGCGCGGGGACACGCCGTTTCAGTCCAC
>NZ_CACZOO010000028.1 GCF_902782855.1 uncultured Corynebacterium sp.
CCTGGCGTCCTCGCTGGTGGTGGCGTCCTGCAGCACCAGCGAGGACGCCCCGATCCGGGTCGACAACTGCGGCACGACCGTCTCCTTCGACGCGCCGCCGCAGAGCATCACCCTGCTCAAGAGCGCGGCGGTGCCCACGCTGGAGCGTCTCGGCGTGCTCGACCGGGTCACAGCGAAGGCGGGCGTGTTCCCCACGGAGTACTACGACGACGCCACGAACAGCGCCCTGGCGGGAATCCCGTCGATCACCGACAAGCTCAACCCGGAGGGGCATGTGCAGGTCAGCCGTGAGGAGGTCGTCGCCACCGGCGCCGACCTGGTGCTCGGTTCGACGGACACGATCAACGCACAGACCATGGCGTCCTCCGGCATCCCGCTCATCGAGGAACCCGCCTTCTGCGGCGCGCTGGAGGGCCCCGCCGCCTGGGACGACGCCTGGGACCAGATCCGGACCTACGGCACCGTCTTCGACCGGGAGACTGAGGCGGACACCTACATCACTGAACTGCAGGACCGGCTGAGCTCGCTGACGCCGGGACCGCCGTTGCGCGTGGCGGTGCTCTACCCGACGCCCGGTGGCGGCACGACCTACGCCTACGGTGCCGGGTCGATGGCCACACCTGTCGTCGAGGCCGCCGGCGGCGTCAACATCTTCGCCGACGAGTCCGACCGGGTCTTCGAGGTCAGCGCGGAGGAACTCGTGGACCGGAATCCGGACGTCATCATCACACTGCATTCGACGGAGACCGGGGACGACGGGGCGGATGCGATGGTCTCCACCGCCGCGTCCCTGCCCGGGATCGACCGGACGACCGCAGGACGCCACGGGCGGATCATGCCGTTGATGCTGAACTACGCCGAGCCGCCGACACCGCTGGCCGTCGACGGGGTGGAGAAGGTCGCCGACTATCTTCGAGCCGCCACCGGTGACGAAGAAGACGCCGGCGCCTCCGGTGACGCCGCATGATCGAGGCGTCCGAGGTCACGGTGCATTTCGGTGCGGTGACCGCGGTCGACGGTGTGTCCCTGACCGTGCCGGATGAGGGCGTCCTCGGGCTGGTCGGGCCGAACGGCTCAGGCAAGACCACACTGCTCAGGGCCCTGTACGGTGCGGTCACGCCGACTGCGGGGACGGTCAGCCTCGATGGCCGACCGCTGCCCGGTCTACGCCGGCGGGAGGTTTCCACGGAGATCGCCGTGGTCACCCAGGAACACTCCGACGGCGGAACCCCGATCTCGGTCGCCGAACTCGTGATGCTGGGTCGGCTGCCTCATCAGGGCGTGTTCGCGCAGACCACGTCCACGGACCGCAGGATCGTGGTGGACGCACTGGGCTCGGTGGGGCTGACCGACCTGGCGTCCCGCGATGTGGCGGTACTGTCCGGCGGGGAGCGGCAGCGTGCGCTCATCGCCCGTGCGCTGGCGCAGCAGGCCGGTCACGTGCTGCTCGACGAGCCGACGAACCACCTCGACATCCGTTACCAGCAGGAGGTCCTGGAGCTGGTCAGCGCCCTGCCGGGGTCGGCGGTCGTGCTGCACGACCTCAATCTGGCGGCCCGGTACTGTGACCGGATCGTGGTGCTGAACCGGGGGCGCGTCGTGGCGTCCGGAACGCCGGCGGAGGTGCTGACGCCGGAGATCCTTGAGCCGGTCTACGGCGTGCGCGTGAAGCGTGTCGAGCTCGACGGGGAGACGCACCTGCTGTTCCCGCGGTAAGTGGCGGTCCTCCACGTCAGCGGCACGCACCGTGAGGCTGCTTTCGCCTCTGACCAGCCTGGCGTTGCGTACTGCGGACATCGCCGATAGCGTCCGCAGTCACCACCGCCGCGTGCCGCCCACATCGACGAAGGACGCCACCATGCCCCGCACCATTGCCGAGAAGCTCCAGATCATGCCCGGCAGTGAACTGCTGCTCGGCCCCATGACCCCGGAGCAGCGTGCACTGCTGGATCCGTTGCCGGCGGGGGTCACCGTCGTCGACTGCGCGGACGGCATCGACCGGGACACGTCCGGTGTCGCCGTGATGTTCGCCGCCGACCGGGCGGCCCTCGACACTCTCCTTGCCGACGCCTTTCCCCTGTTCACGAGTTCGCGGGCGATCTGGGTCGGCTACCCCAAGGGCAACCGGTCGGACATCAACCGTGACAGCATCTGGACCCGCGCTGAGGAGTTCGGGTGGCCGCTCAACGGCAACATCTCCCTGCCTGACACATGGTCGTCGGTCCGGTTCAAGCGCCTCGGCTGACCCTCTGCCGTCCCTGCGTTGCAGCCCCCACGTCAGCAGCACGCAACGTGAGGTCGTTCCAGACCAGCCTCGCGTTGCGTGATGCCGACGTGCTCACGCCACCTCGTGCGTCACGCGGCCAGCGGGTGGTCCGCCGGCAGCGGCGTCCCCACTCCGAAGTCTGTCTCGAGAATGCCCCGTCCGAGGACCGCCGGACTGTCCCACAGGTAACGCTGGTGGTGCAGTTCCCTCATCATCGGCGAGA
>NZ_CACZOO010000029.1 GCF_902782855.1 uncultured Corynebacterium sp.
CCGCCCTGCCCGCCCTGCTTCTGCTTGCTGCCGGAGCCTCCGGAGCTGCCGGAGGAACGCCGCCTGTTGCGGTTGCGGGAACGGTTCCGGTCTCCCGTGGATCCGGCCCTGGATTCGGCCCTGGATCCGGCCCTGGATCCAACCGGGCCTCCTCCGGTGGACGCCGCCGGCCCCGTCGCCGCACCGTCATGCCCGGCGGTCTCACCATGCTGGCGGGGCTGCCGGATCGGGGTACGCCGGTTGGACTGCGGTGAGTCCTGCCGGCCGCTCTGCCTGCCGCCGCCCTGCCGGCCGCCCTGCCGGCCGCTCTGCCGGGTTCCCTGGTTCGCCCCCTGCCGGGACCCGTGTTTCCTTCGTGGACGTCCCTGCCCGCCACGTTGGGGTGCGGGGATCCGTGGCGTGGCGGGACGCGTCTCCGGCTCCCCGGTGGACGCGGTCCCCGGCTCCACGTCCTCCAGAGCGTGGAGGAACTCGGCGTCGGTGAACAGGGGGATGTTCTTGCGGTGGGCGTGCATCGCCTTGCCGCGAAGTTCATGGTTGGCGTTGCACACCACCAGGCTGGAGGTGCGGTTCAGTTTCTCACTGTAGACCAACCCGGCCCGCAGTCCGGCGGAGATGAGCTCGTCGGGGTCGGTCGCCACATCGGGGCTGACCACGAACTCCATGCCCTCGGTCACCCGGCGATCGTTGCCGGGGACACCGGGATTGGCGTAGGGGCGTGGTGTGGTGGTGGCGTCCACCCGGACGGTGGAACGCTGCAGTCCGAACCTGTCGGCGGTGAGGTCGGACGGGACAGCGGACTGGATGCTGCCGCGGCCGGCGTCCGTGAGATCCTCCTGCACCAGGTGTAACGGCAGAAGGATGCGGGCGTCGGCGAGGAGGAGTTCGTCGGCGCCGGTGTCCGCGCGTGCCTCGGAGGCGACGGCGCCGAGGTCGGGGAGGGTGTCGGCGGGGAGTTCCAGGCCCTCGGCATCACGGTAGTGGTCGGCGATGCTGCGCAGCCGCGGGTCGATCACCGGGACGGACTGACGGCGGGCGGTGGTCATCGTGTCCACGATGCGCTCCGGGACCGGCACGGCGATCTTGCGGGGACGCCGGGTGTTGCGTCGTCGGCCGCGGGCACTTCCCCGGGGGGCTGCGCGGTTCGCGGCGCGTTGGGCGCGACGGTACTCCTCGACAATGAAACCCCAGGTCAAGGACGATCCGTGGCAGATGACGGTCCGGCCGTTGAGTAGCGTGAACAGTAGCGGGGCGACGGTGGCGAAGCCGGGTGCCTGGCCCAGGTCCGCCTCGGTGTACCCGTGGAGGTGCCACGGGCCCGGGTCCTCTCCGGGGTTGATCTGCTGGACCACGCCGGTGAGCTCTACGGTGCCGTCCTCCCCGGTGCTGTCACCGGCGGTGGCGCCGCCGCTGCAGGCCGGACGGTTACCGGTGAACCTGACCGGCTGCCCCTCGGCATCGTGGAGGACGGCGGCGACGGCGACAAGGCGTGAGGTCGTGGGGTGGATACCGGACGTTGCGACGGTGAGGGCGATGAAGGGGGCGGCCTCGGCATCGGGGAGGTCACCGTGGAAGGTCTTGGGGACACGCGGCGACCGGGGGGCGGCGGGCGCCGAAGTGCCCGTGGACACTGCAGTACCCGACGTCGCGGGGTCGCCACCCGCGATCCCGGTGGCCGAGGTGGCCGTTGTCGCGTCCTGCCCCGCGTCCTGGTCTGCATTCTGGTCTGCATCCTGTGGGGAGCGCCCCACTCCCTGTGAGGGCGGTGCAGCGCGGCGGTGGACCTGGCGGCGACGCCGGCGCCGGGAACGGCCCGTCGCCGAACCCGGGGCCCCTGAACCCCCGGTGGTCCCTGAACCCGCAGTGGCTCCGGAACCCCCGGTGGTCCCGGAAAGCCCCGCGCTGTCGTTGTCCGGGCCCGTGGAAGTCATGGCGCCATCATACTGTTCGGCCTCCCCCGACGACGAAGCGCAGTGAACAAACACCGGCCGTGCCTCAGTCGCACGCTGGAACTAGGCGCCCGTGGTCAGACGTGCCGTGGACAGTGCGGTGCCGAGTTCGGCCCCGGTCATCATCCCCGACGCCCGGACGATGTCGACCACGCTGCGGCCGGACCGCTGAGATTCCCGGGCGACCGTGGTGGCCTGCCGGTATCCGATCCACGGGGACAGGGCCGTGGCGAGGGACGCGGAGGACCAGACATCCTCCCGCAGCTTCGCCACATGGGCCTCGTCGCAGGTGATCCCGTCGATGCAGCGCAGACGGAGTGTGTCCAGCGCCCGGGTGAAATGGTCGAGCCCCTGGAAGAGGACATGGGCGATCACCGGTTCAAAGGCGTTGAGCTGCAACTGGCCGTTGTCCGCGGCCATGGACACGGTCGTGTCGACGCCGACGATCTCGAAAGCGACCTGGTTGACGGCCTCTGGGATCACCGGATTCACCTTGCCCGGCATGATCGAGGACCCCGCCTGCACCGCGGGCAGCGTGAGGTCACCGATACCCGAACGGGGACCGCTGGAGAGCAGGCGGAGGTCATGGCAGACCTTCGAGGTGTGCAGTGCCGCCCTCTTCAGTGCCGCTGACAGATCGACGAACGCGGCGACGTCCGCAGTCGCCGCCACGAGATCGGGGGCCCGACGCAGCTTCAATCCGGTGAGATCGTTGAGCACGGCGACCATCTCGGCGGTGTACCCGGCGGGGGCGTTGAGTCCGGTGCCGACAGCTGTGCCACCGATGTTCAGTTCCCGCAGTCCGTCGGTGGCGCGGTCCAGTACACCGGCGTCGTCCTCCGCCATGGCGGCGAAGGCCGTCAACTCCCGGCCGAGAGTCATGGGCACCGCGTCCTGCAGCTGGGTCCTGCCCAGTTTGAGGATGTCGTCGAACTCCACCGCTTTCGCACGCCAGGACCGCGCGACCCGACGCAGTGCGGTGACGGTGCTGGCGGCATGCGCGAGCAGGGCGATCTTCAGCGCCGAGGGGTAGACGTCATTGGTGGACTGGGAACAGTTGACGTCATTGTGCGGGTCGACGGCATCGTAACGGCCCTTCTCCAGCCCGAGGTGCTCCAGGGCGATGTTGGCGATGACCTCGTTGGCGTTCATGTTCGTCGAGGTTCCCGCACCTCCCTGGATCATGCTCAACGGGAACAACTCGGGGAGCCGGTCAGCGAAGCGTCCGGAACGGATCCTGCGGCACGCGGCGATGATCGAGGTCTGGGCGGTGGCGTCGATCAGGGCGTGGCGGGCGTTGACGACCGCGGCGGCCTCCTTGAGGACGGCGAGGGCATCGACGAGCGCGGGGACGCCGCCGACGGTGGTCTCCGTGATGGGGAAGTTGGCCAGGGCGCGGGCGGTGTGGATGCCCCAGTATCGGTCTGCGGGGATGTCGACGGAGCCGAGGAGGTCGGTCTCGGTGCGGAGGGTGGGCGCCGCGGTGGCGGTTGCCGTGGCTGTTGCGGTGGTGTTCAAGTCGGTGTCCTGTCCGGGTTTCGAACTCAAAATCTACTGTAAAGAATCAACAATGAATCACAGTGAACACCGGTCGGTCGGGTACCGCCACCGCTGCGGCCACATTTAACCTGATCGCAGCATTCACCTGGCGCCGGGTGCAGAGTGCCGGGCGCCCGGCGAGTGGGGAACGGGAAGACGGAAAAGGAGGCACGGACCCCGCGTGGGGATCCGTGCCTCCTTGTGTGTGGCGCCGGCACCGCGTCAGTGCGGCTCGGCTCCGGGCCGACCTACACGCCGCCGGCCAGGACGGAGGCCTCGGTGGCGTAGGCCCGGTTGACCGCGGAGGTCATCGCCTTCAGTGAGGCGTAGGTGATGGAGCCGGCGATACCGACACCCCACACCTTCTGTCCGTTGACCTGGGCCAGGACATAGGCGGCGGCCTCGGCGTCATCACCGGCGGTGCGGGCGTGCTGGGTGTACTCCTGCACCTCGAAGTCGACACCGAGCGACTCCAGCGCCCGGGCGTAGGCGGCCAGCGGCCCGTTGCCGCGTCCCTGGATCGTCTTGTGCTCGCCGTTCCACTCGATCTCGGCGGTGACCTTGGTCTCCGAGCCCTCGGTCTGCGGACCGTCGACGGTCACCGAGATCTGCTCCAGCGGGGAGACACGGTCCAGGTACTCCCCGGAGAAGATGTCCCACATCGCCTTGGAGTTGATCTCGCCGCCTTCGGCATCGGTGAGGGCCTGGACGACGGCAGAGAACTCGACCTGCATCGGACGCGGCATGTCCAGACCGTGGTCGGTCTTCATGATGTACGCGACGCCGCCCTTGCCGGACTGCGAGTTCACCCGGATCACGGCCTCGTAGCTGCGGCCGATGTCCTTCGGGTCGATGGGCAGGTAGGGCACCTCCCAGATGACCTTCGCGAACTCCTCATCGGTGATCTCGTTGGCGTGGGCACCCGGGTGCGCCTCGTCGGCCATGTAGTCCATGCCCTTGTTGATGGCGTCCTGGTGGGACCCGGAGAACGCGGTGAAGACCAGGTCACCGCCGTACGGAGCGCGCTCGTGGACCGCCAGCTGGTTGCAGTACTCGACCGTGCGGCGGATCTCCTCGATGTCGGAGAAGTCGATCTGCGGATCCACACCCTGGGTGAACATGTTCAGGCCCAGGGTGACCAGGTCGACGTTGCCGGTGCGCTCACCGTTGCCGAACAGGCAGCCCTCGATACGGTCCGCGCCGGCCATGTAGCCCAGCTCGGCGGTGGCCACGCCGGTGCCGCGGTCGTTGTGCGGGTGCAGGGACAGCAGTACCGAGTCACGCCGTGAGATGTTGCGGTGCATCCACTCGATGGTGTCGGCGTAGACGTTCGGGGTGGTCATCTCCACCGTGGACGGCAGATTGATGATCATCGGGTTGTCCGGGGTCGGGTCCATGATCTCGATGACCGCGTCGCAGACCTCCTTGGCGTACCCGACCTCGGTGCCGGTGTAGGACTCCGGGGAGTACTCCCACCGCCAGTTGGTGTCCGGGTAGTCGACGGCGATTTCCTTGATCAGGTGCGCGGCATCCGTCGCCAGCTGCTTGACCGCCGGCCTGTCCTTCCGGAAGACGACCTTGCGCTGCAGGATCGAGGTCGAGTTGTAGAAGTGCACGATGACGTTCTTCGCGCCCTCGCAGGCCTCGAAGGTGCGACGGATCAGGTGCTCGCGCGCCTGGACCAGCACCTGGATGGTGACGTCGTCAGGGATCATGTTCTTCTCGATGATCTCGCGGACGAAGTCGAAGTCCGTCTGGGACGCCGAGGGGAAACCGACCTCGATCTCCTTGTAACCCATCTTCACCAGCAGTTCGAACATGCGGCGCTTACGCTCGGGGCTCATCGGGTCGATCAGGGCCTGGTTGCCGTCACGCAGGTCGACGGCGCACCACTGCGGTGCCTTGTCGATGACCTTGTCCGGCCAGGTGCGGTCCGGCAGCTGGAAACGCTCGACCTCGGTGAAATGCGGCTGGTAGCGGTGCACCGGCATCTGGGAGGGGCGCTGCCTGTTCCAGGCGGGCTGACCGGCCGGGATCTCACCGGCGGGCGTGTCGATCCGGGCGGGCGCGGAGATGAAGGAATCGGTGGGTGTCATGGTGTGCTCCTGTACAGGTACGACGCTGGCGGCGCGTCTGGTGTGGGGAAATATCTCGGCACCGACCGGCACGACTCACCTCCGCGACGGGGAGCCGGTCGGTATTACACCCTGACCCCGCCGCGGCAGAGAAGAAGAAGCTGACCGCGGAACGTGTTCACGCGGACGAGTGTAACCCACGATGGCCCACATGTGTGATCCGTCCCATAGTCTCCACCGCATCCGGGGGGAAGGCGGCCGTACGGCTGCACCCCCGCTAACGTCGTGGGGGATGTCCACACAGAGCGCCCGGCCCCGCGACCCCCACCGGTCACCCCCGCCCCACCGGCCACCTCCGACCCACCGGTTTCCGGTCGTTCCGGTGGTCGCCCTGGCCGTCACCGTCCTGGTCCAGGCGGCGCAGTTGCTGGTCATGCGGGCCCGCGGCGCACACCACGGCATGAGCCTCACCGAGGTGATGATGCAGTGGGACTCCCGGTGGATGACGCTGATCTCCCGTCACGGCTACTCCGGCTTCACCATGGGGAACGCCGGGACGCCCGATGGCGACCCTGTCGAATGGCAGTCCGTGGCGTTCTTCCCCGGCTACCCTGTGCTGGTCCGTGCCGTCGCGGCCCCGGTGCGTGCCCTGACAGGTGCCGACATCACCGTCGGTGCGGCGGTGGCGGTCTCCTCGGTGATGTGTGCCGTGATGGTCTGGGGTCTGGGCCGTCTCGCCGCGGACCACCTGTGGCCGGCCGCGGTCAGGAAAGGGCGTGGCGGAACGCCGTCCGGTGCGTCACCGGTATCCCCGTCACCGGCGTCCCCGG
>NZ_CACZOO010000030.1 GCF_902782855.1 uncultured Corynebacterium sp.
AGCGGCACATTCTTCCGGGCCATGTCGGTCGAGCCTAGCTGTACAGCCCGCCGGTGTTGATCACCGGCTGGGTGGAGGAGTCCGAGCACAGCACGACGAGCAGGTTCGAGACCATCGAGGCCCGCCGCTCCGGGTCGAGGTCCACGATGTCGCGGTCCTCGAGCTGGTCGAGGGCGGTCTGCACCATGGAGACCGCGCCGTCGACGATCTGTTCGCGGGCGTCCACCACGGCCTGGGCCTGCTGGCGCTGCAGCATGGCCCCGGCGATCTCGGGGGCGTAGGACAGGGCGGAGATCCTGGCCTCGACGATCTCCAGGCCTGCCACGGCAACCCGGGCGGCAACTTCGTCGGCGAGTTCCGAGGAGACGTCGTCGGTGGATCCGGCGAGGCTCACGGACTCCGGGTTCTTCGAGTCGTAGGGGTGGGTCGTGGCGACGTGCCGCAGCGCGGACTCCGCCTGGGAGTGGATGAACTCCTCGACGTCCTCCACTGCGAACGTGGCCTTGGCGGTGTCCGCGACCTGCCAGACGACGATGGCGCCGATCATCACCGGGTTGCCGTTGAGGTCGTTGACCTTGATCTCGCTGGTCTCGAAGTTCCGTACGCGCACGCTGACCTTCTTCGACGTCGCCAGCGGGGCGACGAGGCTGAGGCCGGTGGTCCGGTTGGTGCCCAGGTAACGTCCGAAGAACTGCACCACCTGGGTGTGGCCGGGGTTGATGATCCGCAGCATCGACAGTCCCAGGAGGGAGACGAGGAACACCACCACGGCGACGATGATGACGAGGACGGTGAGGGGGACGCCCGGTGTGCCGGTGTCCGCGGCGACGATTGCCCAGATGAACAGGGCGATGGAGCCGAGGAAGAGCAGGATCCCGAGGACGAGGAACGCCCCGGCCATGCCGGAGGACCCCACCCAGGACGGGCGTTCGGTGACGGCGACGTTCGCGCCGTCGTGGCCGACCGGTTCGGCGTCCGGCAGATCGGGCCGTGCGCCGGACTGTGCGCCGGGCTGCGCGCCGGACTGTGCGCCGGTCGGGCCGGTGGTGGCGGGCGGTGTGCCACCCCAGGTGGAGGACATGACGTTCCCCTTTCGTGGAAACTGATATCACTTATCGACCCTAGAGTGGTACCACTTTTCGGTCAAGGGTGTGCTGTCGGGAGGTGCGCTGCCGTGCCTGCTGTTCCGGCGTCCCACCAGCCATGCAGTAGGCTGGACCACCGTGACTGACCAGAAGCAGACCCCGAAGAACCAGCAGGCCAAAGACACTGCAGCCGCCGACCTCCCCGAGCAGCTGAAGATCCGCCGCGAGAAGCGCGCGCGCCTGCTGGCGGAAGGGAAAGACGCCTACCCGGTCGTCGTCGACCGCACCCGCACCCTGCGTGAGCTCCGGGCTGCCTACCGGGCACTGCCGAAGGACGCCGACGAGGCGGCCGCCCTCGAGCGTGTCGAGGGCGTCACCTACCTCGCGCCGGGCGACGAGACCACCGACGTCGTCGGTGTCGCCGGCCGCGTCATCTTCGTGCGCAACACCGGCAAGCTCTGCTTCGCCACCCTCCAGGAGGGCGACGGCACACAGATGCAGGCCATGCTCTCGCTGGCCGAGGTGGGGGAGGACGCCCTGGCGTCCTGGAAGACCGATGTCGACCTCGGCGACATCGTCTCCGTCCACGGCCGGGTCGTCGCCTCGAGGCGCGGCGAGCTCTCCGTGATGGCGGACGCCTGGTCGATGGCCTCCAAGTCGCTGCGCCCGCTGCCGGTGGCGCACAAGGAGATGAGCGAGGACTCCCGCATCCGCCACCGCTACACCGACCTCATCATGCGTGAGCAGGCGCGAACCAACGCCCTGACCCGCATCAGGGTCATGCGCGCGCTGCGCAACGCCCTGGAGCGCCGCGGCTTCCTCGAGGTTGAGACGCCGATGCTGCAGACCCTCCACGGTGGTGCTGCCGCCCGGCCGTTCGAGACGCACTCCAACGCCCTCGACATCGACCTCTACCTGCGCATCGCCCCGGAGCTGTACCTCAAGCGCTGTGTCGTCGGCGGTATCGAGAAGGTTTTCGAGGTGAACCGGAATTTCCGCAACGAGGGTGTGGACTCCTCCCACTCGCCGGAGTTCGCGATGCTGGAGACCTACCAGGCCTACGGCACCTACGACACCGGCGCGCAGCTGATCCACGACATCATCCAGGAGATCGCTGTCGAGGTCTTCGGTTCCACCACCGTCACCCTCGTCGACGGCACCGAGTACGACTTCGGCGGCGAGTGGCGGGTCATGGAGATGTACCCCTCGCTCAACGAGGCGCTGGCCCGGAAGTTCCCGGAGCAGGACGCCGTGGCCGAGGTCACCGTCGACTCCACCGTCGAGGAGCTCAAGGCGCTGGCCGCGGTCATCGGCCTGGATGTCCCGGAGAAGGGCGGCTGGGGCCACGGCAAGCTCGTCGAGGAGATCTGGGAGCTGCTGTGCGAGGACCAGCTCTACGGACCGGTCTTCGTCCGGGACTTCCCCGTGGAGACCTCCCCGCTGACCCGGCAGCACCGTTCCAAGCCCGGGGTGACCGAGAAGTGGGACCTCTACGTCCGCGGCTTCGAGCTGGCGACCGGTTACTCCGAGCTGGTCGACCCGGTCATCCAGCGTGAACGCTTCGAGGATCAGGCCCGCCTGGCCGCCGGCGGCGATGACGAGGCCATGGTCCTGGACGAGGATTTCCTCGCCGCGATGGAACAGGGTATGCCGCCGACGTCCGGCAACGGCATGGGCATCGACCGTCTGCTGATGGCGTTGACCGGCCTGGGTATCCGGGAGACGGTGCTCTTCCCGATGGTGAAGCCGGAGCGCTGACCTGGTGTTGCGGAACTTCCGGCCGTGATGGTCAACCCCGGTCGGGGGTGACCCGGTTGTTGTGTTGCGGGGCACGTTTCGGACAAATGTGACGTCCGTCATGGTGAATGGCTATGATGAAATCATCATTATTCATCCGTTACTGTCCGAGACAGCGAAAGGTAGCTGCCCGCCATGAGCGACCGAAGCAAGCGGAACGACTCCACCCCCGGCCTGAACACCATCAAGCGCGACGCCACCGGCGCCGTGATGCGGGTCCTCACCCGTTTCACCGGCTCCGACCTCGCGCAGAAGTACGGCCTCGGCGAGAAGATCGACCGTGTGGCCTATGAGTCCACCAAGGGTGGGATGCGCACCCTCGGTGCCATCAACCGCCAGTTCAAGAAGTCCAGGGGATCCGGCAAGCCCGTCCGCCTGGAGAATCAGGCCACCGACGCCACCGACGCCACCG
>NZ_CACZOO010000031.1 GCF_902782855.1 uncultured Corynebacterium sp.
ACTCTTCCAACTCCCCACCCATCCGGCAGCACGACGTGCCCGATCAAGGCAACAGTGCACCACATCGACCCATGACCGTCGCGACGTCTTCAACGGACACCTCCTCCAGGGCGCCACCCTCGTCGAGCCGTACGGCATCCCGCTCATGACACCGTGCCTCTCCAGCCCCGAATCCCTCACCACTTTTTCCGAGACCAGCCCCTCCCGCCCCCACAGATCCAGGCACGTTCGTCCATTTCTTCGAAGAAGACTACCGCTTCGAACGATTGTGGAACAATCCGGAAAGATATCTTCCCCGCTTGCAGGCAGCCGCAGGGGCCATCACGCCAGATTTCTCGACCTACGCCAACATGCCACAAGCAGGTCAGATCTGGAACACCTACCGGAATTTCACCCTCGGCTCGTGGCTCCAACGCAACGGAGTAGCCACGATACCAAATGTCCGGCTCTACGGACCCGAATCCGTCTCCCGGACCCTTTCCGGAGCCCCGGAACACTCCAGCCTCGCCATCGGACTGCACGGATGCACCAAGGAACCAGAGAACCGGAAAGCTGTCATCGAAGAACTCCGTATCATCTGTCAGAGCAAGGAACCGAGTGCGCTCATCATGTACGGAAGCGACGCCTACGGCGTCCTCGACTACCCCCGAGAGCTCGGAATCCCGGTACATCTTCACCATCCGGACGGCCGGCAACGGCCTTCAGCCAGGAGGGCAGCCTGTTGAGCAAGCCGCGCAGTAACCTCATCGACTACAACAAGGTCACCTATCGCACTGTCCGTGGCTTCACGACCGAGATGCACCTGGCCGAGCAAGGCAAGCATCTGCCCGGCCAGAGGAACTACGATCCGTCGAAATCCACCGTCACCCTGTCGATCACGGAGACGCAGAAGCTCATCGAGAAGTACGCCGTGACTGGCCACCGGGAAGGCCAGAACAAGGAAGCTGTGCAGGTGAACAGATCAATCGGCATCCATAAAGACTGATCCGGAGAAACCATCAGAACCTCACGATTCACAATCCACTACTCGAAATCTGGGGCGCATATCGTCCCCACCCACCCGAACCCGACCAAGAAGAAGAAGAGTTAGCCATGGGATACTGGTACCACGACATTGAAGACAGTCAAATCGGAGAAGTCTACGAATACATCAATAATAATCCACCAGCTGACTTTTCTCATCGAGTTCGACGACGAGTTCTACCAGATCGTCTTCGAACTCCCCGACCACACCGGCCCCGGTCGGCGCCGGTACAACGAGTACCTCAGCATCGACTACCGGGACTTCCCCGTCCGCATCACCGACATCGACCGCAACGTTGTCGTGTACCCCAAGACCAAGGAATGACCGCCGCCGTATCCGATCCGGTAAGGTTTGCGCCGTGAGCCCCTCCGTATCCCCCTTCCCCAGCACATTGGCGCAGCTCATCGCCGATCGCGGTCTCAGCCAAGCGGAACTGGCACGGCGCGTCGGAGTGACTCCCGCCGCCATGAGCCGTTATCTCAGCGGTGACCGTGAACCCAGGTTCGTTACACTCACCGCCATCGCCGAAGAACTCGGCGTCCACGTCAACGAACTGCTCCAGACCAGCGACGAAGCCGTACCCGCCGCCATTCGTACCCTCGCCATCGCCCGTCGGACACTCAGCCAGGCAGAGTTGAACGAACTCCGCACCATCATCGACCAGCACTCCGGGGAACAGTGAACCGCAAACTCATCTCGGCGCAGTACGAGGAGATCAAGCTGGTCGTACACCGCGAGGGCTTCACCGGACACGGGACAGGCGTCCACACCCGGGACGGCTACACCATCGTCACCTGGTCCGACCATGGCCCCTGCTTCACCATCCACCTCAACGCCGACATGCCGGTTAACCGGCGACGCTTCACCCTCGCCCACGAACTCGGCCACATCCTCCTCGACCACTTCCTCTCCACGTGCACCCTGGACGTCGAAGAGCAGGAGGGCGCAGCCAACTACTTCGCCAGCTGTCTTCTCGCCCCCGTCGCTCGCGTCCTGATGCTTCCCGAAGTCACCGTTGCCGCTGTCGCCGATACCTTCGTTCTCAGCTCCGGAGCAGCGAAGCATGCCCACAACCGTGCACTACGTGCGATGAACCGTGCGCCTTCACAGACTCTTTACGACCACCAGCTCACTCCGTAACGTACAACCACATGGTTGCACAATCGCTCACCGAGCTCACCGCCGACGAGGTCGACCGCATCTTCAAGGCGCTGGCCGACCGGACCCGCCGGGACATCGTGCGCCGCACCCTCACCGGGGAGGCCTCGCTCACCACCCTCGCCGAGGACTACGAGAGGCCCTTCCCCGCCGTCCAGAAACACGTCCGCGTCCTCGAGGCCGCCGGCCTGGTCGAACGCATCCCGCGGGGCCGGGAACGCATCATCCGCGGCAACCCGGAGAACCTCCACCGGGCGCAGGAACTCCTCGCCCGGTACGAGGCACTCTGGCGGTCCCGCATCGACCGGCTCGACGCCTTCCTCGCCGAGACCGACCCCACCACCTGAAAGGTGCCCGTCATGCCCGCCACCTTCCTCCGGCATGACGCCACCCCGGGCGGCCGCACCCACTACTTCATGTCCGGCCCCGACGGGTGGACGATGACCGAGTGCCGGGCCAGTGGCGTCGTCGGCGAATCCCACCGCTGCGCATGGCGGGAGGACGCCACCGGCGAGAGCTCCGGTTTCACCGGCATGGTCGACGGCATGGAACTGTCCTTCGCCCGCCCGGAGCGCGAGGTGCTCTGAGTCCGACCGGGGACCACCACCTCATACCCCGGTATGACACACCCTGACCTGCATATTCAGACCACAGGCTGATCCGCGGGGCACGGTGCACGCCATAACGTGTGCACCATGACATTCCCCCGCATTCTCCTCCCTGTCCTCCTCACCGTCGGCGTCGTCGCCGCTGGCGCCGGCGTCGTCACCGAGAACAACGCCAAGAACGACCAGCTCGACGACCTGCGCTCCGTCGTCACCGCCCTCGCCCCGGACGCCACCGTCGACAGTACCGACCTCCGCGGCTTCCCCCAGACCGTGCGCAGGGCCAACCATGAGATCCCCACCGCCTACGTCAACCTCACCGCCGACGGCCAGCAGATGCAGTGGATCGTCCAGGACCTCCACACCGACACCCGACGCCTCGGACTGCTGGACGTTCTCGTCACCGTGGACCTCCCCGGCGCACAGCCGACCCCGGTGACCGACGACAGCGGCGCCTACACCGACCGCGGCACGGTCGACGGCACCACGGTCGCCTATGGCGCCCACCTCGACGGCCCTGACCTCATCGTCACCGCTGACGGTGCCGAGATCTCCCGGACCCCCGCCCCCGTCGACGGCGGTCTCCGGGTGGACAAGGCCTTCGTCTCGGACGCCGGCCTCCGCGTCCAGCTCACGGCACGTAACCTGACAGTCTGATTCCCCCCTGCCGTTACCCACCCGCCTCAGGCCGACCCCGGCCGACCCCTGCACCTCTGAGAGGACCATCTGTGACCCCGACCTGGATCCTGGGCGTCATCACCGCCGTGCTCGGCGTCTGGACCGCCGTGCGGATCATCCGCGAACCCCGCCGCGTCCGGAACGGACTGTGGATCGTCGCCACCCTGTTCTTCCTGTGGTTCACCGTCGTGGTCCGTGAACTGCAGAAGGACTCCGAGAGCAGCACCGCGACGATGCTGATTTTCGGCGCCCTCACCCTCGGCGCCCTGGCGATCCTCGCCGCCGGAATATACCTGCTGGTCAACGGTGCGGTCGTGGTCCGGCGCGAGGGGTTCGGCGTCTCCACCCTGGTCCCCGCCGTCTTCGGCGTCGCCCTGGTCGGCACCATCGCCGCCCTGGTCATCGGCATCCTCCTGCTGGGCAACACCACCGGGGAGCATCCCGTGCTCAGCCAGCTCCTCCTGTTCATCGCCGCCCCGCTGGGCACGTTGACCGTGGCGATGTTCCTCGTGCAGCTCGTGGCCTTCGCGATCTACTCCGTGCTCTACAGCCGGATCACCCGCCCCGACCACGCGGACGCCGTCGTCGTCCTCGGCGCCGGCCTGCGGGGTACCGAACCCACCCCGCTGCTCGCCGCCCGGATCGACCGCGGCATCGCCATGCTGCAGGAACTGCAGGACGCCGGGAAGGACGCCGAACCCGGCGTCCGGCTGGTCCTCTCCGGCGGGCAGGGGGCCGACGAGGAGATCTCGGAGGCGGAGGCGATGGCCCGGTACGCCGAGCGGGCCGGCGTCCCGCGCTCGTCGATGGTGCTGGAGGACCGGTCCACCACCACCGGGGAGAACCTGCTGAACACGAAGGCGTTGCTCGGGGAGGACGCCCGCCTCGTCGTGGTGACCAGCAATTACCACGCCCTGCGCGCCGCAGCGCTCACCGAACAGCTCGGGCTCCGGGCACAGGTCATCGGCTCGAGGACGGCGTCCTACTTCGTGCCGGCGGGGTTCCTGCGCGAGTTCGTCGCCGTGGTGACCATGTACCGGCGGACCAACGTGCGGGTCTGGCTGGTGTGCGCGGTGCTGTGGCTGCTGTTCATCGGGGCGCTGTTCGTCATCGCGAACATGCAGCACGAGGTGGTGGACGCGGCGCTGGCCGGGACGCTGGTGCCCGCTGCGTGACATCCGTGACCACTGGACGATGCCTGCTGCACCTCTACGACGAAGGTGCGCTGACCAGGGATCGAACCTGCAAGAAATTCTTGCAGGTTCGCTCCGAGGGCGACCGGACGATCCGTCGCAGCATCGACCACTACAA
>NZ_CACZOO010000032.1 GCF_902782855.1 uncultured Corynebacterium sp.
CCGGGGACGAGACGGGGAACCGCGGACACCGCCGCGGTCGTCGTGGCCGTGGACGTGGTCGCGGCGACCAGGACCGTCACCACGAGAGCCGGGAGCCCCAGGACAACCGTCCCGACCAGGAGAACGACGACACCCAGGAGCCGCAGCCCCAGGAACCCGCCGATGACCACGGTGTCCCCGGGGAGCTCCCCGTCCTCACCGAGGGCGCGGAGGTCGTCGATGAGCCGGTGAAGCTCAAGGGCTCCACCCGACTGGAGTCGAAGAAGCGCTGGCGCCAGGAGCAGGGCCACGACAAGAAGAAGGTCGTCAGCAAGGCGGAGTTCCTCGCCCGACGCGAGAACGTCGACCGTGCGATGGTCGTCCGTGACTCTGAGCGCTCCGACCACCCCGGCACCACCACCCAGGTCGGCATCACCGAGGACGGGATGCTCGTCGAGCACTTCGTCACCAGTGAGACGCAGTCCTCGATCATCGGCAACATCTACCTGGGCCGCGTCCAGAATGTCCTGTCGAGCATGGAGGCAGCGTTCATCGACATCGGGACCGGACGCAACGCCGTCCTCTACGCCGGTGAAGTCGACTGGCGCAACAAGCACCTGCACACCCGCACCCGTCGTATCGAGGCGGCGCTGAAGCCCGGTGACCAGGTCCTCGTCCAGGTGATCAAGGATCCGCTGGGCCACAAGGGCGCCCGGCTGACCAACCGGCTGAACTTCGCCGGCCGCTACCTCGTGTACGTGCCGGGTGGCAAGACCCAGGGCATCTCCCGCAAGCTGCCCGAGTCCGAGCGCAAGCGGCTCAAGGAGATCCTCGGACGTGTGGTCCCGGACAACGGTGGCACGATCATCCGCACCGCCGCCGAAGGTGTGTCCGAGGAGCTCATCGCCGAAGACGTTGACCGTCTCCACCAGCGCTGGGTAGACATCCAGGACGCCGAGGAGAGGGCCCGGGCCCGTAAGGGGTCCCATCCGGTGACCATGTACGAGGAGCCGAACATGCTCGTCAAGGTCATCCGTGACATCTTCAACGAGGATTTCAACGAACTCGTCGTCGACGGTGAGAAGTCCTGGGCTGTCGTGCGTGACTACGTCCACCGGATCGCCCCCGACCTGGAGTCCCGCGTGGTGCGCTACCACCCGGAGCAGCACGGCGGACGCGACGTCTTCGCCGACCGTCAGCTCGATGAGCAGCTCGCCAAGGCGCTGAGCCGGAAGGTCTGGTTGCCGTCCGGCGGCTACCTCATCATCGACCGCACCGAGGCGATGACGGTCATCGACGTGAACACCGGATCCTTCGTCGGCTCCGGCGGTAACCTCGAGGAGACCGTCACCCTCAACAACCTTGAGGCCGCCGAGGAGATCGTCCGCCAGATGCGGCTGCGGGACATGGGCGGCATGATCGTCGTCGACTTCATCGACATGGTCCTGCCGGAGAACCGTGACCTGATGCTGCGACGCCTCAGTGAGTTCCTCGGCCGGGACCGGACCCGTCACAAGGTTTCCGAGGTCACCAGTCTCGGCCTGGTGCAGATGACGCGCAAGCGCCTCGGCACCGGCCTGCTGGAGACCTTCTCCACCGAGTGCCCGACCTGCGGGGGACGTGGTGTGATCATCCACGACGACCCGGTCGAGCATGTCGAGGAGGAGGACGACCGCCACCATGAGCGCCGCGACCACGGACATCGCGCCGAGAAGCGTCAGGCCCGTGACCAGCAGGAGACGCAGCGTCGTCACGAGAGGCACCGGGCGGCGGCGTCCTCCGGGACCGCGGATCAGACCGACCACACCGGGGGTGAAGACGAGCACCCGGAAACGTCGGGGCATGCGGAGACTGCGGAGTCCGTTGAATCCGTGGCGTCTGTGGACTCTGTGGACTCTGTGACGTCCCGGGACGTCCACGGCGTCGGGTCGTCCCAGAGCCGGGGCCGTAGCCGTCGGACCCGTCGTGGTTCGCGTTCCGGTGACCGTGCCGTCAACCGGAACCAGGAGAAGGCCTCCGGGGAAACCCCGGTGAAGGCGTCGGCGGAGTCTCCGGAGCACGGCGCGGACCACGGTGACGTCGATGCGCCGCAGCGGTCCGGGCGGTCCGGTGAGACCCACGGGCAACATCATGGTCGCCGCCGGGTGGTCCGTCGTGTCGAAGCGGGGCAGCCGGAGTCACAGCATCCCGGTGACCGGCATGCCGGTCGTGGCGGTGACGTCGCGGCGATCGCCGCACAGGCCGTCGCGCACGCCGGTGCCGAGGACCCGGACGAGCCCACCGGCGCCGACTACGTGTCGGATGAGCCGGAGGTGCGGCCGTCGCGGTCCGCGGCGCAGGCCGGCACTGACCGGCGCGGCCGTC
>NZ_CACZOO010000033.1 GCF_902782855.1 uncultured Corynebacterium sp.
CGGACCCGCACGGGGCGCGGGGGAGTGGTTACCACCGCCCAAGTGGACGCCATCTTCGCCGCCATGGGTGACCACCTCGCCGTCGAATCACTGGAACCGGGCGCGGGGACGACCACCATGAAACCCGCCGACGCCCCCAGCGGGGTTTTCCCCGCCGCCGGCGATGATGAATGGTTGGTCGTCGATGTCGCAGGGGACGGACATTTCCTGGCGCTGGCCACCGCGACGGGACATCCGGACTGGGCTGAAGATCCGCGTTTCGCCACTGCCGCGGGGCGTCTTTCCCATTCCGCGGAACTGGAGCGCGGTCTGCGTGACTGGACGGTCACACAGACCGCCCCGGCCGCCGAGGCGGTTCTCCAGCAGGCCGGCGTCCCCGCCGCGCACATGGTGCGCTTCGAGGAGGTGATGACGGACCCTGACTTCACCGACCGTGGCCTGCTCACGACCATCACCCAGGCACCCTTCACCGATCCGTTCCCCACTCTCGCCAATGAAGGGTGCAGCCGCAACCTCGGGGATGCCCGTATCAGTCCCGCTCCGCTGCAAGGGGAGCACACCCGTGACCTCATGCGGGAGATCCTCCACCTCGACGACAGCACGATCGACCTTCTCATCGACCATGGCGTCCTCGAAACTCACCCGTCGACTGACCCGGTCACGGATCAGATCACCGTCACTGAAGGAGCCGCATCATGAGCGACAGTCCCGTCGTACTCGTAGAGCAGCGGGGGTACACCCTGCTCGTCACCATCAACCGACCGGAGGTGCGCAACGCCGTCAACCGGGATGTCGCGCTCGGTCTCGGGGAAGCCCTCGAACTCGCCGAGCGGACCCCCGAGGTCCGCACTGTGGTCGTCACCGGCGCCGGGGACAGGGCCTTCTGCGCCGGTGCGGACCTCAGAGCTGCCGCCGCCGGAGAACTGGGGACAACCAAGGAACCCCTGAAGAGCTGGGGTTTCGGTGGGTTCGTCCGTCACTGGATCTCCAAGCCGGTCATCGCCGCCGTCAACGGTTTCGCTCTCGGCGGCGGCACCGAAATCGCCCTGGCCTCGGACCTGGTCGTGGCCGCCGAGACTGCGACCTTCGGTCTGCCGGAGGTCACCCGCGGCATCATGGCCGCCGCCGGTGGCGCTTTCCGGCTACCCCGGCAGATCCCGCTCAAGGCGGCGATGGAGACGATGCTCACCGCCGAGCCGATCGCGGCCCGTCGCGCTTTCGAGCTCGGCATGGTCAACCGGGTCGTCCCGGCGGGTGAGGTGCTGTCCGCCGCCCTCGATCTCGCGGCGAGGATCAACCGCAACGCCCCGCTGTCCGTCCAGGCCACCAAGCGGGTGGCCCGCGGCATCATCGACGGCGCCGTCACCGCAGAAGCAGCGGACTGGGACGCCAACAACCGCGAGGCCGCCGCCCTGATGACCACCGCAGACGCCATGGAGGGCATGTCCGCCTTCGCCCAGAACCGCTCCCCTGAATGGAAGGCACAGTGATGACCGACATCACCTCCCCTGATCCCACTACCCCGGTCCTCATCGGCGTCGGCCAGGTCGCTGACCCGGTCACCGCTGCCGACTACCATCGCTGGTCCGCCGCTGATCTCGCCGGCGAAGCCTCGTCGGCAGCAGTGACGGACGCCGGCGTGGACCCGTCCGTCATCGACACTGTCGCGGTGGTCCGGCAGTTCGAGATCTCCACCCCGCTGGCCACCGCGCCGCTGGGGAAGCCGGACAACATGCCACGTGCCGTGGCGGCCCGGATCGGAGCGGACCCCGCCCGCGCCGTTCTCGAGGTCGTCGGCGGTCAGGGACCCCAGCACCTGGTCACCGAGTTCAGTCGGGCCATCGCCGCCGGGGAGGCCGACATGGTTCTGCTCACCGGTTCCGAGGCGATCTCCACCGCCCGCGCCTGGGTGGGAAAGCCGGACGCCCCGGACTTCTCCGAGACCTACGGTGGTCAGCTCGAGGACCGCGGCATGCAGGTCGACGACCTTGCCGTGCCCTACGAGCAGCGGCACGGTCTGGTCGGGGCTCCCCCGGAGTACGGCATGTTCGAGAACGCCCGCCGTCACCGCCTCGGCATGAGCAGGGCAGAGTACGCTACCGCGATGGGGGAGCTCTTCGCCGGGTTCACGCGTGTGGCAGCGTCCAACCCGTTTGCGGCGGCACCCACGGAACGCACCGCAGCGGAGCTGTCGACCATCACCGAGCGCAACCGCCTCATCGCCGACCCCTACCCCCGGTTCATGGTCGCCCGCGATCAGGTCAACCAGGGTGCCGCCGTCCTGCTCACGTCGGTGGGACGGGCCCGGGAACTCGGGGTCGACCAGGAGAACTGGGTGTTCCTCCACGGCGCCTGTGACACCACCGAACGTACTGTGCTGGACCGCGCCGACCTGTCTCGGTCTCCGGCGTCCGTCACCTCGGCGGCGACCGCCATCGAGCGCGCGGGGATCACCGTCGACGACCTGAGCTTCCTCGATCTCTACAGCTGTTTCCCGATCCCGGTGTTCAACATCTGCGACGGTCTCGGCATCGCCACCGATGATCCGCGTGGACTGACCGTCACCGGTGGCCTGCCGTTCTTCGGCGGGGCGGGTAACAATTACTCCATGCACGCCATCGCCGAGATGGTCGTCCGGCTGCGCGCCAATCCCGGGACCTACGGCTTCATCGGCGCGAACGGCGGGTGGATGACCAAGTACTCCTCCGGCGTGTACTCCACCTTACCGGTGGACTTCACCGGCCGGGCCGACGCGCAGGCCGACCGCGTGATCCAGGAGGCGCTCGACGCCGCTGACGCCCCCACGGTCGTCGAGCACTACAGCGGTACGGTCACCGTAGAGACGTCCACGGTGACCACGGACCGGCACCGCGACTGGATCGGCGTCATCGCCGCCCGTACCCCGGAGAACGCCCGCATCCTCGCCGTCACCCGGCCGGGTGACCGGGAACTGATCGACATTCTCCTGTCGGACCCCGCGATCGGCGCGTCCGCCGAGGTCACCGCAGAGGCAGGGGAGTCCGGACGCAACATCATCACCGGCATCACGGCGCAGGAGGACAACTGATGATCACCGGGGCGCCCACCATCCACGACGAGGTCACCGCATGGATCGCTGAGAACCGGACCGGAACAGACGACCTCGTCTGACGGAGCCCGCGACGTCGCCCCGGTCTCCGAGGTCTCCTGGGTGCAGTTGCCCGGTGCCGTGCTCACCGACAACGGCACTCCGGAGCAGAAGGAGGCGCTGCTGCGACCGATGATCACCCGCGAGTGGAGTCTCGGATGCCTGTTGTACACGGAACCGGGTGCCGGTTCCGCTCTCGCGGCGATTCAGACCCGCGCCGACCTCGACGAGTCCGGTGAGAACTGCACCATCGGCGGACAGAAGGTGCGGACCACCAACGCGCACCGGGCGACCTATACCATCCTTCATCGCCCGCACCGACCGGGAGGTTTCCGGAACACGCCGAGATCAGCCTGTTCATCTTCCTGATTTCCTGATGCAGCAGGAGGGGGCGGCATCGTTCCGATCCGCCAGATGACCGGCGGCTCCGAGTTCAACGAGGTTTTTCTCACCGACGCGAAGGTCTCCGCAGTGAACCTCACCGGTGGGGCGGGTGACGGTCGGAAGGTACTGCAGTCCGCCCTCGACGTCGAGCGTCGTGGCACGGGTGAGACGACCCGGGTCGGCCGGGACATCGACGATGCGGCGGAGTCCCCCCCCTGCTCACCCGGAGCAGGGACCTCATCTCGGACGCCCCGCCGCCCGGGCGTCCGAGATGAGGAGCTGCCGGCGGCGGCGAGCCTGGCCGCGGGCTTCTGTACGGATGCTTCGGTGACGGCGGCGCACCGGAACATCCGGTTCCACGGGGGGGATGGGCTTCACCTGGGAGGCGTCCCCGCACCTCTACGAGAAGCGTGCCCGCGCCGACCAGCTGTTGCTGAAGGACTCACAGTTCCACCGCGCGGGCTTCGCCCGCCGGATCGGCGCCACCGTCTGAGCCACGGCCGAAACGGTCGCGCAGTGCGGTGACGACCCGGTCGATCTCCTCGCGCCGTGCAGTCGCCCCGGTCCGCCACGCCACGCCGATCTCGAAGCGTGGCTGGTCTCCGGCGACCGGCAGCAGGACCACCGGACCACCCCCGCCTCGTCGGGGTGAAAGCGAATGGTCCGGTACCCCGATGCTCACCTCGTGTGTCCGGGGTAGTCGGGAGGACAGGACCGCGTAGTCGTTGAACCCGATCTCGGAGATGTCGGTGACACCGGCGGCGGCGAACCAGTCCCGGAGGTTCTGCCCGGGCAAAGGCTGCATCTGGGAGAAGGGGAGGGTGACGATGCGACGTCCCCGCAGATCACCCATGTCCACCGGGCCGTCGGGGGCGGGAGTCACCAGTGGGTCGTCGGCGGCGACGAGGAGGCTGAAGGTGTAGCTGCCCAGGACGAGGGTACTGATGTCGGGGAGGTGGACGGGGTCGATGGGCAGGTGGACCAGCGCCATATCGATCTCGCCGAAGCGGAGCTGGTCAAGGAGCTCCACGGAGACGTCGGTGGCGGCCTCGTCCGGGGTGAGCCCGGAGAGCCCGACCGCGGTGCGGAAGGCGTCGGTGTACGCCTGGGTGATCCAGGGGGTGGTGCCGTAGCGCAGGGTCCGGTCCACGCCTGCAGCTTTGTCCTCGAAGACTGCAGAGAGTTGGAGGATACTTACCGCGGTACCGAGCAGGTCGCTGCCGCGGTCGGTGAGTCTCATGTCGTGGTGGGCCCGCTCGAAGAGGGGGCCGGTGTGCCGCTCCAGGGTGCGTAGGGTGCGGCTGACCGGAGACGCCGTGAGGCCGAGGCTGTCTGCGGCGCGGGCGACGTTGCGGGTCCTGGCGACCGCGACGAACACCTTGAGCTGATGGAGGTCGATGTTCATTTCCCCGAAGAGTCTAGTCATTTTCGGTGACGGTGAGGACGTCGAGGCTGATGTCCGAGTGGCCGGGCCGTTCCTGGGTTATGACAGTTCCCCCAGTGCGACGAGCCCGAGGTAGAGGGACCTGTCGATGGTCGGTGTTCCGGTGTGCATCTCCATCAGCAGATCCACGTCGGCGACCAGGTCGTCGGCGGAACGGCCGTTCTCCATGACCGCGTCCAGCAGGAGTCCGAAGAGGACGCGTCCTGCGGCGCGGGTGAGCTCCAACGGATCACGGTATGTGGTCGGGTGTATGAGGTCGCGTCCGTAGTCCTCGAAGCAGGTTCGCAGACAGTTGTACTCGGCGGCGAGGATGGGGTCGGTGGGTGTCATGTCGGTAGGTCCTCTCGGATCGTGGTCAGGTGGTGCCTGTTGGCTGCCTTCACTGTCTCCCACCACTTTTCCGTGGTGCGTTGTTCCGCCGCGTCGGTGTGCCGGAACTAAATACCTGGGGTTTTGGGTAGTATCAGAACCTGTGAAGGACGCAGACCCGGAATGGTTCACCACCGTTCTCGCAGCAGACAACCTGCCGCGCGCAGCCCGGGTCCGGGGGCTGGCGGACAAGATCACGGTCACGGCGTCCTGCAACGACACGGTCGGGGCCACGGTGGTGGGATCAGGGGACCGGAACTATGCGGTGATACTCGACCTCGCCGATCCGCTGGGAGCCTCGACCTGTGACTGCCCGCAGAACGCCGTCCTCGGGAAGTTCTGCAAGCACCTTCTCGCGGTGTCGTTGACTGCGGCAGGCAGGGAGATCGGGGAGTGGACGCACGTCGTGCCGCCGCAGACGTCGCCAACTGAGCCGTCGTGTTTCCCGCAGTCCCCGCGTCCCCCATCTGAACGGGCGGGGCAACCGGTCTCCACCGGTGCAGTCAGTGCGTCCCGCCGTGAGCTGCCGGATGTCGGGAGCCTGCCGGAGCTGGTGCCCGCGCTCCGGTCGGCCGTCGAGACCTGGGACGCCGTGTGCCGTGATCCGGAATCATCGAAGGCCGCTGAGCGGCGTGCCCGTGCGGCCGTGACGGACCTGTTGCAGAAGCTGCTGGTGGACGGCGCTTTCACGACCGGAGCGTCCACCACCGGAATGCTGGCCATCGGGGACGCCGCCGAACTGTACCGGCGCGCCGGGCGACCGCGGCATGCTCTGGCTGCGATGGAGCAGTGTGCGCTGCGGTGCCCGACGGAGGAGACCTACGGCCACCTCTTCGCGCTCTTCCGGACGCCGACGTACTTCGGTCCGGGGAAGCGGGCGCAGTTGCGGGCCTGGTACCGCGATCGGCTCGAGAACTGCGCCGACGATCTCACCGACAGTGAACGTGCCCTCAAGATGCGGCTCGACGGGGAGGGCGTCGGCTGAGCGCGTGACCCTGTTTCCGGTTCCCGGGGCTGTCCCCGGGACGTCGGGGGAATGTACAGTCGGCATCATGTGTTCCGAAGGGAACGCACCGGTATTCTCCGAGGACGCTGAGGGAACGAGGACCATCACCATGACTGACATCACCGACCAGCTCACCGACCGTGACGGCACTGCCGTGGAGGTCCGCTACCTGCCGGGCGAGGACGCCTACGGAATCTTCCTCGAGGGGGAGGTCAAGCCTGTCGGGAAGGCGCACTATCTCGACCGACCCGGCGACGAGGGTTCGGAGCGGGTCTTCCACCACACCGTGGTCGATGAGGCGTACGGGGGACGCGGGCTGGCCGGCATCCTGGTCGGCAAGGCCCTGGCGGACGCGGCGGCGCAGAATCTCACCGTCGTGCCGGTGTGCTCCTATGTCGCCCGCTGGATCGAGAAGAACAACTGGTCGGGCAAGGTTGTTCCCGCCACCGACGACGTTCAGGAGTGGGTCGCCAACCAGGGGTAGGGGTCAGTCGACCAGGTTGACAAGGTCGACCTTGTCGTAGTACTCACCGTGGCTGCTGACCACCTCGCTGAGCAGACGCCGATTCCGCTTGTCACCGATAGCTGCACTCGTGAGGTGAATGTCCCGGGTCTTTGGCGCTGCGCCGAACCCGGCCCTCGCCATCGCCGCAGTGACCATGACCCGCCCGCCGAGGCTGTGGCCGACGAGGATGAACTCTGCTTGTTCGGTCTTGGCCAGTAGCGCGGCCAGAGCGGCACCGCTCGTGGCAGCCATCCTAGGGAACGTGCCCGGCGAAGAACTCAGGCGGCGGGGGCGGGCGGCCCACCGCGCCGCCGTCGGGTCGACGGGCGCAGCAGGAACAGGTCGAAGGCGTGTTCCTGGCCGGCGGTCATGCCGGACACGGTGGTCACCTCCTCCCGGGGTGGTGTGCGGACGGAATTGTGGTCAGGGCGGGGGTGGGCGTCCCTCTCGCGGAGGATCGCAGCGTCCAAGGTCTCGGAGAAATCCTCCGGCAGTGTCGGTGAGGTGATCAGGGAGAGCAGGGTGTGTGCGGTGGTGTCCATGCTCAGGGAGGCTAGACTCCGGGCAGGACGGCAAAGGACGGCACCACTGCCGACACCACCACCGATGAGAACAGGTGTTCGATGAAGATCGTGATCGCCCCTGACTCCTTCAAGGAGTCCCTCACCGCCGTCGAGGCCTGCACGGCGATGGCTGCCGGCGTCCGCGACAGTCTGCCGGACGCCCACATCATCGAGGTACCCGTCGCCGACGGCGGTGAGGGCACTGCCGACGCCTTTGCCAGGGCGCTTGACCTGGAACAACACACCACCACCGTCACCGGGCCACTCGGTGACCCTGTCGAGGCGCACTGGGCCGGCGACGGC
>NZ_CACZOO010000034.1 GCF_902782855.1 uncultured Corynebacterium sp.
CCAGGTTTTCCTGGTAGCACTTTCCGTGAGCTGGGGAAATGTCGGATTATGGATCCGATACCTGGTAGCACTTCCCGCCACGCTGTCACCCCCGGGTCAGATCCCCCGAGCTGCTCAGACCAGCGCGCCACGTCCAGCACATCCGCCACACCAGGCTCAACACCGCCACCGCTGAAGCACAGGCCCCCACTTTCACGTAGACGAGTGCCGGGCCGACCATTCCCGGGATGCCTTCGGTGCTGTTGTCGCCGGTCCCGCCGGTTGCAGCGGTCAGAAACGCGTCCGCGTTGTAGAGGTTGCCCCACGCCATGACCAGGGCAGTGCCGGTCACGATCGTCGCCACGACCGCGAGGACGGTGAGAGCCGGCAGGACGCTGCGCGGGACGGTGCTCCGGAGAGGGGGTAGGCAGGAGGACACGGGGCGGGAGACCGGGTGGGTCGGGGAGTGCGGCGTGGTGGCGTGTCCACCGCCCCGAACCTGCTCATTTTTCTCACCCGTGACCTGGCGTCCCCTCAGGGCCCCCTGGTGTGACAGACTGTTGACCATGGCTGCCAAGATTCTCGTCGTCGACGACGACCCCGCGATCTCCGAGATGCTGACGATGGTCCTGCGGGGAGAGGGTTTCAGTACGGTCACCGTCGGCGACGGTGCCGAGGCTGTCGACGCCGCCCGGACGCAGCACCCCGACCTCATCCTCCTCGACCTCATGCTCCCCAGCATGAACGGCGTCGACGTATGCAAGGCCGTCCGCGACTTCTCCGCCGTCCCGATCGTCATGCTCACCGCGAAGACGGACACGGTCGACGTGGTCCTCGGCCTGGAGTCCGGGGCGGACGACTACGTCCCGAAGCCCTTCAAGCCGAAGGAGCTCGTCGCCCGCGTCCGCGCCCGTCTGCGCCGCACCCCTGAGGAAACCCCGGACACCGCCACGGTCGGCGACGTCACCATCGACTTCGGTGGCCACCAGGTGACCCGGGACGGCAGCGTCATCCAGCTCACCCCCATCGAGTTCGAGCTGTTGGCGACCCTCGCGTCCCGACCCCGGCAGGTCTTCTCCCGCGAGGAGCTGCTGGAGCGGGTCTGGGGCTACCGGAAGAACAGTGACACCCGTCTGGTCAACGTTCACATCCAGCGGTTGCGCTCGAAGGTGGAGAAGGACCCGGACAATCCGGTGATCATCCAGACGGTCCGTGGCGTGGGCTACAAGACGGGCGAGTGAGGGCAGGGGGAGGACAACGCCCGTGAACAGCGAGACACCCGCATCTGCGGCGTCTGCCCCGGGGCCGGGGGAGGACGCCGGAGTCGTCGGACCTTCCGGACCTTCCGGACCTTCCGGAGCCGTCGGGGCCGGTGAGGGGGCGGTGATGCCGGACACCACCGGCACACCTGCGTCGGCGGGTGCCGCCGACGCCGACCTCGCCGACCCCGCCGACGACGTCGACGTGGCGTCGACGCATCACGTGCGCCGTATTCTCGGCCGGTCTATCCTGCCGCTCTCCCGCGGCCGCAGTCACCGACCCGGTTCCGCCGGACCGGCGGGTACCACCGTCGGCGCCGGGGACCCCGCGACCGCAGAGGACCCCCGCAGGGCGCCCCGGGGTGAACTCATGGATGTCGGGTTGAGCGACGCGCTGCGTCTCCTCCTGAGCCGGCCGCGGACCTTTCTCCACCGGGCACGGCTGGTGTTGTCGCAGCGCTGGCGGACCTCGATCCAGACCCGGGTCATCGGCAGCGTCTTCCTGTCATGCCTGGTCGTGATCATGGCGCTCGGATTCGTCCTCACCAGTTTCGTCAGTCAGCAGCTGCTCGACGAGAAGCACGACGTCGCCACCGCCGCCGTCGACCGGGCGCGCGTCACCGTGGAGGAGCAGCTGCGGTCCTCCGACAACTCAACCTCCCTGCAGCTTCGGATCAACGCGGCACGGGCGTCCCTCACGGAGCGCAGCAGCGGCACCGACACGTCCTCCGGCGGGTCCAGCACGGTCTTCGAGCCGGTGGTCATCGCCCCGGACATCACCGGCCGGGACGTCTCCAGCCCGGAGCGGCAGCAGATCCCGGAGAGCCTGCGCACCTTCGTCCGGCAGGGCCGCGTCGCCGACCAGTACGCCACGGTGGAGCGTCCCTCCGGAAAGTACAAGGCCCTGGTCATCGGCACCCCGGTGGCCTCGGACATCCAGGGGCTGGAGCTCTACCTGGTGCTTCCGTTGGACAATGAGGAATCGACTCTCGGACTGATGCGTGGTCTGCTCGGCGCCGGTGCGGTGGCGCTGCTCGTGCTGCTGGTGGTCATCGCCTGGGTGTTCTCCCAGCAGCTCACTGCGCCGGTGCGCACGGCGTCCCGCATCGCGGAGCGTTTCGCCGCAGGTCATCTGCGCGAGCGTATGGCCGTCGACGGGCAGGACGAGGTCGCCCGTCTGGCGATGAGTTTCAACGACCTGGCGGAGAACCTGTCACACCAGATCCGTCAGCTGGAGGACTTCGGTTCACTGCAGCAGCAGTTCACCTCGGACGTCTCCCATGAGCTGCGGACACCGCTTACCACCGTCCGGATGGCCGCGGACCTCATCCACGACAACGCCGAGGACCTCGATCCGATGACGCGGCGTGCCTCCGAACTCATGATCTCGGAGCTCGACCGCTTCGAGATGCTCCTCGGCGATCTGCTGGAGATCTCCAGGCACGACGCCGGTGTGGCGAATCTGTCGTTGGAGACCATCGACGTGCGTGGGGTGGTCAGGTCCACCCTTGAGCAGGTGCGGGCGATTGCAGAGGAGGTCGGTTGTCCGATCCGGCTCGATCTGCCGGAGGAGCCGGTGACAGTAGCGGTTGATTCCCGTCGTGTCGAGCGGGTCCTGCGGAATCTGCTGGCGAACGCCATCGACCACAGTGAGGGACGTCCCGTCGACGTCACCCTGCGGACCGGTGACGGGTCGCTGGCGGTGACGGTGGTGGACCACGGTGTGGGGTTGACGCCGGGCGAGGCTGAGCTGGTGTTCAACCGGTTCTGGCGCGCCGACCCGTCCCGTGAGCGGCGTACCGGCGGCACCGGGCTGGGCCTGGCCATCGCGAAGGAGGACGCCCTGCTCCACGGCGGCCGTCTGGAGGCCACCGGGGAGCCGGGGGTGGGTGCCTGTTTCCGGCTGACCCTGCCGTTGGAGCCGGGTGAGGAGGTCCGCTCGTCGCCCCTGCCGCTGGAGGTCCACACCGAGACCGGTGTGTCCGGCACGGTGGAGATCCCGGAGCCGGGGTCGACCGGGGATGCGGCCTCCGCAGAACCGGACGGGTCCCCGGACGTGCCTGCATCACCGACCGAGAGGGTGGCCCCGGAGTCCATCGCGCAGGTCATGGACACCGTGAATGACGGGGACGCCTATGGTGGTTTCGAGGGCTTCACCGAGGAGGAGGTCCGTAAGGCTCTCGAGGAGGCCGCCGACATGGACGGGTTCGCCCCGACCGATGTCGACACGGGACATGAGTCCGGCGACCACGAGACAGCTCACGACACTGACGTGCGTGACGGTACCGACGACGACACCGGGACCAGGGAGGACCGTAATGAGTGACCGACAGATCCGCACCGCCGGCGCGCTGCTCACCGCAGCGGCACTGGTCACCGTCACCGGTTGTGCGACGATCCCCGGGAGTTCCGCCCCGGAGGTCATCAGCTCCTATGCGGCGTCCCCGAGTCTGGACAACGTCCCTGCCCCGCAGCCGGGGCAGGCGCCCGACCTGCTGCTGAGGTCGTTCTTCTCGGCGTCCGCCCATCCACTGAACAACCACCAGGCGGCCCGCGAGTTCCTCACCGTCGGCGCCGCCGACCGGTGGCAGGACGCCACGGGCACGCTCATCCTCTCGCGCATCGACCTCAACGCCGACGGCGCGGCGGCCGGGAACCGGATGAGTTACACCGTTCGCGGCACAGTGACCGGCACGCTGGGCACCGGCGGCGCGTTCCAGGCCGGCTACCGCTCCTACGAGGACACCATCGAGCTGGTGCTCGTCGACGGCAACTGGCGTATCGACCGGCTGCCGTCGGGGGTGATCATGGACCGCAACGACTTCACCTCCGCTTACCAGGCCCGGGACATCTACTTCCTGGATCCGACGCGACGCTTCCTGGTCCCGGACCGGCGGTGGACGTACTCGCGACAGGAGAACGTCGGCACCTCGCTGATATCCCTGCTCGCTGCGGGACCCCGGGACAGTCTCACCGACGGTGTGGTTTCGACCCTGCCCGCCGACCTGGTCGTGCAGGCCCGGGACGGGGAGTCCGGGGGTTTCACCGTGGACCTCCAGGGACTGTCGGCGATGAACTCCGAGGACGTCCACGCTCTCGCCGCACAGATCATATGGACGCTCGCGGACTCGGATGTCCGCGGACCCTACCGGATTCTCGCTGACGGTGTCCCGGTGGTGGCGGGTCAGCCGGGCGGGCGGGAGACGTGGAGCATCGACGACGCCCAGGACTTCAACCCCCACGCC
This sequence comes from uncultured Corynebacterium sp., assembly GCF_902782855.1. Lineage (GTDB taxonomy): Bacteria > Actinomycetota > Actinomycetes > Mycobacteriales > Mycobacteriaceae > Corynebacterium. Next base: position 4,484 of record NZ_CACZOO010000034.1, read on the forward strand.
GTCCCCGACTCGCCGCTGCGGGCGTTGCGTGACGGTGCCCTCGTCGACGTCGCCGATGACGGGGCCACGACCATCGACGGCTGGACCGCGTCCGGGCAACTGGAGTCCGCCGGCTACTCCTCCGGCGGCAAGGTCGCCGCGGTCACCGGTCACGGCGACGAGCCCCGCAGCCTGGTGGTGGGCGCCCCGGACGGGACGCCGGTGACCGTGAGCACCGCGGACCAGATCTCGCGTCCCTCATGGACCAGTGACGGCCAGTCGCTGTACGCGGTGACCGACGGTGAACAGATCCGGCGCTGGTCGATGGCAGCGTCCGGGCGGATGGCGGAGACCCCGGTCGGGTTCCCGTCGTTGGACAGCCTGGGGCTCGACAGCCCCGCGATCAGTGAGTTCACGGTCTCCCGGGACGGGGCGCGTGCGGCGATGATCATCAACGGCCGGCTCTACGTCAGTGTCCTGGAGAACTCTGTCGGCACCGACGGTTCCGGCACGAGCTCGGGTCCACGGTTGGGCACCCCGGTCCCGGTGGCGACGAATCTCGGAGACACTGCGGTGTCGGTGGGCTGGCGGCCGGACGGGGCGCTGCTCGTGGGTACCCGCGCCAACGACACCCCGGTGTGGGTTGTCGCTGTCGACGGGTCGGAGCAGACCCAGCTGACGTCCCGCAACGTCACTGCACCGGTCGTCGCGGTCGCGTCGACGGGGACGACCCAGTTCATCCTCGATGGTCGGGCCCTGCTCCAGATAGGTTACGGTGATGTGGGGTCCGACGGTGCCACGGACACCGGCACCGACTTCTGGCGTGAGGTGCCGGCCCTGCAGGGGGCACGGGCCGTCCCCGTGACGGTGCACTGATCGGGCACTGATCGGGCACTGATCGGGCACTGACGGGGTACCGGGGGCAGAGGGATGGGGATCTTCACCGGCGTTGCGGACGCCGCCGACCTGGTGTGGCGGCGTGACTGCCCGGGCTGCGGTCGTACCGAAGCCGACCGGGCGGCCCGTGGTACGGGTGTGTGTCGTGCCTGTGCGGTGGAGCTGCGGTCTCCACCGGCCCCGGTGGACGGGACAGATGCGCCCCGGGTGTGGGCGGCCGGGCCCTACGGCGGTGTACACCGGGCTGTCGTACTCGCGGCGAAAGACCACCACCGTCCCGATGCCGTGGCGGTGCTGGGGGAGGTCGTCGCCGGTGTGGTGCGTCATCTCGTGGTTGTCGGGGAACTGCCCGACCCGAGACTGGTGCCGGTGGTGCTCCTGGCTGCGCCGACGCGTCCGTCGGCGGCGCGGGCCCGCGGTGGATGCGTCGTCGCCCGGGCGGCTGATGTCGCGGCGTGCAGTCTGGGCGGGTACGCCGTCGCCGCAGCGGTGGCGTCCCTGGCGGAGGGGACACCGGATTCGGTGGGTCTGTCACGGGCGGCGCGGGCTGCCAACCTGTCGCGTGCGCTGGTGGTCGACCGTGGCGAACTGGGCCGGGTTCGGCGTGCGCTGCGGACGCCGGGCGCGGTGGCCTGCGTCGTCGATGACGTGTGCACCACCGGGGCCACAACGGGTGGTTTCGCCGCAGCACTGTCGGCGCGGGGGGTGGTGCCGACGACGGGGGTGGTCGTGGCGGGTGCCTGACCGGGCGGAACGGGCATCCGGTGTCGGGTCAGGGGTGTTTCGGGGTGATGAACAGGGGTGGTCGATGCCCCCACAGGTGTGCGTCCGCAGGTACTGTGGTGAGCACAGGACAGGCCACCGGTAACGGGAGAACGGGACATGGGGTTCCGGCCCGGGTGGCCAGGATTCGGGAGGTTGAGCATGGCTGTCAACGAGCAGACCACCGCAGCTGAGGGCACTGTCGCCCCGGAGAGCCAGGTTGAGATCACCGGTCGGAACGTCGAGATCCCCGAGCACTTCGCTGAGCGGGTCAACGCGAAGCTCGCCAAGGTGGAGCGTCTTGATCCGACCCTCACCTACTTCCACGTCGAACTCCAGCACGAGCGCAACCCGCGCCGCGCCGACGAGTCCGACCGCATCCAGATCACCGCCAGCGGCAAGGGGCACATCGCCCGTGCCGAGGCGAAGGAGGATTCCTTCTACGCCGCCCTCGAAGCTGCCGTGGCGAAGATGGAGCGCTCCCTGCGCAAGGTCAAGGCCCGTCGTCGGATCTCCCTGTCCGGTCACCGCGCACCGGTGTCCGTCGGTGAGGCGACCGCGGGGCTTGTCCGGGGGGCGGAGGCGACCCAGGAGACCCCGGGACCCTTCGACGTCGACCCCTACGCCGACCAGTTCCTGCCCGGCCAGGTCGTGCGCGAGAAGGAGCACCCCGCCACCCCGATGAGCGTCGATGAGGCGCTCAGTGAGATGGAGCTCGTCGGTCATGACTTCTTCCTCTTCGTCAACGAGGAGACCGGGAAGCCCTCCGTGGTCTACCGTCGCCGCGCCTACGACTACGGCCTCATCGCCCTGAAGGCCCCGGTCGCCCCGTCCGGCGAGTAGTTCGCCGACTGAGGGGCACGACAGCGACCCGGGTGGATGCAGACGCGCTATCCGGACGACCGGTCCCGTCCGATGCTCCGGCACCGGTCGGGACCGACGCATTGTCAGGGGGGACGCGACGGGGTGAAACCGTACTGGTCCGGGCGCGGTGTGGTCATCGGCCGCTATACTGACGGATTGACTCCGCTCAAATGCGCTTTACCCCGCTCAACCGGCAACAGCAGAAGGACAGGCAGCACGTGCTAGGACTTTCGAAGATTCTCCGACTCGGTGAGGGACGGGCCGTCAAGCGCCTGTCCGCCGTCGCAGACCAGGTCATCGCCAAGGATGACGAGTACTCCGCACTCAGTGACGCTGAGCTGCAGGCGAAGACCGGGGAACTCAAGGAACGGCTGGAGGCGGGGGAGACCCTCGACGATATCCTGCTCGACGCTTTCGCGACCGCCCGCGAGGCGTCCTGGCGTGTGCTCGGCCAGAAGCACTACAAGGTGCAGATCATGGGCGGTGCCGCACTGCACTGGGGTTATGTCGCCGAGATGAAGACCGGTGAGGGCAAGACCCTGACCTGTGTGCTCCCCGCGTACCTCAACGCCCTGGCCGGCAACGGTGTCCACGTCGTCACCGTGAACGACTACCTCGCCAAGCGTGACTCGGAGTGGATGGGCCGCGTCCACCGTTTCCTCGGCCTGGGCACCGACGTGATCCTCTCCGGCAAGAAGCCGGCTGAGCGGCGGGACGCCTACGCCGCCGACATCACCTACGGGACGAACAACGAGTTCGGCTTCGACTACCTGCGCGACAATATGGCGCACTCCCTTGACGACCTGGTGCAGCGCAAGGAACACAGCCACAACTTCGCCATCGTCGACGAGGTGGACTCGATCCTCATCGACGAGGCGCGTACCCCGCTGATCATCTCCGGACCGGTCGGCGGTTCCTCCCAGTGGTTCTCCGCCTTCGCCCGCATCGTCCCGAAGATGACCCTCGACATCGATTACGAGGTCGACCGGCGCAAGAAGACCATCGGTGTGCGTGAGGAGGGTGTGGAGTTCGTCGAGGACCAGTTGGGCATCGACAACCTCTACTCCCCGGAGCACTCCCAGCTGGTCAGCTACCTCAACAACGCCATCAAGGCCAAGGAGCTGTTCACCCGCGACAAGGACTACATCGTACGCAACGGTGAGGTCATGATCGTCGACGACTTCACCGGACGCATTCTCGAGGGACGCCGCTACAACGAGGGCATGCACCAGGCCATCGAGGCCAAGGAGAACGTCGAGATCAAGAACGAGAACCAGACGCTCGCCACGGTGACCCTGCAGAACTACTTCCGTCTGTACGACAAGCTCGCCGGAATGACCGGTACCGCCGAGACCGAGGCCGCCGAGCTGAAGTCGATCTACAAGCTCGACGTCGCCCAGATTCCGACGAACAGGGCAAACCAGCGCACCGATGACGTCGACCTGGTCTACAAGACCCAGGAGGCGAAGTTCGCCGCCGTCGCCGAGGACATCGCCGAGCGCGTGGAGAAGGGGCAGCCGGTTCTCGTCGGCACCACCTCAGTGGAGCGGTCCGAGTACCTGTCGAAGCTTCTCCAGGCCCGGCACATCAGGCACAACGTGCTCAACGCGAAGTACCACTCGCAGGAGGCGGAGATCGTCGCGCAGGCCGGTCGTCTGAAGGCTGTCACCGTCGCGACGAACATGGCCGGACGCGGTACCGACATCGTGCTCGGCGGTAACCCCGACATCATCTGCGACATCACCCTGCGCGAGCGGGGGCTCGATCCGGTCGAGGACCCGGAGGCCTACGAGGCCGCGTGGGACGAGGAGATCGTCAAGGCCCGCGCGAGGTCAGAGGAGGAAGCGGAGAAGGTCCGCGAGGTCGGCGGGCTCTACGTGCTCGGCACCGAGCGGCACGAGTCCCGCCGCATCGACAACCAGTTGCGTGGCCGCTCCGCACGCCAGGGTGACCCGGGGGAGACCAGGTTCTACCTGTCAATGCGCGATGACCTGATGACCCGCTTCGTCGGTCAGACGATGGAGTCGCTCATGACCCGCCTGAACGTCCCCGACGACATGCCCATCGACTCGAAGATGGTCTCCAACGCCATCAAGGGTGCCCAGTCGCAGGTCGAAAACTCCAACTTCGAGATGCGCAAGAACGTCCTGAAGTATGACGAGGTGCTCAACGAGCAGCGCAAGGTCATCTACGGGGAGCGCCGCCAGATCCTCGAGGGTGAGAACGTCCGCGAGCAGGTCCGGTCCATGATGGACGACACCATCGCCGCCTACGTCGACGGTGCGACCGCCGAAGGGTATGTGGAGGACTGGGACCTCGACGAGCTCTGGAAGGCACTCGAGGCGCTCTACGGCCCCGGGGTGAAGGCACAGGACCTCATCGACGGCGACGAGTTCGGCCGCGCCGGTGAGCTCTCTGCGTCCCAGCTGCTCAAGGCCCTGCAGGAGGACGCCCACGCCCAGTACGACGAGCTGGAGACCGCAGTCACCGCCATCGGTGGTGACGAGCAGATCCGTCAGATGGAGCGTGGCGTGCTGCTCAACGTCGTCGACCAGAAATGGCGTGAGCACCTCTACGAGATGGACTACCTCAAAGAGGGTATCGGCCTACGCGCGATGGCCCAGCGGGATCCGCTGGTCGAGTACCAGCGCGAGGGCGGTGACATGTTCCGCCGGATGAATGACGGCATCAAGGAGGAGACGGTCCGTCAGCTCTTCCTGGTCCGCAAGCAGGTCCAGGCGAACGCCGCGAAGCGGGCGGAGGCCTAGGACCAGCGGCCGGGGTGTCTGAGCGGGAAGCTGGCGCGTCGCGGTGGTGTCGGGGGTAGGTGTGTCACACCAGGGCGATGTTCTCGACCCGCCAGCGGGAGTCGTAGCGGCCCAGGTGACCGACCAGGGCGCGCACCCGGCCGCTCACAGCGACGCTGGCGGTGAAGGACAGTCGCCGGTGGTGTGACGGGGGAAGATGCACGCGCAGTAACCGGGACGGGGGTGGTCCTGCGGTGGTGCCGGTTCGACCGACAGCACCCCCGGTGCCCGGACCGTGCACTCCGGTCACCGCGCGAGCCGGTTGACCGGGGGAGTCCATCGACTCCCGGATCAGGCGGCGCAGGTCGTCGAGGACGAGGGGGGAGAAGGGTGCTCGACGCAGTGCGGTGACCGGACGTCTGCCGTCGAGGGCCTCCAACCACAGGCACAGCAGACGTGCGATCCCGGCCGCCGCGGCATTCCCGGTCGGGGTGGTTCCGGCGGTGTCGACAAGCACGCTTTCCGCGTCGCCCGGGGTGGGCGGGACAGTCATCGGCGCCGGTCCGATGTCCGCCACCCGGGCGTCGCCGGAAACCGTGTCGCCCACCGGTCGGCGGAGATAGACCATGCCGGGCAGTGGTGTGGTGCCCGCTGCCACGGTCGGTGCCGGCGGTGACTGCAACGCTGAAGCCGCCCTGATCTTCTTCCCCGAGGTCCCCATAAGCCACATCCTAGACCGTGACGGGCGGCGGGGGGAGGGGTCGTGGCACAATACGGGTATGCGAGCACTGATTGTGGACTACTGCGGCGTCCTCGACGGGGCGGAGGAGGACCGCCGACGCTGGCGCAAGGTCCTCACCGCGGCCAAGGACGCCGGATACGGAACTGCCATCCTCTCCAACGATCCCGGTGGCCCCGCCGCCGACCCGATCCGTAGCTGGGAGGAGGCCGGTTACGTCGACACCGTCGTCCTGTCCGGCGAGGTCGGGGTCGACAAGCCCGATCCGCGGATCTTCGAGATCACCGCGGACCGGCTCGATGTCGCCGTCAACGACTGCGTCCTCATCGACGACTCGATCCTCAACATCAAGGGTGCGGTCGAGTCGGGGCTCATCGGCGTCTACTACCAGCAGTTCGACCGGGCGATCGTCGAGATCACCGGGCTGCTCGGTCTCGAAGGGACCTTCTGACCATGGCGACCTCGGCTGCGACCACCCGGGTCTATCTTCCGGCCACCTTCGACATGCTCGGCGTCCTCGCCCGCGAGGGGAAGCTGCCGGTGCGTTCGGGTGTCGGATTCTCCCTCACACCGGCACTGCGCGAGTTCTTCACCGTCGGTGACGACGAGGAGATCGAGTACCAGGCGTTCCTGGAGGCGTCGCGGGCGTCACTGCGGCTGCTCTCCGCCGGCGGTGAGGAGAGGTTCCCGCACCGTCGTGTGGTGATCTCCGCTGATCTGCCGACGGCCGCCGTCACCGCGAACGCGGAGAAGGGGGAGGCGGTGGTGGACCTGTCCCCGGCACTGCTGGAGACCGCGCAGCTGGTGGCGATCCACGTCGACGACGAGGGCAATGAGCCGGCCACCGCGGCGGCGATCGAGGTCGTCGACGCCGCCGACCTGGGGGATGAGGACGCTGAGATCACCCTCGGTGACTGCGAGGACAATCTCATGAGCTGGTACGACGCCAAGGAACTCGGCGTCCTCGTGGACTTGCTCTAGACCTGTTCCGGACCTGCCCTGGACCGGCCCCCCGCACCGGCCGGGACCGGACTAGCGGTGCAGGTCGAAGCGGTCGGCCTCGGCGATCCTCACCCAGACGTCGACGAAGTCGTCGAGGAACTTCTCCTTCGCGTCGTCGCTGGCGTAGACCTCCGCCAGCGCCCGCAGCTCGGAGTTCGAGGCGAAGACCAGGTCGGCGCGGGTGGCGGTCCACTTCTCCTCACCGGTCTCACCGTCGGTGCAGACGAAGGTGGTGGAGTCCGCGTCCTGCGGGGTCCAGTCGTTGCCCAGTTCCAGCAGATTGACGAAGAAGTCGTTGGTCAGGGTGCCGGGGCGGTCGGTGAGGACACCGACCGCGGAGTTGCCGTAGGTGGCACCGAGGGCGCGCAGTCCACCGAGGAGCACGGTCATCTGCGGGGCGGTGAGCCCCAGCAGGTTGGCCTTGTCGACGAGCAGGTGCTCAGCGGGGATGTCGAGCGCCGGGTCGGCGTAGTTGCGGAAACCGTCGGCCTTCGGCTCGAGGTAGGCGAAGGTGTTGATGTCGGTGTGCTCCTGGTCGGCGTCGGTACGGCCCGGGGTGAAGGGCACCTCGACCGGGGTCCCGGCGTCCGCGGCGGCCTGCTCGACGGCGGCGCTGCCGGCCAGGACGATGAGGTCGGCCAGGGACACCTGACGGTCACCGTGCGCGTCGTTGAAGGCGGCCCGGACGGACTCGAGCGAGTCGAGGGCACGGGCCAGCTCGGCGGGCTCGTTGACCTCCCAGCTGCGCTGCGGTTCCAGGCGGATGCGGGCACCGTTGGCGCCGCCCCGGTAGTCGGTGGCGCGGAAGGTGGACATCGATGCCCAGGCGGTCTTCACCAGGTCGGTCACACTGAGCCCGGAGGCCAGGACAGCCTCCTTCAGCTCGGCGATGTCGGCGTCGGTGATCCGCTCACCGGTGGCGGCGGGCACCGGGTCCTGCCAGATGAACTCCTCGGACGGGACCTCGGGGCCGAGGTAGCGGGTGGCCGGTCCCATGTCACGGTGGGTCAGCTTGAACCAGGCGCGGGCGAACGCGTCACTGAATGCGGCCTGGTCGTCCTTGAACCGGCGGGAGATCCTCTCGTAGGCGGGGTCGACGCGCAGGGTGATGTCGGTGGTGAGCATGCGGGGCTCGCGGCGTCCGTCGGAGTGGGCGAGGGGCACCATGTCTGCGCCGGCGTTGTCCTTCGGACGCCAGTGGCCGTGGCCGCCCTCACCGGTGACCGGCTCCCACTCGTAGGCGAAGAGGATGTGGAAGAACTCGTTGTCCCAGCGGGTGGGGTGGTAGGTCCAGGTGACCTCCAGGCCCGAGGAGATCTGGTCATCTCCCTTGCCGGTGCCGTAGCTGTCCTTCCAGCCCAGGCCCTGCTGCTCCATCGGGGCACTCTCGGGGGCCTCGCCGGAGTACTCGCCCTCGGGGGCGGCACCGTGGGTCTTGCCGAAGGTGTGGCCGCCGGCGATGAGGGCGACGGTCTCCTCGTCGTTCATGCCCATCCGGGCGAAAGTCTCACGGATGTCCTGGGCCGCGGCGGCCGGATCCATGTTGCCCTCGGGGCCCTCGGGGTTGACGTAGATCAGACCCATGGTGGTTGCACCGAAGGGCTTCTGCAGCTCACGGGTGGTGGAGTTGGTGCCGCTGTAACGGGCGTCGGTGCCGAGCCAGTCGGTCTCCGCACCCCAGAAGACGTCCTCCGGCTCCCAGGTGTCCTCGCGTCCACCGCTGTAGCCGATGGTCTTGAATCCCATGGTCTCCAGGGCGACGTTGCCGGCGAGGATGAAGAGGTCACCCCAGGACAGCTTCTGCCCGTACCTCTTCTTGACCGGCCACAGGATACGACGCGCCTTGTCCAGGCCGGCGTTGTCGGGCCAGCTGTTCAGCGGGGCGAATCGCTGCTGGCCGTGGCCTGAGCCGCCGCGCCCGTCAGAGGAGCGGTAGGTGCCGGCGGAATGCCAGGCCATGCGGATGATCAGGGGCCCGTAGTTGCCGAAGTCGGCGGGCCACCAGGACTGCGAAGTGGTGAGGACCTCTGCGATGTCCTTCTTGACCTGGGGCAGGTCGAGGGTGTTGAAGGCGGCGGCGTAGTCGAAGTCGGCGGCGGTCGGGCGGAGCTCCTGCGGGTTGTGGGCCAGCAGGTGCAGGTTCAGCCGCTTCGGCCACCATTTCTGGTTGGCGTCGCCCTCGGTGGGCAGCGGCATCCGGTCGCCGGTGGTCGCGGTCGGGGTGGAGTGGTTTCCGGCGGTGTGGTCGAACGGGCAGCCGGTGATGTCGTCAGTCATCGTGGTCTCCTTGTTTCTTCTTCTGTTTCTTCTGTGTTGTCTGTGACGTCTGTGACGTCTGTGCTCTTCGGGCAGTGTGGTCGGTGTGGTCGGTGTGGTCGGTGGATCGGGAGGTCAGTCAGAGTCCGTGGTGGCACCCGTCACCGGATCCTCCCTGTCCGCGCAGTCGGTGCAGATGCCGTGGAAGGTCACGTCGGCGGTGAGGACGGTCTGCAGCGGGTTGGGTTCCGACGGGGTGAGGCAGGGGGCTTCACCGATGACGCAGGCGATGTCGTCGATGCGTCCGCAGACCACGCAGTGGGCGTGGTGGTGATTGTCCCCGGTCTCCGTTTCATAGCGGGCTCCGCCGGCTCCGGGAAGGTCGATGCGGCGGAGGAGGCCATGTGCGCTCAGGTCGTTCACGACGTTGTGGACGGACTGCATGGACACGGAGGGAAGTTCCGTGTGAATGCCGGCGTGCACCTCGGCGGCCGTGCTGTGTGGGTGGGAGTGGAGGAACTCCAGGGCGGCGACGCGTCCCGGGGTGGCCTTCAGCCCCGCGCCCCTGACACGGTCGGTCCAGGTGGGTGTCTGCTCTGTGCGCATGCCCCCACCATAGGACTAATTTTGAAGAAGTACAACCTTGAGTACTTCAAATATAGATACAGCGGTCAGTGGCTCCCGCGGATCACAGCTCCCACTCGTTGTTCGACCGCAGCGCCTCCAGCAGGACGCGGACCGCGGCCACGCGACGGGCGCTCGCCCCGGTCAGCGTGTCCAGGGCGCACTCCGGGTCAGCCGGCGGGCCGGCGTGCGTGCAGCCCCGCGGACAGTCCTCAATGACGTCCCGCAGATCCTCGAACACCCCCACCACCTGCTCCGGGTCCACATGGGCGAGACCGAAGCTGCGGATGCCGGGGGTGTCGATGATCCAGCCGGCGTCCTTCCCGTCTTCAGCGTCCTCAGACGCAGGCAGCCGCAACGCGACCGACTGGGTGGAGGTGTGCCGCCCCTTGCCGACACCCGAGACCACCCCGGTGGCCCGGTCCGCATCAGGAACCAGCCGGTTGACCAGGGTGGACTTGCCCACCCCGGAGTGCCCGATGAGGGCGGTGAGGTGGCCGCGGACCAGATCGGTCACCGGGTCCAGCGGGTCGTCACGACCGCAGACGATGACGCGCACGTCCAGGTCGGCGAACTCGGCGGCGAACTCCGAGGGGTCGGCGAGGTCCGACTTCGTCAGGCACAGTACCGGTCGCAGTCCCCCGACGAAGGCGGCGATGAGGGCGCGCTCCACGAACCCGGAGCGGGGCGGCGGATCGGCCACCGCGGTGACGATGAGCAGCTGGTCGGCGTTGGCGACCACGACCCGCTCGTAGGCGTCCGTGTCGTCGGCGGTGCGACGCAGGACGGTGGTGCGCTCCTCCAGGCGCACGATGCGGGCCAGTGTGCCGTCCGCCCCCGAGGTGTCCCCGACCACGGCCACCCGGTCCCCGACGACGACAGGGGTGCGTCCCAACTCCCGGGCCCGCATGCAGATCGCCGGGGGAGCGGACGGATCGGCACCGTCGATGACGACCCCCCAACGTCCGCGGTCCTTCGTCACGACCATTCCGGTCGCGGCGTCCCGGTGGGACGGCCGGTCCTTCGTCCGCGGCCGGGACCCCTTCCCCGGGCGGACCTTCACATCGGTTTCGTCGTACCGGCGTTGCGCCATATCCGCTAGGCCCCCACCATCTGTGCCCAGCGGGTCTCGAAACCGGGGAGGGTCTTGGTGGTGGTGGTGACATCCTCGACCGTCACCCCCGGGGTGACCAGCCCGAGGATGGCCCCCGCGGTGGCCATCCGGTGGTCGGCGTAGGTGTGCCACAGCCCACCGTGCAGCGGGGCCGGGTCGATCACCAGGCCGTCGGCGGTCTGGGAGACCCCGCAGCCCAGTCCGGTGAGTTCCGCCTCCAGCGCGGCGAGCCGGTCAGTCTCGTGACCACGAAGGTGGGCGATGCCGTAGAGGTGGCTGCGGCCGGTGGCCAGGGCGCACAATGCGGCGACGGTCGGCGTCAACTCGCCGATGTCGTGCATGTCCCAGGTGATGCCCCTGATGACGCCTCCCCCGGAACCGCGGACGATGAGTTCACCGGTGTGTGTGTCATGGTCGACCGAGATCCCCATGTCCGCCAGCACGGCACGGAACTGGTCTCCGGGCTGGGTGGTCTGTCCCGGCCAGTCGCGGACCCGCACCTCTCCTCCGGTGACCGCGGCGGCGGCGAGGAACGGTGTCGCGTTCGACAGGTCCGGCTCGACGGCCCAGTGGCGTCCCCGCACCGGACCCGGGTGCACCGTCCACCGGTTGAAGCTGACGTCGACGGTCACGCCCGCAGCACGCAGCATCTCCACCGTCATCTCGATGTGCGGCTGACTGGGCACCGCCTCCCCGACGTGGACGACGGTGACCCCCTCGTCGAACCGCGCGCCGGCGAGCAGCAGACCGGAGACGAACTGGGAGGACGCGGAGGCGTCGATCCGTACCTCGCCACCGGGCATCCGACCGTGTCCGATGACGGCGAAGGGGAGCGGGGCGTCGGGGTCACCGGACTCGGTGACGGTCGCGCCCAGGGCGCGCAGCGAGTCCAGGGTGGTTCCCATCGGGCGGGACTGTGCCTCGCGGTCACCGTGGAACCACACCTCACCGGTGGCCAGGGTGGCGACGGCGGGCAGGAAGCGCAGCACGGTGCCGGCCAGCCCGCACTGCACCTCGCCGCCGTGCAGTGTGCCGGGGGTGACGGTGATGTTGTCGCCGTCGTTGACGACGGTGGTGCCCAGGGCCCGCAGCGCGTCCGCCATGAGGGTGGTGTCACGGCTGCGCAGCGCACCGGTGATCTCGGAGGGGCCGTCGGCGAGCGCCGACAGCAGGAGTGCCCGGTTGGTGATCGACTTCGATCCCGGGACAGAGACGGTGGCGGTGACGGGGGACGGGGCGAACGGAGCAGCCCACGGTGTAGCGGTCATGGCTCCAGTGTAGTTTGGCCTAGGCTGGATTCCATGTGTGGTCGCTACATCCTGTTCACCACGACGGATGCCCTGCTCGCCGACCTGTCCACCCGGCTCGGAGAACAGGTCACGGCGCTGCCCGGCGACTGGTACCGGCCGAGCTGGAACATCGCGCCGACCCGCCGGGTCGCCGTGGTGCGGCGCTTCGGTGGGCGCCTCGTCCTCGGTCCGGCGGTCTGGGGGTTCCCCGCCCCCTGGAAACCGGGAACCGTGCTCTTCAACGCCCGCGGGGAGACCGCTTTCGACAAGGCGTCGTTCCGCGGCGCGGAACCGGCGCTGGTGGTCATGGACGGCTGGTACGAGTGGAACGCGGATTCGGGCACGAAGACGCCCTACCTGGTCACCGGGGACGGACCGCTGACCGTCGCCGGCCTGGTCGACGTTGACGGGGAGGGGGAACTGCGGGCGACAGTGGTCACCACCGCGTCGGCCGAACCGGTGGCGTGGCTGCACGACCGGATGCCGCGGGTGCTCTCCGACGGGGAGGCGGGGGCCTGGACCGACGGGGGTGACCAGCTGCGGGAGACGGCGTCCCGGTTCCCGGATGAGGTGACACGGCGGGTGCTCACGATCCGCGCGGTCGACCGGCGGGTCGGCAACGCCGCGGTCGACGGGCCGGAACTCATCGCGGGGGCACAGGATACGATGGGGGAATAACGTCGCGCACCCGGGTGGTTGAGCCCGGTGGAGCGGCAGATCGCCGACCGACGCAGAGGAGCCATGAGCAACACCGTGAAGCGCACCAACGACAGCGACGAGCAACTGCTCGCCCGCTTCGAGGAGGACGCGCTACCCCTGTTGGACCAGCTCTACGGTGCCGCCCTCGGGATGACCCGCAATCCGGCGGACGCCCAGGACCTTGTCCAGGACGCCTACATGAAGGCCTACCAGGCTTTCGGTTCCTACAGGCCGGGGACCAACCTCAAGGCCTGGATGTACCGCATTCTGACGAACACGTACATCAACCAGTACCGTAAGGCGCAGCGTAGGCCGAAGGAGACCTCCGATGAGGGGGTCACCGACTGGCAGCTGGCGGATGTGGCGTCCCATGACTCGACGGGTCTGCGCTCCGCCGAGATAGAGGCACTGCAGCGGATCCCGGACTCCCGGATCCGGGATGCCCTCATGGAACTCTCGGACGACTACCGCATGGTCGTCTACTACGCGGATGTCGAGGACCTCCCGTACAAGGAGATCGCCGAGATCATGGGGACGCCGATCGGTACGGTGATGAGCCGGCTGCACCGCGGACGCAGGCAGCTGCGCACGAAGCTCAAGGATGTCGCTGCCGAGCGTGGGATCGGACTCGATGCCGCGACGGCGGCGAAGACTGCGAAATCCTCGAAGACCGCAGCAAAGACGAAAGCGTGATGACGATGACCGACAAGCAGACGAACCTCCCGCCCGACTGCGATGACCTCGTCGACGTTCTCTACGAGTACGTCGACGGTGGCTGTGACGAGACCCTCCGGGACAGACTGGCCGAACACGCCGCGAACTGCCCGTCATGTCTCGAGCAGCTGGGAATCGAGCAGCAGGTCCGGGAGCTCCTCAGGGTGCGTTGCTGTGACTCTGCACCGACGGACCTGCGTGGTCGTATCGTCACCGCGCTGCACACCACGCAGACCACGGTTCGTCGCACGGTCGTCGCCAGGGAGGGGACGGTCACCGAGGTGACCTCCGTCCAGCGGCGCATCGAACGGGGTTGAACGGGCCTTGAGCCTGCCTGGACCGGCCCGTACCCGCCTGGAACGCCCCGTCATGCGGAATCCCGCACCTCTGTATCGGTCTTTCTGACCTTGTCACTTTCGTCTGGAACGTTCCGACGAGGAACGATATTCGACACGGGGCGGATCCGCAGGGGCGGATAGAGGTCCGGACCAGTGCGGCACCGCCCCACGTCGCGCATGCACAGAGGCCCGGACCGGAGAATGTCTCCGGACCGGGCCTCTGGATGCTCGGACGCGTATCAGGCGTTCGGACGCTTACCGTGGTTCGCGCTCTTCTTGCGACGGTCCTTGCGCTTACGGCCACGCTTGCTCATGGTCACTCCTTACGTGTTCTGACGGGATGTCCCCGAAAGAACACTCCCGGGGTCTACAACTGCACCAGTCTACCGGTGTCTTGCGTGACTACCTAAACTGCGGTGCTGTCAGACAGTGGCGTGGGTGCGCGTGCGGCCGCGGTTGTTGCGACGCTTGAGGGCACGCCGTTCGTCCTCGCTCATGCCACCCCACACCCCGGCGTCCTGTCCGGAGGCGATGGCCCAGGCGAGGCAGTCGTGGGTGACGGGACACTTGTTGCAGACGAGTTTGGCCTTGGCGATCTGGGCCAGGGCGGGGCCGGAGTTTCCGACCGGGAAGAACAGCTCGGGGTCTTCGCTGCGGCAGATTGCTTCGTGGCGCCAGTCCATGGTGATCTTCTCCTGGAAGTCGTTGGTCGGTGTCTCGGGGAGGAGACGGTGCATTGTGGTTCGGGCGTGGTCGGGGTTCGGGCGCGTGGGTAGCGTCCGGGCGTCGGTGACCGGTCCGGGTCGTCGGGGAATGTGAACAGTGGTGTGGCGAGGCCGACAGCGGTGGAAGGTGTGCCGGGGTGTTCGCCGTTGAGCAGAGGGGGAAAGACTCCCGTTAACGGGGATGTAACTTGCAGGCCCTCTCGCTGTTACGTGTTAGATCATGGCACGGATCTCCGGCCTCCGCTAGGGATGAATGGAAAAGAGTGTGACAAATCACAGCTTTTCGATTTGGACGATTTGGTAAGGGTGGGTTAACAGACTGTGCTGTCTCGATTGCCGGCCCCGGTCGTCGGCCCCGTCTCCCGGACAGTTTCACCGCTCACCCGGCACGCCGCTAGGATCGGGGCACATGAGCGCCCGCCCCCGTCCCGACCGCAGCACCACGTCCGCCACAACCTCCCCGTCCTCCCCTGACTCCGGCCTCGTTCTGCCCCGGAGTATCCGTGTCGCCGGCTGGCTCGGCCTGGCGGAAGGTGGGGTCGGGCTGATCATCGCCGTGGTCATGATCGTCCGTGAACTCAACGGCGTCCACGACGACGATGTCGTGATCAGCGGCTACGGTACCGCAGCCTGGTTCATCATCTTCGGTGGGGTCGTCGCGCTGGCAGGTTGGTTCCTCAGGAACGGTCGTCGTTGGGGGCGGGGTCCGGTGGCGATGACGAACATGATCCTCGTCCTGGTCTCGGTGTACATGTTCTCTTCGGGCCGCATCGACCTGGGCCTGCCCACCGTCCTGGTCGGTGTCGTCGGCCTGGGTCTGCTGTTCAACGCCGACGCCGTCGACTGGGCCGCACGCCGCTACGACAGCTGACGGTCGGGGCAGGTTCAGGACGCGGCGAGCCCGACGAGAGTCCCGCCGCGCTGCTCGATGAGCGTGTCACCCTGCACCCGCAGGGTCACCGGACCGGCCCAGTCGCCCCGGTCGACCGGTATGACCGTCTCGGTGCGCCCGTCGGTCCAGTCGACGACGGCGATGCCGCCGGTGACGGGAAGCAGGAGGCGTCCCCCCATGGCGGCACCGGTGCCCAGTGCGGGCACCGAGAACCGGAGGTCAAGGTCGGTCGGCCCGAAGGCGAGGACACGCTGACCGTCGAACCACGTCATGTGGTGCGGCAGGTCGGCGGTCTGCGCCGGGCGTCCGGCGGCGGGGTAGGCGGGGCCCGAGGTGTCGACCGGGTCGGCCGGGTACTGCCCGAAACTGCCGTCGGTGCGCAGCACCTGGAAACGGGAGCCCTCCTCGTCCGTGTCGTCCTTCGCCCGCACGCCGTCACCGGGTACGTAGATCAGGGCGGCGTCCTGGCCGACGGCGACGAGTTCGGAGCCTTCCGGCACCGTGAAGTCGTGGGTGGTCTCCGGCTCACCGGCATTCTCAGGGTCTGCGTCGAGCAGGCTGACGGTGCGGTCACCGCCGGTGTCACCCGGGCAGTCCATGACAACGGCCAGGACCTTCTTGCGGGTGAGTGCGGAGGAGAAGCGGCAGCCGTCGGCAGGCTGGACGCCGGGGTTCACCGCCACCTCCTGGTGCCCCACTTCGACGGTGCGGACCAGGTCGGAACGCCACAGTTCCACCCGGTCGTCACCGAGCAGACCGACATGGTCCAGGGAACGGAACGTCGTCACCTCATCGGGGGCGAGAGCGGAGCGGGTGTCCACGTACCGGCCGGTCGCGACGGCGAGACTTGTGGCTTCCCCGCACCCCTTCGGCCCGCGGTAGACCGCGATGACACGTGACCAGCCGCCGGTGACCGCGCACAGGGCGCGGTTACGACGGTAGGACCACACCTCGTGCCCGTCGGCGGCGTCGAGGACGGCGACGCGGTCACCGTCGGTACGGACCACTGCACCGTCCATGGTCAACGGTTCCGGTGCGGTGGTGGGGTCGGTGGCGGCGCGCCAGGTCTCCCGGACCGCGGTGGGCACCTGCACGTCTTCGGCGGTGGCAGGTGAGATGGCGTCGCCCGGGGCGGCGGTGGAGTGGTCTGTGCCCCGGGTGTCGGAGAACAACCAGCCGACGCCGACGAAAGCCACCGCCGCGACCGTGAGTCCGGCGGTGACCGCCAGGTCAGTGCGGGTCCGGTGTTCCGGACGGGGGGAGGTGGTCCGTCGGATCAACGGTGGGCGGCTTTCCGGTCCCGGCGACCGCCACGGCTGTCACGGTTCCTGTCACGGCGGGCCGGGGCGGTGGCGGCGGCGGAACCCTGTACCCGGACGGGGCGTCCGACCCGGTCCGTGACGTCCTCGGGCAGTGCGAACTCTGCGAGGAACTCCGGTGAGGTGGAGAACCAGCGGGGCGGTTCGGGGTGGCCCAGCCGGAGGGTGTCGTCGATGGCCTGCCACCGGGTCAGGTCGTCCCAGTCGACGAGGGTGACGGCCACCCCGGAGTGCCCGGCACGGCCGGTGCGTCCGATGCGGTGGACATAGGTCTTGTCGTCCTCCGGGACCTGGTAGTTGATGACGTGGGTGACATCCTCGACATCGATGCCGCGCGCGGCGACGTCGGTGGCGACCATGATGTCCACCGAGCCGTCGCGGAAGGCGTCCAGTGAACGCTCCCGGTCGTTCTGCCGCATGTCGCCGTGCACGGCGCCGACACGGAAACCGAGCCCTGCGAGGTCCTCGGCGACCATTGCCGCGGAGCGCTTGGTGCGGGTGAAGACGATGGTGCGGCCACGGCCGGGGGTCTGCAGGATCCGGGCGAGGACGCTGACCCGGTCGAGCCGGTGGGACTGGAACACGATCTGCGTGGTGGTGGCGTGGGTGGCCCGGGCGGAGGAGTTGTCCGCCCGCACCCGCACGGGATGGTGCATGAAGCTGCGGGTCAGGGCGACGACCGGGCCGGGCATCGTCGCTGAGAAGAGCATGGTCTGCCGGTGTGCCGCGGTCTGCGCCATGATCGCCTTGACATCGTCGAGGAAACCCTGGTCGAGCATCTCGTCGGCCTCGTCGAGGACGAGCACCTCGACATGGGAGAGGTCCAGGAGGTTCTGCCGTGACAGGTCGAGCAGTCGGCCCGGCGTCCCCACGACGACGTCGGTGCCGGCGGCCAGCGAGGCGGTCTGTTTCTCGAAGGGCACACCACCGTAGATCGCGGTGACACGGAACGGGCGGGTGCCGTCGCCGTGGGGTGCGGTGAGGTGGGCGGCTGCGGCGGCGAGGTCCTCGGTGACCTGCAGGCACAGTTCGCGCGTCGGGACGACGACGAGGCCGCGGACGGTGCCGTCGAGGTCGGTGACGTCGGCGTCGTCGAAGAGGCGGTCGAGCATCGGGACGCCGAACCCGAGGGTCTTGCCCATGCCGGTACGGGCCTGCCCGATGAGGTCCTTGCCGGTCAGCGCGAGGGGCAGGGTGCGCTCCTGGATCGCGAACGCACGGTCGATCCCCCTGTCCGCCAGCGCATCCACGATCTCCGCGGCGACGCCGAGGCTCCGGAACGTCGGTCGACTGCTCTCCACTGCCACCATCCTCATCGGTGTGTCCGTTGATGTTGTCTTCAAGTCGCTATGATGGTCAAGGTTACAGTGCTCAACCAGTGCTCAACCATTGC
>NZ_CACZOO010000035.1 GCF_902782855.1 uncultured Corynebacterium sp.
CCAAGTGGTTCCGTCACGCCATATTGAAGTTCCCGCTGTCATCGAATTGTTTTCCGGTAACTCTACAGTTGATTTTCAATTGAAGTACAGGGAGGATATGTGGCTCTTCCGGTTTCAGAGTGCGTTGATCCGTTCGTGAAGCCCTCCGGAGTGGATCAGTGACCGCAAGATGTAGTGGCTCTTGTTCCTGAATCCCAGGGCGATGCCACGCAGGTGTTCCAGCCTTCCGTTGATGGCTTCGACCGGACCGTTGGATGCGCTGGTGTCGAAGTACGCGAGGATGTCCTTGAGTCTCTTCCACAACGTCCGTCCCAGGCTGCGTAGCTCCTTGAGCTCGTTGGGCACACCCTGACGTAACCGCTTGGCGAGCTTGTAGAGTCGCAGTTTCCCCGCCCGCCGGTCCTCATCCTGGTACGCGGCGATCAGGTCCTGATACACCTTCCAGGTGACCTGCACCGCGGCATGTCCGTCGGCGGTGAGAACCTCGTCAAGACGTTCGGCGCGTTTCGGGGTCACGAAGCTGATCCTGGTCAGCATCGTCCGCCGGATTCCGTAGAGCGGATCTCCTTTACACCCGCGATGGCCCAGGGTGGCGTTCTGCACCCGCCGACGGCACGCATCGAGCTTGTCAGCGGCCAGGCGCACCACATGGAACGGATCCATGACCGTCCGGGCCCGGTGAAGGTACTCACCAGCAGCTTTCGCATACCCGGTGTACCCGTCCATCGTGGCGACTTTCACCGTGTCCCGGAAACCCTCCGGCCTGGCGGCCAACCAGTCGCCGAACACCTCAGCACTCCTACCCGGCACCATGTCCAACAGTCGTGCCGGGCCGACCCCGTCGACCTGTGGTGTCAGGTCCACAATGACGGTGACAAACGAGGCCGAGCCGTCACCACGGACATGTTTCCACTTGTGCTCATCGACGCCCAGGACACGGACGTGGTCGATACGCGACGCCTCACCGTAGGCCAGGGCGCGGCACGCGGTCACCGCCAGGGTGTTCACCGTGTCCCAGCCGAGGCCCAGCGCGCGGGCGCAGGCTTTCACACTCAACTTGTCGATCGCCATGCGCTGCAGGATCCAGCGGGTCACCCGACGGGTCACCGAAGATCGCCGGGCGGCGGTGGTCGGCAGTCCCGCGCGGTAGATCGTCACCTCACAGTCGTCGTTCGTGCACTGCAGGCGGGGTACCCGGATGTGCAGCAGGGCGGGGTGCCCGGCGATGGGAAGGTCAGTGAGGGTGCGTTCGACGTGGTCGCGGACCCGACCGTCGTGGTGGCACTGCGGGCAGGTGATGTCCACGGCCGTGGCGACCGGGCGGCAGAACAGGTGGGTCACCTCCCCGGCGTCGGCGGCGTTGTCGATGGACAGGCCGAGTTCTGCGGTGCGGCAGATCGTATCGGCGACGATGTTCGGGGCAGAGGTAGAGGTGACGGTAGGGTGAGACATGGATCCTGTGGTTGACGAGGTGGTGATTAGACACCTTCATCTTGTCACCGCAGGGTCCTTCCACGTTCCCGGCCCCTGGGGATCAATGGTCCCTACATGTTGTGGTGGCCCACTTCGAGGGCTTCACACCCGCTACGCACTCTTAGGCCGGAAGAGCCCACAATGTCAGCTTCATACCCGTATATGGACTCAAACTGCGCCTCACCAAGCTTATCGAAATCAAATTGCCGAGACATGGGAACTAGCGCTGCTATTAATGGAACAGCGGTAGCCACAACCCAGCTCCAGAATAGAATCCGAGTCATCTTGCCAGCTTCCACCCACCGGACGGCAGCGATAGTCGCACCAAGCAGCAATACTAAGAAAAGAATTGGCGATATCCACGTGAGAAACATGCCGATACCGGTATCGAAGTCGGCACTACCTCCCGTGGAATAATCAACTGCCCGGCAAATCGAAAGAATAAGCGACAACAGGAGAAAGGGAATAGCGAAAATCAGAAGGGTGCGTCGCCAGACGAGAAGATTCTGGACGCGTGGCTCAACAACGTCGGCTGCGGTGAGTGCCGCCACTTCCCGGGGACTGGGCACGGAGTCGCCGAATCCAGTGAGCCGGACGAAGTAGTCCCGAACGCCAGGTCCGGGAAGCGTCCCCTGGTGCGGTGCCTGCTGCGGCATCTGCCAGTTCTGCGGTGTCTGCTGCGGTTGCTGTTGCCAGTTCGTCATGCGAGAACCCCCAGGTCCATACCCGTCATCACCTTGTCGATGGTCTTGCCATTGGTGGTCGCAGCGTCCTCCGCGAAGTCCACCCAACTGGTGATGGCGACAGCTTGAATCGTGCGCATGGAGCTGTCCGCAGGGTCGAATGCCCAGATCACGCCGCCGGAATCACCATGATCGGTGATGCCGTCGAAGGCGACATTCGTATCATCCACCATCTTCTGATATTCACCACAGGTGATGCCGGACCGCCAACCGAGGCGACACATGTAAGGCTTGTTCTTCTCCAGCCAGGTGGCGTCCTCCCATCCTGCAAGTTCCAGTTCTCCCTGCTTACCGAAGAGCTGGAAGTTCGGGGTACCGGTTATGACGTCCTCGTCGACGAGCTCCGGATAGAATTGGATGAGCGCATAGTCATCACCGCCGTTCGTCGCGGATGCCTCACCATCAAAGGCCTGCCACACGAACTCACCGACCCCGACGAACTGTCGGGGATCCTCGGTCCCGCTCGGATCCATGTAGACTTTGTCTCCGGGGTTGCCGCAGTGTCCGGCGGTGAGGTTGTAGGTGGCGTCCCGGTGTTCCCTCTCCTGGACGAACCAGCCGAAGGAGCACATGCCCAGCCCCCCTGCGGAATCGACATAGTACCGTGCACCCGGTTCGATGTAGTTCGGCGTGGAAAGGTACTGATAACTCTCACTGTCCCGGAGGATCTCCCTTTTCTCAATGGTTTCCGGATCCTGTTCCACCTTCTCCGGCGATGAGGTGTCCAGTTTGCCGAGGTCCTGGGCATCGGCGGCATCGGTGAACGTCGCTGGCGGGGTGTAGTTGTCAGCGACCTTGGCGGTCGAACCGTCGCTGCAGGATGCCAGGACGAGGGAGGCTGCGAGGGCAGAGATACCCGCCGCTGCACGTGATGTCTTCATGATGGTCATCTTTCTGATGAGGGCCCGTCCGGCCAGTTCCAGGTTCCGGAGGCGAAGGGTTTCTGGTCTTTGGTCGGCATTGCGAACTGCGGCGAGGTCGGAGCAGCGTCCGGGTGCCCACCGAATCCGGGGCTCCCCGGGTGCTCATAGCCGGACCGGGCGAGTTGGTGCCGCCGGACGAGGAAGAAAGCGAATCCTGCGACGACGATGACGAGGATTCCAGCGACGAGGGCGATGAAGCATCCGATGCCGGTAGACAACTCGCCACCTCGGAGCATCGCATCCATAATGTCCTCGACACCGGCCGAATCATCCATGACGTTGTCCATGTTGTTCCCGGCCATGTTCAAAACAGAGAGAAGCACTGCGACCAGACCGCCGACCCCAGCCAGTACAGCGGCGGCACGGGGTTTCTTCCCCATCGCGAGAAGCACCGATCCCACAAGAACCAGCACCAGAGAGATCAGCATCCCCGAGAGGTAGAAGGGGAGGATCTCGGAGGAACCGGAAATCACCTGTCCGTCAGAGGTGAGGTCGTCCAGTAGGCGTCCGTACCCGTTCTGGTCGACGTCGTACTCGAAGTCCTCACCTCCATAGCTGAAGCTGCTGGTGAACTTCTTCCAGCTCAGGAACAAACTGAGCACCAGGAACAGGAACAACACGCCGAGGGCCGCGGCTGAGCTCCGTCCAACTGTGACCGGGGACCCGGAAGCGGTCGGTACCATCGTCGGCGCCGCAGCCGCCGACCAACTCGGTGTCGCCGGGTACTGCGTTCGTCCAGCCAGCTCCTGCATCTCCGCCACCGACATCTCCGCGGCGGACGGGTCGTCGATGCGACGGTCATACTCCGTGCGCTTCACAGGGTCACCGAGGATTGCTCGCGCTGCCTGCAGCTCTGCCAGTTGTGCAGGCGCCAGGTCCGGCATCTTGAGCCACTGGTCTAGCTGTGCAGCGAGCTGCTGCGGGTCGAGACTCCTGTCTAGTCCTAGCGAGTTGTAGAGGGTGTACCGGGACATCTGTAATCTCCTGTTGTCCTCAGGATCGCGCGGATCAGAACGGCATGTTGTGGTTGGTGTCCGAGAAGTGGTGGGCAACCCCCAGGACATCGTCGACCTCAGCGACCGCCCACTTACCGTCGCCCAGGTAGACATTGCCGATGCCGAAGGTGCCGGTGTGCCCGCCGACCCCCGGGAAACCCTTCCCGAAGGTGACGAAGTCACAGTTTCCGTCGGCAATACCGGCGTGCAGCGGGCCGACGGAGACAACACTGTCGCTACCCCGGTAGAAGTAGCAGGTGTTTCCGCCGGTCGGCGCTGCGGCAGCACTGCCTGCTCCAGAGACAGCCACGACAGTGGCGGTGACGGCAGCGAATCCCAGCGCGGACAGGCGTCGGCCGGTGCGGCGTGCAGCAGGTCGCTCGGTGGAACGGTTAACAGAAGACATGGGGTTTCCTCTCTTGTGTGTCAATCGTGGACGCCAGTGGCAGTTGCCCACCGACTAAGGTGACAGTACTGTCACCCTTCATGGTCATCAAGGCGGACGGGGAGTTTTCCCCGAAGCGTCAGCACAGGCTCACCGGCACTCATGAGGCACAATGGTCGCCATGCCCCAGCCGACACCGGACCTCACAGAAGCTCAACAGGCGGTCCAGGAGCGACGGCGCGTGAGTCTCGGTACAACGATCGCCCGCCTCAGACTGGAGCGGGACATGACCCAGACCCAGCTCGCCGCTGCGGTCAGCGTGAGCAAGCGAAGTGTCATCCGCATCGAGCAGGGGCAGACCAGCCTGACCCTCGACATCCTCGGTCGCTACGCCGACGCTCTGGGCGTGCGCCCCAGCGAGCTGCTCCGGCTCGCGGAGGAGCAGGACGCCGCAAACCACGGCCGATAGACAGCATCCAGCTCTCAGCGGCTGGCCGTAGACCAGATATCGTGACCATGTCTCCTCCTCGCTTTCAATGCCACCGCAAATGTACCGCGACACGCCACGTAACTACTGGTCAAGATGTATTTTTCGCTCACTTACTTGACACATATGGTAAGTTAATTCGCATACAGAGGCCGGCTAGGAGTGCGAATTACGTAGGCTCTTGCGGGACAGACTCTCAGACAGCACCACCGCAATCCGGGGGTGGCGCAGCGGGATCACGGATAGTTCGTCTGTTCACATCCTCTCCACGGGAAATCAGCCCCGCTGTCCGGGATGTCCCGGAATTCAGCCCGGTAGAGCCTCAAACGGGGCTATCCTTGCCGTCATGAGCGATAGCACCGACAACTCGGAAGCCCCCGAGATCCACATCACCGGCAAGCAGCTGCTCGCCATGCAGCCCGGCCAGGTCCACGCCCTCTACAAGCTGCGTGTGGACACTTTCGTCAACGAACAGCACACCAGTTTCGCCGAGATCGACGACGCGGACGCCGAACCCGGCACCCACCACGTCCTCGCCTACGTACACCCCGGACACGCCCCGAACTACCGCTGGGGTACCCCCGATCCGGGCTCCCCGCTGAAGCTCGTCGGTACC
>NZ_CACZOO010000036.1 GCF_902782855.1 uncultured Corynebacterium sp.
GGGATATGGGAAGGGATATGGGAAGGAATGGTCATGTCAGTTTCTCTCGTGTGTGATTCGCATAGATATGGGTTGCCGACGGTCAGCTGATCATGTCAGAGGCGGTGTCCGGGAACGCCCCCGGGCAGAAGGCCTCTTCGGCGTCGAACATGAGCTTTGCGGCGTCCCCGGCTAACTCCTGGGACAGTGAATACTCGCCGAGTCCCTTGTTCTCCGGGCCGTCGATGCCCTGCCAGGCAGCGAGCTGCTGCCCGGTGTCGATCAGCGCGGACTGGATTTCCGACTTGCTGCTTGATTCGAGCTTGGAACAGATGTAGTCGGCCTGATCAAGAAGTTCCTTGTCCGTGGCATTCCGTCGGATGGAGGGGCTGATCCCCCGCAGGAACTGGCGGTCGGCGTAGGTGAGTTCGGTGGTGTCGTTGACTGCCGCCGCGGAGCCGGTGGTCGTTGCAGCTGTTGAGCCGGCTTCAGCGGAATCCGCGTCCTTCCCGGTCACAACCAGCGCAATGACCAGGCCAACGATGACGACCACCGCTACCGCGGCACCACCGGTCAGCGTCGCCGGTCGCCGGAACCACGGGACGGTCCGGTCTTCTTCCGTGAACGGATTCGCCAGCTCAGTTGGACCCCATCCCTCATTCTCCAGCGGGCTCTGCAGCTCCTGCCGGGTGTCCGGTTCCGGCTGTTCCGGCGTCCGGTCAGACGTGCTCATTGTGGAAGTTCTCCTCGTGTCAGTGCTCGTGTGGAGCAGTCAGTGTCGGTCCACGTGAGGGAGTGGCAGCAGAAGAGACTACGGGCGGTCCGGACGGCGAACCCTGCAGTTCGAACGGGTCATTCGAACCCCGCTGACCAGGGCCCCGGACTGGTGGTGTCAACCCGCGCTACGCTCCGGGCCCGGCCCACAGTGACAAAGGCCTCCGAAAGAGGTCCGGCCAACTGTGCCGCGGTGCTGGTGGACGGGAAGCCCACGGCGGCCCCGGCCCGTACCGGGGGACGGTGCCCGTCCCGTGGCCGGACCTAGACCGGAAGGAACACCATCAGCCACGCCGCCAGCGGCCCGAGGGCCACGACCACACCGGAGTAGATGAGCATCTGCCGGAAGAACCGGTCGCGGTGCTCGGCGTCCACGTTGGCCAGCACCATCGCACCGTTCGTGGAGAACGGCGAGACGTCCACCACCGTCGCGGCCACGGCGATCGCCGCCGCGGCACCGGCGACCGGCAGGTCCCCGTTGACGAGGAACGGTGTGGCCATGGTGATCGCGATGCCGATCGTGGCGATGGAGGACGCCAGCGCCGAGACCACACCGGAGAGGTAGCAGAGCAGCAGCAGGCCGATCAGCGGGGCGCCCAGCGAGGACATCTTGTCGGAGATCCAGTCGACCGTGCCCGCCGCCTGCAGCACCTCGATATAGGTCACCATGCCGCCGACCAGCACGATCGTCGCCCAGGAGACGTTGTCGAGGGCCTTGCGGGATTCCGTGGGCTTCATGACCGCCAGCACGCCGCCGACGGCCAGGGAGACCACACCGATGTCGAGCGCGAAGATCCCCGCGCCGATGACGAGCAGCGCCAGTCCGACGATCGTCGCCCACTGGTACGGCGTCACCGCGCGGGTGAGGGTCGTGGTGGACGCGACACTGCCGGCCTTCGCACCGGCGTCTGCGGCGTCTGCGGCGGCCGCAGCGTCCTCCGTCTTCTGCCGGATCTCCGCCATCTCGGCGCGGGCCTGCGCACCGAAGAGGCGGCGTCCGCCCAGGACGACGAAGACGATGGCGCCCATGAGCACGTTGAACACCAGGGCCATGAGGAACAGTGTCCAGGTGTGGCTGCCGAGGTCGTTGCTCTTGAGGAAGTCATTGACGTAGATGCCGTAGACGCTCAGCGGGCTGAGCAGGCCGGCCATGCCGCCGTGGACGACCATCATGCCCATCATCAGCTGGTTGATGCGGTAACGGCGGGCGAACGGAACGGCCAGCGGGGAGATGACACCGATCGCGAAGATCGCGCCGATGGACATGAAGAAGCCGGTCAGGGCGAAGAAGATCCACGGCATGACCGCCCGGTTGCCGCGCACCGCCCGCATCGCCCAGCGCAGGATGAGGTCGATCGTGCCGTTCTGTTGGGCGAAGCCGAAGAGGTAGGTCAGGCCCATCAGGGCGATCATGAGGTCGACGGGGAAACCACCGAAGACCCGGTCGAAGACATCGCCGGAATCCTCGGCGGCGTCGGTGAACTCGGGGACGGCCAGGGCGACGAGGAAGGCGCCGATGAGGCCGAGGATGCCGAGGTTGATGTTGCGCAGGGTTCCGAGCAGGAAGATCAGGACGAGGACGCTGATCGTCAGGGCGTGCATGGTGCAGTTACTCCCGGGTGAGCGTGGGGGCGGCGGTGCCGCGGTGTTGCCGCGTGGAGAAGCCGGGTGCCGCCGGCGGCGCCGGGTCCTGGTGGGGACCGGTGTCTTCAGGGCGGGGTGGTGCGCTTCGCGAGGACGCCGTCGGGGAACTGCCGGAAATCGTAGTGCTGTCCTGCAGGACGCCGTGACGCGGGTCCTGTAC